>NZ_JBEOXT010000061.1:0-33336 GCF_040296685.1 Streptomyces sp. NPDC002054
CGGCGGACGTCGCCTTCCCCTCCGCCACGCAGAACGAACTCGACGCGGAGGGCGCCCGTACGCTCGTCCGCAACGGGGTCCGGGCCGTGTCGGAACCCGCCCCCGCGGGCTACGCCTTCCTGGCGCGGGTCGCCCGCTTCGCCGGAGCCGTAGCCGCCGCCTTCTTCTTCGCCGGCGCCCGCCGCACAGTCGCCGAGTCCGAGACCCGGTCCGCCCCCAGGATGTCCCGCAGGAACTTGCCGGTGTGGCTGTCGCCCACCGAGGCGACCTCCTCCGGCGTGCCCTCGGCCACCACCAGGCCGCCGCCGTAGCCGCCCTCCGGGCCCATGTCGATGACCCAGTCCGCGGTCTTGATGACGTCCAGGTTGTGCTCGATGACGATCACCGAGTTGCCCTTGTCGACCAGCCCGGACAGCACCTTGATCAGCTTCGAGATGTCCTCGAAGTGCAGGCCCGTCGTCGGCTCGTCCAGCACATACACCGTCCGCCCCGTCGACCGCTTCTGCAGCTCCGAAGCCAGCTTCACGCGCTGCGCCTCGCCACCCGACAGGGTCGGCGCGGACTGGCCGAGCCGGACGTACCCCAGCCCGACCTCGTTCAGCGTCCGCAGGTGGCGGGCGATCGTCGGCACCGCCTCGAAGAAGCCCAGCGCCTCCTCGATCGGCATGTCCAGCACCTCGGCGATGGACTTGCCCTTGTAGTGGACCTCCAGCGTCTCCCGGTTGTAGCGCGCCCCGTGGCAGACCTCGCACGGCACGTACACGTCCGGCAGGAAGTTCATCTCGATCTTGATGGTGCCGTCGCCGGAGCAGTTCTCGCACCGGCCGCCCTTGACGTTGAAGGAGAAGCGGCCGGGCAGGTACCCCCGCACCTTCGCCTCCATCGTCTCCGCGAACAGCTTCCGGACGTGGTCGAAGACGCCCGTGTACGTCGCCGGGTTGGACCGGGGCGTCCGGCCGATCGGCGACTGGTCGACATGGACCACCTTGTCGACCAGGTCGTCGCCGGCCACCCGGGTGTGCCGGCCCGGCACCGAGCGGGCGCCGTTCAGCTCCCGCGCCAGGTGCGTGTACAGGATGTCGTTGACCAGGGTCGACTTGCCCGAGCCGGAGACGCCCGTCACCGCCGTCAGCACGCCCAGCGGGAACGAGACGTCGATGTCGCGCAGGTTGTTCTCACGCGCGCCGTGCACGGTGAGGCGGCGCTCCTCGTCGACCGGGCGGCGGGCGGCCGGCACGGCGATCGACTTCTTGCCGGACAGGTACTGCCCGGTCATCGAGTCGGTGTTCTTCAGGAGCTCCTTCAGCGAGCCGCTGTGGACCACCTTGCCGCCGTGTTCGCCGGCGCCGGGGCCGATGTCCACGACCCAGTCGGCCACCTTGATGGTGTCCTCGTCGTGCTCGACCACGATGAGCGTGTTGCCCATGTCGCGCAGCCGGACCAGGGTTTCGATCAGGCGGTGGTTGTCCCGCTGGTGCAGGCCGATGGACGGCTCGTCCAGCACGTACAGCACGCCCACCAGGCCGGAGCCGATCTGGGTGGCGAGCCGGATGCGCTGGGCCTCGCCGCCGGACAGGGTGCCGGCCGCGCGGTTCAGGGACAGGTAGTCCAGGCCGACGTCGACCAGGAACTTCAGCCGCTCGTTGACCTCCTTGAGCACCCGCTCGGCGATCTTCTTGTCGCGGGCGTCCAGCCGGAGCTCGCCGAGGAAGTCCGCGCATTCGCTGATCGACATCGCGGACACCTCGGCGATGGACTTCTCCATCACGGTGACCGCGAGCACGATCGGCTTGAGCCGGGATCCCTCACAGGTCGGGCAGGGCACCTCGCGCATATAGCCCTCGAAGCGCTCCCGGCTGGAGTCGCTCTCGGCCTCCGAGTGCCGGCGCTTGACGAAGGGCACGGCGCCTTCGAAGGCGGTGGTGTAGGCGCGCTCGCGCCCGTACCGGTTGCGGTAGCGGACCTCGATCTGCGTCTTGTGGCCGTACAGCAGGGCCTTCTTCGCGCGCTGCGGCAGGCCGGCCCAGGGGATGTCGGTCCGGAAGCCGAGCTCTCCGGCGAGCGCGCCGACCAGCCGCTGGAAGTAGTCCTTGGTGTGGCCGAGGGACCACGGCGAGACCGCTCCCTCGTCCAGGGACTTGTCCTCGTCCGGGATGATCAGCTCCGGGTCGACCTCCATGCGGGTGCCGATGCCGGTGCAGTCGGGACAGGCGCCGAAGGGCGAGTTGAAGGAGAAGGAGCGCGGCTCCAGCTCCTCGAAGGACAGGTCGTCGTACGGGCAGTAGAGGTGCTCGGAGTACATCCGCTCACGCTCCGGGTCGTCCTCGGCGAGGTCGACGAAGTCCAGGATGACCATGCCGCCGGACAGGCCGAGGGCGGTCTCCACGGAGTCGGTGAGCCGGCGCTTGGCGCTCTCCTTCACCGTGAGGCGGTCGACGACCACCTCGATGGTGTGCTTCTCCTGCTTCTTCAGGGTCGGCGGCTCGGACAGCTGGATGGTCTCCCCGTCCACCCGGGCCCGGCTGTACCCCTTGGTCTGGAGGTCGGCGAACAGGTCGACGAACTCGCCCTTGCGCTCGCGCACCAGTGGGGAGAGCACCTGGAAGCGGCTGCCCTCGGGCAGCGCGAGCACCTTGTCGACGATGGCCTGCGGGGACTGCCGGGAGATCGGGCGGCGGCATTCCGGGCAGTGCGGCTTGCCGATGCGCGCGAAGAGCAGGCGGAGGTAGTCGTAGACCTCGGTGATCGTGCCCACGGTGGAGCGCGGGTTGCGCGAGGTCGACTTCTGGTCGATCGAGACGGCCGGGGAGAGGCCCTCGATGAAGTCGACGTCGGGCTTGTCCATCTGGCCGAGGAACTGGCGCGCGTACGAGGAGAGCGATTCGACGTACCGGCGCTGCCCTTCGGCGAAGATCGTGTCGAAGGCCAGGGAGGACTTGCCCGACCCGGAGAGTCCGGTGAAGACGATGAGGGAGTCGCGGGGCAGGTCGAGCGAGACGTTCTTCAGGTTGTGCTCGCGAGCGCCACGAACGATGAGACGGTCGGTCACGCCGGTCCGCACCTTTCTGGAGAGGGTGGGGGCACGGGCCCCCGTCCCAGGGTATGGGGGGCGGCTCGGCAACGGATGGAGTCTGGACTGGGTCCGGACTTCCGAGCGTATAGCACGTGCATTCGATTTTCGGCACTCGGCCGGGTGCTTCACCCGATCGTGTGGCCCGGGCTAGGGTCGGAACATGATTGATCATGTGCACGACCTGCGATCTGTACGTGAGGCCACCGACCGGCTGCTGACCGCAGTCGCGAAACTGGACAACGCCGCCCTGTCCGAGGAGTCACACCTCCCCGGCTGGACCCGGGGCCACGTCCTGGCCCACCTTGCCCGCAACGCGGACGCCCTCGTCAACGTTTTCGAGGGCCGTCCCATGTACACGAGCGGCGAGGCCCGGGAGGCCGACATCGGCCGCGACGCGGGCAGGCCTCTGGAAGAACAGCTGGCGGACCTGCGTGATTCCTGGAACCGGTTCCTGGCCACCACCGAGGCCCCGCAGGACTGGTCCCGGACCGTCGAGCTGCGCAACGGCATCACCGACAGCGCGGCCCGGATCCCCTTCCGCCGCCTGGTCGAGGTCGAGCTGCACCACGTCGACCTGAACATCGGCTACGAGCTCGCCGACCTGCCGGCGGAGTTCACCACCCGGGAGATCGAGTTCCTCGCCGACCGTTGGTCCGGCCACGGCGGGGTTCCGGCCACCGCCCTGGCCGCCGAGGACGGCCGCACCTGGCGCACCGGCTCCGCGGGCGAGCCCGCGGTCACCGTGCACGGCACCGCCGCACAGCTGCTGGCCTGGCTGTCGGGCCGCGCGGACAAGGGCGCCTCCCTCGGCACCTCGGGCGGCCCCCTCCCGACCCTCCCCCCGCTCTAGGATTGCGGTCATGACGTACAGCGGAGCGGTAAAGGTCGGCGGACCGGCCGACGTGCACGAACTCGCGGATCTGATGATCTCCAAGGTCGCCGTGGGCCCCATGAACAACAACGCCTACCTGCTGCGCTGCCGGGCCACCGGCGAGCAGCTGCTGATCGACGCGGCGGCAGAGCCCGAAACCCTGCTGCAGCTGATCGGTGACGACGGCATCGCGTCCGTCGTCACCACCCACCGGCACGGCGACCACTGGGGCGCCCTCCAGGAGGTGGTCGACGCGACCGGCGCCCGGACGTACGCCGGCGCGTACGACGCCGAGGGCATTCCGGTCGGCACCGACGTGCCGGTCGAGGACGGGGACACCGTCCAGGTCGGCCGGGTCACGCTGACCGCCCGCCACCTGGTCGGCCACACCCCCGGCTCGATCGCCCTGGTCTACGACGACCCGCACGGCCACCCGCACGTGTTCACCGGCGACTGCCTGTTCCCCGGCGGCGTCGGCAACACCTGGGACGACGCCGACGCCTTCGCCAGTCTCATCAAGGACGTGGAGGAGAAGATCTTCGGGCAGCTGCCCGACGAGACCTGGGTCTACCCGGGCCACGGCAACGACACCACCCTCGGCGCCGAACGGCCGCACCTGGCCGAATGGCGCGAGCGCGGCTGGTAGCCCCCACCGCCACACCGGGTCACCACACCGACGGCCGGTCCTCCGCACCCCGGAGGGCCGGCCGTTCCGGTTGCCGCCACAGCCGCCGCGCGGCCGGTCCGGCAGATGGCGAGATCTCGGGGTTCATCCGTCAACCCCGGGATACGGTGCACTCCTTCCGGTCGAGGATGACCGTCGCCCCTCTCCAGCGGGGCGAGAAGGGGTAGTTGGAGCACCATGCCTGATGATCGCCTCTCCGCCCATCCCTCCATGCTGCGGCTGGCCTCCGCTTCTCTGGCCGGCACCGCCATCGAGTTCTACGACTTCTTCGTCTACGGCACCGCCGCCGCCCTGGTGCTCGGACCACTGTTCTTCCCGACCTTCTCGCCGCTCGCCGGCACCCTCGCCGCCTTCGCCACCTTCGGCGTCGGCTTCGTGGCCCGGCCGCTCGGCTCGGCCGTCTTCGGCCACATCGGCGACCGCTACGGCCGCCGCCCGGTGCTGCTCGCCTCGCTGCTGCTGACCGGCCTGGCCACGGTGGCGGTGGGCTGCGTCCCCACGTACGGGAGCATCGGCGTGGCGGCCCCGGTGCTGCTGCTCCTGCTCCGCTTCCTGCAGGGCCTGGGACTGGGCGGCGAGTGGGGCGGCGCGGTCCTGCTCACCGCCGAGCACGCCCCGGAACGGCAGCGCGGACTGTGGTCCAGCTTCCCGCAGATCGGCCCGGCGGTCGGCTTCCTGCTGGCCAACGGCATCACCCTGGGCCTCTCGGCCGGCCTGACCGACGCGCAGTTCACCTCCTGGGGCTGGCGGGTGCCGTTCTGGGCGGCCGGGCTGCTGGCCCTGGCCGGCCTCTGGCTGCGCCACTCGGTGGAGGAGACCCCCCAGTTCCGCGAGCTCGCGCAGCGGCGGGAGACGGCGAACGCACCGCTCGCCGAGGTGGTGCGCAGCCATTGGCGGCTGCTGCTGCTCACCGGCGGGGCGCTGGCCGTCGGCTATGCGGTGTTCTACGCCGTGACCACCTGGTCCCTGGCGTACGCGACGGAGCACCTGCGGGTGGACCGGACCTCGATGCTGGCCTGCATCATGATCGCCGTTGCGCTGAAGGGGGCGGTGACCCCGCTGGTCGCGGTGCTCGGTGACCGCTACGGGCGGCGGCCGTTGTGCCTGGCCGGCTGCGCACTCTCCGCCCTGTGGATGTTCCCGCTGATCGCCCTGTTGCGGACGGCCGATCCGCTGCTGATGACCCTGGGCTTCATCGGGGCCCTGTTCGGCATGGTGACGATGTTCGCGGTGGTCGGGGCGTACCTGCCGGAGCTGTACGAGCCCCGGATCCGCTGCACCGGCGCCGCGGTCGGCTACAACCTGGGCGGGGTCCTGGGCGGCGCCCTGACCCCTCTGGTGGCGACGGCGCTGGCGGACGGCTCGGGGCCGCCCTGGGGCGTGGCGGCGTACCTGACCGGGATCGCCCTGCTCAGCCTGGGCTGTTTCGCGCTGCTCCCGGAGACCAACCCGATGGTGGTGGCGGGTACGCGAACGGGGGCGGCCGAAGCAGCCGCCCCCGCGTGACCCGTACGGGTCTTTAGACCTCGACGCTCTCCTCGCCGGCGGCCTCCACGGCCGCCGGCTTTTCCTGCTTCTCGAGCTTTTCCTGCTTCTCCTGCTTCTTCGAGGCCATCAGGCTGGTGATCGTGGTGATCACCAGGACACCGCAGATGACGCCCAGGGAGACCGGGATGGAGATCTGCGGGACGTGCACACCGTTCTCGTGCAGCGCGTGCAGCACCAGCTTGATGCCGATGAACCCGAGGATGATCGACAGGCCGTAGCTCAGGTGGACCAGCTTCTTCAGCAGTCCGCCGATGAGGAAGTACAGCTGGCGCAGACCCATCAGGGCGAAGGCGTTGGCGGTGAAGACGATGTACGGGTCCTGGGTGAGGCCGAAGATCGCGGGGATCGAGTCCAGGGCGAACAGCACATCGGTGGTGCCGATGGCGAGCATGACCACCATCAGCGGGGTCAGGACGCGCTTGCCGTTCTTCTCGATGAAGAGCTTGGTGCCGTGGTACTTGTCGGCGACGCCGAACTTCTTCTCGACGGACTTGAGGAGACGGTTCTCCTCGAACTCCTCGTCCTCGTCGTCGGAGCGCGCCTCCTGGATGAGCTTCCAGGCGGTGTAGATCAGGAACGCACCGAAGATGTAGAACACCCAGGAGAAGCTGGCGATGATCGCGGCGCCGGCGGCGATGAAGATCGCGCGCAGCACCAGGGCTATCAGCACACCCACCAGCAGTACGCGCTGCTGGAGGTGGGAGGGCACCGCGAACTTCGCCATGATCAGGACGAAGACGAACAGGTTGTCCACGCTGAGCGACTTCTCGGTGATGAAGCCGGCGAAGAACTCCTGCGAGGCCTGGCCGTTGCCGAAGATCAGCAGGCCAAGACCGAACAGCACGGCAAGGACGATCCAGACGACCGTCCAGGTACCGGCTTCCTTGATCGATACGTCGTGCGGTTTGCGGCCGATGAAGAAATCGGCTCCGATGAGGATGCCCAGACCAAGGATGGTCAGCACCCAGAGGGTCAACGAAACGTCCACTACTTCCACGCCTCCGGCAGATGGCTACAGCACTAGGTCAGCGTCATCGCTGCCGGAGGTCTCTTCCACCCGGACGGCCCAGGGGGCCGCGGGCCGGCGCCCCGGGACCGATTTCGGTCCGTATTGACGGGCACGCCGCAGCTGGAAACAGCAGGAATACTCCCCTCCGCGGGTCCAAGAATACCCGCAGAGGGCGAGAAAGGTAAAGGGAAGCCCAAAGACTGGTCAGCCGATGGTCAGGACGGCCGGCTCGGCGGTCACCTTCCGGTGCTCCGCCGGGCCTCCGCGACCCCTGCCAGCACCCGGTCCAGCACAGCGCTGCCGGGCGGCGGCAGGGAGGGCTCGAAGGTCCAGGCATGGCCGACCCAGGGATCCGCGAGATGGTTGTCCGGGACCGGTGACAGCCGCATCAGTGAGCGCCAGAGCGGGTCGAGCAGCGGCCCGTAGGCCGAGGCCTCGTCGCGGTCCGCAACCATCAGCAGGTGCACCCCGACCTGCGGGCCCTCGTCGGCCAGGTAGCGCAGCCGGGTGACGGCCCGGTCGTCGAAGCCGTGCGGGAAGTCGTGCACGATCAGCAGCTGGTCGCCGGTGTCCAGGTCGGGCGGCAGGTCCTCCGGGGCCCCGGCCCGCACGGCCATCTGTACGAGGTCCACCCGGCGGGTGAGCTCCTCCAGCGTCCGGGCGACGCCCGCGGCCCCTGCGGCGGGCGGCGCGGCCAGCACTCCGGAGCGGACCAGCGGCTCCAGGGCGGCCGAACCGGCCCCGGCCGCGTCGATGACATGGAGGCCGAGCCCGCCGCCGGGGTGGACGGCGAGCATCCGCGCGGCGTGCGCCACCGCCATGTCCAGCGCAGCCCGGCGCAGCCGGTCTGTGTCCATGGCCATGGCCGCTTCCGAGCCGGTGCGCCCGTTGTCGATCCAGAGGCCGCGCTCCAGCGGGAGCCGGACCAGCATGGGGATCTGCAGGTCGGGGCACTCGGGGAGGTGCAGCTCGCCCAGGCGCAGCGCCATCGGGGAGTCCTCGCCGGAGCCGGGCACCCGGTGGGCGTGCCACACCGGGTTGTCCCAGCGGGCGTATGCGGCGGGCAGTGCGGGCTCCACCACCTCGACCTCGGCGGCCAGCTGGGCCAGGTCCCGGTCCAGGACGGTGCGGGCCTGGTCGGTGAGCTCCTCCCGGCGGGCCAGGGCAGCGTCCCGGGCGGCGTTCCCGGAACCTCCGAGCCGGTGCCGGGGGTCGGACAGGGCCTGGTCGAGCTCGCGGTCCAGCCGGGAATCGGCGAACTCGACGGCGCTGCGGTAGGCGGCGACGGCCCGGGCCAGGTCCTCGAACATGCCCCAGACCTGGTTGTACAGCCGCTCGTCCATGGACCAGCCGGTGGCGTCTCCGGCCACCGGCCGGGGTGGCTCGCCCGGAGCCGCGGGCGGCACCTGCGGGGCGGCCGGCGGCGGCACCGTGCGGGACCGCCGCGGATGGGCGTAGTCGATGGTGGGCGGCCCGGCGCCGTCGGTCCGGCCGAGCCCCTCGCTGCCGCCGGTACCCGTGCCCGGGCCGGGGCTGGTTGGCCGGCCGTGGGCGGGGCGCGGGGCGAGGGTGGCGTCGGCCGGTCCGGACGCAGCCGAGGTCGCCGGGCCCGGCGTACCGGGGTAGGGGGTGCCGGAGACCGGTACCGGATCGGGGGCTGTGGTGGGCCGCCCGGCTGCGGCCAGGGCGGTCGCGGCCAGTTCCCCGGCCGCCGGGGCGGTCAGGCCGGCGTCGGCGAGGAGCGCGCCGAGCCCGTCGGCGTATCCCTGGCCGACCGCGCGGACCTTCCAGGCGCCCTGGCGGCGGTACAGCTCCAGCGCCACCACGGCGGTCTCGGTGGACAGGCCGGCCAGGGTGAACCCGGCGAGCTCGGCCCCGGCCGGGTCCGCCACGCTGACGTGGGAGGCCGGTATGGCCCCGAAGCCGATCGGGCCGCCCGGCGGCAGCACGAGGAGCACGCCGAGCCGGTGCACCTCCGCCCCGACCGCGTCGAGGTCGACGGCGAACCGGTGCCGGTCGGCCACCTCGCCGGGCGCCTCCAGCCCCGGCAGCTGCCGGGCGCCGGGGTGGGCCAGCGCGGCGGGACCGGTGGGCCGGCCCCCTTCGTCCCCGAGCAGGGCCAGGGCGAGCACCGGGGTGCCCGCCGAGACCCTGATCTCCACCCGGCTCCGGGACAGGGGATGGTTCTGCCCCCGGACCAGTTCGGCCGTCATCGTGCAGCCCCTCCCCCGTTGTTCCCTCGTCCTACACGTGCGCGGCGATGGCCGGCAGCAGGTCCTGGAAGGTGCGGCCGTTGGCCGAGCTGCCCAGGGCCGTCATCTGCCAGCCGGAACCGACCCGGTGCACCTTCGCCATGATCTGCGCGGTGTACTGGCCGCCGCCGTCGAGCGTGTAACGGGCCAGCTCCTGGCCGTTGGTCTCGTCGACGATCCGGCAGAACGCGTTCTGCACTTCCTGGAAGGTCTGGCCGGTGAAGGAGTTCACCGTGAAGACGATCTGGTCGATGTGGACCGGCACCCGGGCCAGGTCGACGAGGATCGCCTCGTCGTCCCCGCCCTGGCCGACGCCGCCGACCAGGTTGTCGCCGGTGTGCCGGACCGAGCCGTCGTTGCTGACGAGGTGCTGGAAGAACACCACGTCCTGCGGCTCCTTGCCCGCGAAGAGCACCGCCGAGGCGTCAAGGTCGATCTCCCGCGTGCGGGAACCGAACAGTCCGCGCCGCTTCGCCGCCTGCCAGCCGAGGCCCATCCGGACCGCGGTCAGCGTCCCCCCGTCGGACTTCTCGAGGCTGATGGCCTGGCCCTTGGTCATGTTGACCGTCACGCGCTGTCCCCTCTCGTTCGCCACCTACCCGGTCACCCTACTGACAGGGCGCCGACTCAGGCGAGGCCCGCCTCCTTCATCTGCCGCAGCTCCTTCTTCAGTTCGCTCACCTCGTCCCGGATCCGGGCCGCGACCTCGAATTGGAGGTCGGCGGCAGCCGCCCGCATCCGCTCGGTCATTTCCTCGATGATTCCGGCCAGTTCGGCGGCCGGCCGGTCGGTCGGCACCGCCGCGGCGGCGCCCTTGGCTCCCTTGCCCGCCTTGGCTCCCTTGCCGGCCTTGGGTGCGTGCACGGCGAGCGAGGGAACCGGGGCCTTGCCGTCCTTGCCGTCCTTGCCCTGGCGGTAGCCGGTGCCGAGCAGTTCCTCGGTGTCGACCTCCTCGCGGGCGATGGTGGCGACGATGTCGTTGATCTTCTTCCGCAGCGGCTGCGGGTCGATCCCGTTGGCCGTGTTGTACGCGACCTGCTTCTCCCGGCGCCGGTTGGTCTCCTCGATGGCCTTCTCCATCGCCGGAGTCATCTTGTCCGCGTACATGTGGACCTGGCCGGAGACGTTGCGGGCGGCGCGGCCGATGGTCTGGATCAGTGAGGTGCCGGAGCGCAGGAAGCCCTCCTTGTCGGCGTCGAGGATCGCGACCAGCGAGACCTCGGGCAGGTCGAGGCCCTCGCGGAGCAGGTTGATGCCGACCAGGACGTCGTACTCACCGGCCCGCAGTTCGCGCAGCAGCTCGATCCGGCGCAGCGTGTCCACATCGCTGTGCAGGTAGCGGACCTGGATGCCGAGCTCCAGGAAGTAGTCGGTGAGGTCCTCGGCCATCTTCTTGGTGAGGGTGGTGACCAGGACCCGCTCGTCCTTCTCGACCCGCTGCCGGATCTCGTGGACCAGGTCGTCGATCTGCCCCTCGGTGGGCTTGACGACCACCTCGGGGTCGACCAGGCCGGTGGGGCGGATGATCTGCTCCACAAAGCCGTCGGCCCGGGACAGCTCGTACTTGCCGGGGGTGGCCGACAGGTAGACGGTCTGACCGATCCGCTCCAGGAACTCCTCCCACTTCAGCGGGCGGTTGTCGAGGGCGGAGGGCAGCCGGAAGCCGTGGTCGACCAGGGTCCGCTTGCGGGAGGCGTCGCCCTCGTACATCGCGCCGATCTGGGGGACCGTGACATGCGATTCGTCGATGACGAGAAGGAAGTCCTCGGGGAAGTAGTCGATGAGGGTGTGGGGCGCGGTCCCCCGCTCGCGGCCGTCCATGTGCAGCGAGTAGTTCTCGATGCCCGAGCAGGAGCCGATCTGCTGCATCATCTCCAGGTCGTAGGTGGTGCGCATACGCAGTCGCTGGGCCTCCAGCAGCTTGCCCTGCTTCTCCAGCTCGGTCAGCCGCTCGGCGAGTTCGGTCTCGATGCCGCGGATCGCGTTCTGCATGCGCTCGGGGCCGGCGATGTAGTGGCTGGCCGGGAACACGTACTGCATCGTGTCGTCGTTGATGACCTCGCCGGTCAGCGGGTGCAGCGTGGAGAGGGCCTCGATCTCGTCGCCGAACATCTCGATGCGGACGGCGAGTTCCTCGTAGACCGGGAAGATCTCGATGGTGTCGCCGCGGACCCGGAAGGTGCCCCGGGTGAAGGCCATGTCGTTGCGCGTGTACTGGATGTCGACGAACCGGCGCAGCAGCTGGTCGCGGTCGATCTCGTCGCCCACCTTGAGCGGGACCATCCGGTCCACGTACTCCTGCGGGGTGCCGAGGCCGTAGATGCAGGACACCGAGGCCACCACGATCACATCGCGGCGGGTGAGCAGCGAGTTGGTCGCGGAGTGCCGCAGCCGCTCCACCTCCTCGTTGATGGAGGAGTCCTTCTCGATGTAGGTATCGGACTGCGGGACGTACGCCTCGGGCTGGTAGTAGTCGTAGTACGAGACGAAGTACTCGACCGCGTTGTTGGGGAGCAGCTCGCGGAACTCGTTCGCCAGCTGGGCCGCGAGGGTCTTGTTCGGTGCCATGACCAGCGTCGGGCGCTGGAGTTTCTCGATCATCCAGGCTGTGGTCGCCGACTTGCCGGTGCCGGTGGCGCCGAGCAGCACGACGTCCTTCTCACCCGCGCGGATGCGCTTCTCCAGCTCGGCGATGGCCGCCGGCTGGTCGCCGCTGGGCTGGTAGGGACTGACCACCTCGAAGGGGGCCACCGTGCGTTCGATCTTCGATACGGGCCGCATGAGTCCACCGTACGACCCCCCACTGACAGGCCGGGCTCCGCGCGGCGCGGTGGGCCGTTTGTCGTAGTTCGGTGGCGGGCAGTTGATCACGAACCCATGATCGCGATCAAGTGCACCAGTGAGAGCAGGAGGGGAAGCGCATGTACGTACGACACGTGGCCGCGGCAGCAGCCGCCTTCCTGGGATGGGCCCTCGTCCTCAGCGGCGGGCCCGCCACCGCCGCCGCGTCCATCACCGCCGCGTCCGCCGCCACGGCCACCGCCGGGCCGGATCCGGTCCGCCTGGTCGGCGCTCCCGTCCTTTACGCCCACCGGGGGGCTTCCGCGTACGCCCCGGAGAACACCCTCGCGGCCGTGGACCTCGCCGAGGACCTGGGCGTCGACTGGGTGGAGAACGACGTCCAGCGAACCAAGGACGGCGAACTGGTCGTCATCCACGACGACACCCTCTCCCGCACCACGGACGTGAAGACGCGCTATCCGGACCGCAAGCCCTGGCGGGTCGCGGACTTCACGGCCGCCGAGATCGCCGGGCTCGACGCGGGCAGCTGGTTCGGGCCGCAGTTCGCCGGCGCCCGGGTGCCGACCCTGCGCCAGTATCTCGACCGGGTGCGGTTCAACCAGCAGAAACTCCTCCTGGAGATCAAGAAGCCGGAGCTGTACCCGGGGATCGAGCAGGACACCCTGCGGGTCCTGGAGGAGGCCGGCTGGCTCGGCGAGCAGCAGGTGGAGAACCGCCTGGTGGTGCAAAGCTTCAGCGTGGACTGCGTCCGGATGGTGCACAGCCTGCACCCCGATCTGATCACGGCCTTCCTGGGCACTCCGGCCGCCGAGGACCTGCCCGTGTACGCCGAGTTCGCGGACCGGATCAACCCGTGGCACACCACGATCACCGCCGAGTGGGTGGCGGCGGTGCATGCGCTGCGGGGCGTCCACGGCCGGACCCTGGAGGTGGACACCTGGATCGTGGACGACCCGGCAGTGGCCCGGAAGGTCCAGGAGATGGGGGTGGACGGGATCATCACCAACGCCCCGGACGTGGTCCGCGAGGCCGTGGGCGGCTTCTGAACCGGGCAGGCCGGGGCGGCGTTGTCGGTGGCCGGCCGTACGGTGGACGCGTGGACATCACCGAGCGGCCCCGGGGGCCGCGCCTCGAATGGACCGTGGTCGACAGTGACATCGGTCCGCTCTTCCTGGCCGCGACCGAGGAGGGTCTGGTCCGGGTGGAGTTCCACGCCGATCCGGAGCAGGCGGCTCCCGCCGATCCGCTCATCTCCCGGCTCGGCGCCGACGCCTGGCGCCCGGACCCGGGCCGGGAGGTGCTGCTCGCCGAGCCGATACGCCAGCTGAGGGCGTACTTCGCGGGCCGGCTGCGGCGCTTCGACCTGCCCCTGGACTGGCGGCTCTCGGCCGGGTTCAACCGCCTCGTCCTGCGCGAGCTGGCGAGCTCGGTGCCGTACGGATCGGTGGTGGGGTACGGAGAGCTGGCCGCCCGGGTCGGGCAGCCGGGCGCGGCCCAGGCGGTGGGCGCGGCCATGGGGTCGAACCCGCTGCCGGTGGTGGTGCCCTGCCACCGGGTGGTGGAGAACGACGGCGGAATCGGCGGCTTCGGCGGCGGTGTGGAGACCAAGCGGGCCTTGCTGGCACTGGAGGGCGTGCTGCCGCAGCCGCTGTTCTGAGCTTGTCTGGCGCTTGTCTGATGCTTGTCTGGGGTTGTCCACAGGCCGTTCCGCCGTGCCGTGCGGGGTGCGAAACTGCGTCGGTGACCACCAGCGCCGCCGATGCAGCACACGCCTCCCCGCCCGTCTCCCCCGAAGAGCTCCCCGCGCTCCAGCGCCGTACCCGGGCCGTCCTCATGGCCAGCCAGGTCATCGGCGGCCTCGGCGTGCCGATCAGCATCGCGCTGGCGCCGGTGATGGCCACCGAGATCAGCGGCACCGAGGCGTTGTCCGGGCTCGCCTCCAGCGCCTCCGTGGCCGGCACCGCGGTGCTGTCGCTGCCGCTCGCCGCCCTGATGACCCGGCGCGGCCGGCGCCCCGGCCTGGTCCTCGCCTACCTGATCGGCGCAGTGGGCGCGGGCGTGGTGGTGCTGGCCGCCGTGATCGAGAACTTCCCGCTGCTGCTCCTCGGCATGGCCGCCTTCGGCGCCGCCTCGTCCGCCAACCTGCAGGCCCGGTTCGCCGCCGCCGACCTGGCCTCGCCCGACCACCGGGGCCGGGCGATCTCCACCGTCGTCTGGGCCACCACCCTGGGCGCGGTGCTGGGCCCCAACCTGTCCGCTCCAGCCAGCCGCAGTTTCGCCGGCACCTCCATACCCGAGACGGCGGGCCCCTTCCTGTGGGCCGCCGGCATCTTCCTGATCACCGCAGCGCTGATCGCCGTACTGCTGCGCCCCGACCCGCTGCTGACCGCCCGGGCCCTGGCCGACCCGACGGAACAGGCCGCGGAGGCCCGGTCGCTGCGGGCCGGGCTGGCCGCCGTCAAGGCATCGCCGCGGGCCCGGCTGGCGCTGGTCACGGTGACCGTCTCACACACCGCCATGGTGTCGATCATGGTGATGACCCCGCTCGACCTCAGCCACCACGGGGCTTCCCTGGACCTGATCGGCCTGGTGATCAGCGGGCACATCGCGGGCATGTTCGCCTTCTCCCCGCTGATGGGCTGGCTCGCGGACCGAATCGGGCGGCTGTCGGTGATCGGCCTGGCTGCGGGGCTGCTCTGCCTCGCCGCGCTGCTCGCCGGCACGGCCGGATCCAGCCACGGGCAGACCGCGGCCGGCCTGTTCCTGCTCGGCCTGGGCTGGTCGGCAGGGCTGGTCTCCGGTTCGGCGCTGCTCACCGACTCGGTGCCGCAGCCGGCCCGGGCCGCCGTCCAGGGACTTTCGGACCTCAGCATGAACACCGCCGCCGGGCTCGGCGGCGCCGCGGCCGGCCTGGTCGTGGCCCAGGCCGGCTACGGCTGGCTGAACGCCATCGGCGCGGCGCTGCTGATCCCGCTGGCGGTGCTTGCCCTGTTCACGGTTCGGCGGCGGCCCGTCACAGGCTGATGTGGTAGGCCTTGCGCAGCGTCTCGTGGACGGTCCAGGTGGTCCGGTCGCCCTCGCGCAGCACGCAGGCCGATCCGGGTCCGACCTCCAGGGTCGGGCCGCCCTCCACCTCGATGGTGGCGCGGCCGGATACCACCACGAACAGCTCGCTGGCCTCGGTGTCGGTGACCACCCCGGGGGTGATCTGCCAGATGCCGCGCAGCTGCTTGCCGTCCGCGGACTCCCACAGCACCTTTCCGGTCACCACGGGTGAGCCGGAGAGGATCTGCTCCGGGTCGAGGTCCTCCACCTCCAGTTCGGCGTCCGGGACGTCGGCGACGGTGACGGCGAAGGAGGCGGGGCCGGGGGCGGCGGTGTGATCACTGGTGCTCATGGCGCGCCACCCTAGCCCGGCCGGACCGCCGGCCAGGGGCACCACATCGTCCACGATCAGGGTGCCGGGCGCGTCACCTTGTCGACCTTCTCGGACAGCCGGTGCGGGAGGGTGTTTGGGGGCCGGGTTGCCGTGCCATGGATGGGGACATGCCACAACAGCACTCAGCGGTCCCCGTCGTGTCGGAAGAGGTACGTGAGGCGCTCGACCGGCGGCAGCCGGTGGTCGCGCTCGAATCGACGATCATTGCGCACGGTCTGCCGCGCCCCCGCAATCTGGTGGTGGGGGCCGAACTGGAGGCGCTGGTCCGGGCGGAGGGAGCGGTGCCGGCCACGGTCGCGGTGCTCGACGGGGTGCCCCGGGTCGGCCTCGACAAGGCGCAGCTGGAGCGGATCGCAGGCAGGGACGGTAACGGGGGTGGTGACGGGGGCGGGGACGCGGTACGGAAGCTCGGCCACCGGGATCTGGCGCCGGCGCTCGCCTCGGGAGCCACGGGCGCGACCACGGTGTCCGGGACCGCCTTCCTGGCCGCGCGGGCCGGGCTGCGGGTGTTCGCGACCGGCGGGCTGGGCGGCGTACACCGGGAATGGGTGCAGAGCCAGGACGAGTCCGCGGATCTGGCGCTGCTGGCGCGGACCCGGATCACGGTGGTGTGCGCGGGGGTGAAGTCGATCCTGGACGTGCCGGCCACGCTGCAGCGGCTGGAGACGCTGGGGGTGACGGTGCTGGGCTACCGGACCGAGCGCTTCCCCGGGTTCTACCTGGCCGATTCCGGGCTGCCGGTGGACTGGACGGCACGGAGTCCGGAGGAGGTGGCGGCGGTGATGGCCGCTCAGGACCGGCTGGGCGGGCTGGAGTCGGCGGTTCTGGTGGCCAACCCGGTGGCCGAGGCGGAACAGCTGGATCCGGCACTGCACGACCGGGTCCTGGCGGAGGCACTGGCCGAGTGCCGGGAGCGGGGCATCACCGGGCAGGCGGTGACCCCCTTCCTGCTGGGATTCCTGGTACGGGCGACCGGCGGGGCCTCACTGGAGGCGAACCTGGCGGCAGTACGCGGCAATGTGCGGCTGGGCGCCCGGATCGCGGCGGCCTGGGCGGAGCGGGCCGACGGGGCCGAGGCGACGGGCGGGGCGGGCCGGGCGGGCCGGTGAGCGGGGCCCTGCTGGTGGTCGGGGACGTGGTGACGGACGTGGTCGCGATGCATGCGGAACCCCTCACCCCGGCCACCGACACGGCGGCCCGGATCCGTACGCTGCCGGGCGGCGCGGGGGCCAATGCGGCCTGCTGGGCGGCCCGTACGGGGACGGCGGAGGTCCGACTGCTGGCCCGGGTGGGCACGGAGTCGGCGGCCTGGCACGAGCGTGCGCTGGCAGCGGCCGGGGTGCGGGCGCAGCTGGTGGTCGACCCGGTGGAACCGACCGGGACAGTGGTGGCGCTGGTCGGCAACGACGCGGAGCGCACGTTCCTGACGGACAGCGGGGCCGCGCTGCGGCTGTGCCCGGCCGACTGGGCGCCGTCGCTGCTGGACGGGGTCGAGCATCTGCACCTGTCGGGCTATCTGTACTTCGCCGACGGCAGCCGTGAGCTGGCCGGGGTGGCGCTGCGGGCGGCGCGGGCGCGCGGGGTGCCGGTGAGTGTGGATCCGGCCTCGGCCGGATTCCTCCGCACCCTGGGGGTGAAACGTTTCCTCAATGCGGTGGACGGGGCCACGGTCCTGCTGCCCAACGCGGACGAGGCCCGGCTGCTGGCCGGCACCGCGGATGCCGGGGAAGCGGCGGCGGCCCTCAGCCTGCGCTTCCCGCTGGTGGTGGTCACCCGGGGCGTGGCCGGCGCGCTGGTCGCGGAGGCGGGCACGGTGACCGCGGACATCCCGGCGGAGCCCGCCCGGGCGGTGGACACCACGGGCGCGGGCGACGCCTTCACCGGCGGCTTCCTGGCGGCCCGGCTGGGGGGCGCTCTGCCCGCCGGGGCGGCCCGGGCCGGCTGCCGGGCGGCGGCGCGGGCGGTCACCCGGCTGGGCGGGCGCCCGTAGCCCCGTGGAGTGTCCGGCGGATCAGCGGGGCGGGCCGGGCAGGCCGGTCCAGGCGGGGCGGCGGGGGTCGTCGGCGCGGATCAGGGTGTCGGCGGCCTCGGCGGGGCCGGTCTCGGCCTCGTAGCGGGCGAAGGCGGGCAGGGTCCAATGCTCGGACTCGTCGGTGCGGCGGGCGAGCGCGGCCGGGGAGAGTGCGATGTGCGCGGTGAAGTCGAAGGGGAACCAGTGGCCCAGCAGCAGCGGGCCGTGCAGGATCAGCACGCCGTCCGGCGGGAGTTGCACGTACGGACTGCGGCTGGCCCGGTCGGTGACCGGATCCCACAGGTCGGGCAGCACCCGTCCGGTGCCGCCGGGATCCAGCGGGCCGAAGACCTCCCGCCAGAGCGCGGCCGTGTCGTACCAGCCGCCGAGGTAGGAGTCGACGTCCTGCCGGCCGTGCTCGAAGCGGAGCGAGGCGGGCCGCAGGAACCCTTCGGCAGACACGGTCAGCACCGAACGGCCGCGCAGCCGCAGCGCGTCCGCGAGCAGCCCGGCGAGCCGGCCGGTCCCGGCGGCGGGGGCGCCGTCGACGGCCACCCGCAACCGGTCGCCACCGGTGTCCCGTTCGTCCAGGTGACCTGCGGTCCGCTCGGCCAGCCGCTCCCAGGTGATCGCTTCCAGCTTCTGCACCAGCCCATTGTCAGTGGTGGCCCGTAGCGTTTTTCACGAGGGATCACCGGCGGGACAGAGCCGTCGGGCCCGGCCTTGGGGAGGGGTCTGTCATGGCTCGCGAGACCACGTATCTGGAGCTGTCGCAGGACGGCGGCGGTGCACACAAGTTCTACGAGGTGACGGTGGACGGCACGTCGGTCTCGGTGCGGTACGGCCGGATCGGCGCGGACGGCCAGCTGCAGAACTCCTCGTTCCCCACGGCCGAGAAGGCCTGGGCCGCCGCCGCGAAGAAGATCGGCGAGAAGGTCCGCAAGGGATACGCCCCGGCTGTTCAGGGGCAGCGGGCCGCGCGGGCGGTGACCCGCCGCCAGGTCACCTCGGCGCCGTCCACGGCGCGTGCGGTGGCCCCCGTGCTGTGGCGCTTCCGCACCGGCGCCGCAGCCTTCGGGATCCATGTGGACGAGGACCGCTGCTGGGTCGGCAATCAGTCCGGGGATGTGTACACGCTGAGCCACGGCGGTGAGGTGCTGGCCCGGTATTCACTGCCGGACGGGGTGAAGTGCCTGGTGGCGGACGATTTCTGGATATACGCGGGCTGTGACGACGGCACGGTGTACGACCTGTCGGCGAAGGTCCCCTTCGGGGCCTATGACATCGCGCCGGATGTGGACATCTTCTGGCTGGACATCCGCGAGGGCGTGCTGAACGTCTCGGACGCGGGCGGCGGCCTGACGGTCATCGACCACGAGGAGGAGTTCCAGTGGTCCCGCAAGTCCGGTGGCAACCACGCCTGGATGGTGCGGGCCGACGACCGGGCGGTCTACCACGGCCACACCGCGGGCGTGACGGCGTACGCGGCGGACGGCGGTGCGGAGTTGTGGCACACGGCGACCAATGGCGGGGTGCTGTTCGGCTGGCAGGAGGAGCACACGGTGTTTGCGGGGACGGGCCGCAATGTCGTGCAGCGGCTGTCGAAGGCGACGGGCGCGATCAAGGCCTCGTACCGGTGCGACACGGCGGTGTACTCGTGTGCGACCTCGCCGGACGGCCGGCATGTGTTCGCCGGTGACTCCAGTTCTTCGGTGTACTGCTTCGATGCCGACGGGCGGCGGCTGTGGAAGCTGGGCACCGGCAGCGGTTCCGCGCTGTCGATGCAGTACCTGGACGAGCGGCTGTACCTGGTGACCACGGACGGCTCGCTGGTGTGTGTGGATGCGAGCGAGGCGGCGATCGCCGCGGCCCAGCAGGGCACGGTGCCGAAGGCGGTGGACGTGAAGTCGGCGGCTGCGCTGCCCGTCTACACCCCGGCGGTGTCGGCGGCAGCGGTGGCGACGGTATCGGCAGCCGCGGCACCGGCGGGCGGTGTGGTGGTGGAGTGCGTCCAGCAGGGCGGGCGGCTGCGGGTCCAGGTGGTCTCGGGCGGCTTCGAGTCCTCGTGGAACGTGCAGTTCCCGCGCGGGATCCGGGAGGCCGGGGCCCGGTATGTGGTGGACGGCCTGCACCCGGCCTCCGGGGGCTTCTACCGGGTGCGCGGTGAGATACGCCGACTGGTCTGAGCGGGCAGCGCCGGCCACTGGCGCCTGTGGTGAACTGGACCACCATGGACGCGGACCAACCAGACATGGGCCCACCCGACACGGACCGACCGGACACGGACGTGCAGGACATCCTGCACCGGATGGAGCGGAACCTCGCGGAGCACGCCGCCCATCTGCACCGCGCGCTGCCCGGAGCGGCCGTTGTCGAACAGGACGACCTGTTGATCGCGGACAGCGGTATCGCCGACGACACGTTCAACGTGGTCGCCGCTGCCCGGTTCAGCGCGGAGGGGGCGGACCGGCGGATCGCGGAGACCGTGCGGGCGGTGGCGGGAACCGGGCGTCCGTTCTCCTGGTGGGTGGGGCCCGCGTCGGCGCCGGCGGACCTTTCGGCCCGGCTGACCGCCGCCGGGGCGGTCGCAACCGAGTCCGAGTGCGCCATGTGGGCGGACCTGACGGAGCCGGAACCGGAACAGGAGGCGCTCAGGTCGTCCGGCCCGGACGGGCTGGAGATCCGCCCGGTCGTCACGGCCGCTGAGCTCGCGGCGTATGCCGAGGTGCTCGCCGCGAACTGGGAGCCGCCCTCGGCCACGGTGCGTGCGTACTACCAGCGCGCCCGGATCCCGGCCCTGGCACCGGACTGTCCGGCGCACTACCTGGTCGGGTATCTGGACGGTGCGGCGATCTGTTCGGCCGAGGTCTTCGACCATGCCGGGGTCGCCGGGATCTACGGCATCTGCACCCTGGCCGGACATCGCCGCCGGGGCTACGGCGGTGCGATGACACGGGCCGCCCTGCGGCTTGCGCGCTCATTGGGCCGCCGCCATGCCGTCCTGCAGGCCTCGCCGGACGGCGAACCGGTCTACCGCCGACTGGGATTCCGTACGGCCGGACAGTTCACGGAGTACGCAGTCGGGGTGCGAGCGGACTGAGGCGGGTGGTCCGGTCGCGCCGGGTACCGGGAGGGGCGGTGGGAATTGAACCCACGTCGCCCGGTTTTGGAGACCGGCGCTCTGGACATTGAGCTACACCCCTCCCGGCCCGCCCAGAGTGCCATGCGGCCGGGAACCGCGCCAGTGGATTCTGCCGCCCTGGTCACAGGCCGGCGGGGCCGGGGCGTCGTAGGAGAGTGGCGCGCCCTCCGGGAGTGCGTAGGCGATCTGGAGAACCACGGGATCGGGGCCGAGGTTGCGGCCGAGGTGGACGCGGTCCCGGCCGGCGGCCTCCACGAACATCGCGCCGGGCGTGCTGACTTCGACCGTGCCGTCGTGCAGGATCCGGGTGAGGGTGCCGGAGAGTACGACCGCGAACACCGGTACCAGGTGGTAGTGCCAGCCGGTGGACTCACCGGGCCGGAAGGTGATCTGGTCGACCACCACATCCGCCGGCACATCCGTCGGCCGCGGCCACTGCATCCTGAGCATCGTCATACCGTACGACGAATATCGGCCGTATCGGCGGAATCCACGAAACCCCGAACATCATCCACCCCGAAGTGATATGGGGCCCGGAGAGCGGTATCAACTCTCCATGAACCTGGTGGTGTTCGAACCGCTGAAGCAGATCAGCTGCGCGGAATGCCGGCACGGCCCGCTCCCGCACCTGGTCCGCGAATCCGGTGTGCCGCGCTGCCTGGACTGCGCCGATCTCGGCCACCTCGTCTACCTGCCGCGCGGGCATGCCGCGCTCACCCGCCGGGCCCGCGAGGGGAGTTCGCTGTGCGCCGTCGTGGTGCGCTTCAACAAGCGCCGCCGGCGTTACGAGCGCCAAGGGCTGCTCGTCGAGGAGGGCGCCCTGGCCCGCGCCGAACGGTCCTGCCTGGCGGACGCCGATGCCCGGGCCAGGCACCGGGACCGCGCCCGGGCGCGCCGGGCCGCCGAGGACCTCCGCTTCACGGCGGCCTTCGCCGCCGAGATACGCCGGCTGTTCCCGGGCTGCCCGGCCGACCGCGCGCTGGCCATCGCCACACACGCTTCGGTGCGCGGCAGCGGCCGGGTGGGCCGCAGCGCGGCCGGCCGGGCTCTGGACGAGCTCGCCGTCTCGGTGGCGGTGCGGGCGGCTGTCCGGCACGACGACACCGAGTACGACGCGCTCCTGATGACGGGAGTGCCCCGGTTCCGGGCCCGAGCCCGGCTGGCTCCGCAGATCGACACGATCCTGGATGCCTGGCGGATCAGGCCTGGTTGAGCCGGAACCGCCGATACAGCAGCACCCCGCCGAGCACCAGCGCGCCGCCGCCCGGCAGCAGGTAGCCCATCCCACCGGCGCCGGTCTGCGCCAGCGAGGGCCCGTCCGGCTGCACCGGCACCGGCGCCGGCGGGGTAACGGGCGGGGTGGCGGGCCGGGTGACCGCCGGCGGCGACACGGGCTGGGGCCGGGGGGTGGGCCGCGTACCGTTGACCGACTCGTTGCCGTGGGCGGCGTTCCCGACCCCGACCACATTCACCGAGTTGCCGCTGACGTTGACCGGGAGCTGTACCGGCAGCTGGATGCCGTTGCCGGACAGCACTCCGGGGGAATCCTTTCCGCGCCCCTCGGCGACGGCCCCGCCCCGATTCCCGGCGTGCCCCCCGCCCAGTTTGGACGGATGGGCGGACGACCGCGGACCCCGATGCCCCGCGCCCGAACCCTTCCCGTCCGCGTTGACGCAGGTGTTCCCGGCGGCCGGGTTGAGCAGTCCGACCACGTTCACGGTGTTGCCGCAGACGTTCACCGGCGCGTGGACCGGCAGCTGCACCAGATTCCCGGCGAGCAGCCCCGGTGAGCGCTCCGCCCGCCCGTCCGCCTCGGCATCGGCGAACGCGAATCCGCCGGCTCCGACCGAGACCGCACCTCCCACGACCACCGCCGCGATCAAGCCATTCCGACGACCCTGACGCATCAGCTTTCCTGCCTTCCGGATGAGTTCACGGGCGCACCACCCGCACCGGAACAACGCGGTAAACCCATACGGGTTATAGAGCCGGTAGGTATTTCACCCCATCGTGTACTGGGTACTGCGTACTTCATGACTGTGCGCCCGCTGCTCCTCCTCGACGTGGACGGCCCGCTGAACCCGTTCCGCTCCCGCCTGCCCGGCCTGCGCGGCTACCGCAGCCACCGCATGCATCCGGACATCTGGATGTCCCACCAGCGCCCGGGATCCCGTCGCGCCCGCCGCGGCGTACGGGTCCTGCTCCACCCTTCGCACGGCGCCCGGCTCCAAGCCCTCCCCTTCGAACTGGCCTGGGCCACCGCCTGGACGCACGAGGCCAACGCACTGGTCTCGCCGCGCATCGGCCTGCCCACCGACCTGCCGGTCATCGAATGGCCGGAGCCCTTCGCCCGCGACCCCGACGGCCTCTTCTGGAAGACCCGCCCCCTCCTCGACTGGGCCGCAGGCCGGCCCTTCGCCTGGGTCGACGACCTGATCACCCCCCGCGACACCGCCCACGTCCACACCCACCACCCCACCCCCGCCCTCCTCCTCCGCATCCACCCCCGCCACGGCCTCCGCGACCGGGACTTCACCACCCTGGCCACCTGGGCCTCACAACTCCCCGCCTGAGACGCCGAACTACCCCCTTGCGCAACAAACAACTGAGATTAATACTGGGATCTCACTCCAAACTACGAGAGAGATCGAGGTGTGCCGCATGGCCAAGTTCACTCGCCGGATCCATCTGAGCGAGCTCGTCGCGGACGGTCTGCTGCATCCCGGTGAGGTCCTGCTCTGGCGCCGCCCGCGCCTCGACGAGCTGCACCGGGCCTTCCTACTCAAGGACGGACGACTGGCCCTGGCCGATGGAACCTGCCACGACTCCCCCTCGAGCGCGGCCAGCCACATCGCCGGCCGGCCCGTCGCCGGGTGGGGGGCCTGGGAGACCGCGGACGGAATCCCGATCGACACCTTCCGGTACCGGTACATGCGCGCCGCCTGAGCGCCGCGCGGCCGGGCACCTCGGCCCGCCCGCCACGGGTGGGCCGAGGTATCCTGCCATCAGAGAGAAGAGAGAGAAAGTAGGAGGGTCCCGCGGATGGACAGGACGATCCAGGTCGACGAGGAGGTCTACACGGCGCTCCAGCTGGCTGCCCGCCCGTTCATCGACACGACCCCGAATTCCGTCCTCCGCCGGCTGCTCGGCCTCGACGACGAGGAACGCACGGACACCGGAACAGCGGCGGGCCCGATCCCGGCCGGGCCCCCTGAGCCCGCTCGCCGTGTCGTCCGGGTCAAGCGCCGGGGTGGCCTGCTGCCCCTGATCGAGTCCGGCCGCCTCCGCGCCAATCAGCGACTCGTATGGAAGCGGCGCAACCATGGCGAGGAGTACCACGCGACCGTCCTCGCCAACGGAGAGATCCGCCTGGAACACGACAACTCGCGCCACCGCACGCCGTCCTCGGCCGCCGCGTCCATCACGGGCTACCAGATCAACGGCTGGAACGTATGGGAAACCGAGCAGGGCGAGTTCCTGGCTGAGCTACGCGGCTGACTTCGGCCAGCTCGCGGCAGCGAACGAACACGCAGCCTTCCCGCTGTCCACCGGCAGCAGGCGCACCTGCCAGGGCCCACCCGGCGCACACGGTGACCGCCAGTACCTGGACGAGGACGTAAAGCGGTACGCCGAGCCTCTCGAAGGGGCTGACGAACGGCGCGTGTACGTGCTTCGCGATGCCCCAGGCAGCCGGTACACACAGGCACATGCTGAGCAGGGCCAACAGCTTCGCCGCCGCGGTGGCCTGCCAGATTCCCGGCACGTCCAGGTCGTCGGGGGGGTGAGGTCGAGCTCGTCGGCGTACATCGCGTGCAGCACCGAGCCTGAGGTGACCACGAGGGAGGCGACCGCCGTGAAGGCGATGGGAGCGGCCCAGGCGAGCCACTCACCCCAGGTCCACTGACGGACCAGAAGGCACAGGCCCACCAGAGTGGCCCCCACAGCGAGCATCTGAAGTGCCTGCAACGGTGTCATGACCGAACCGTCCGGACCCGTGAGGTGCAGGCCCGAGTTGAGGACTATCGCGGCGGAAACGCTGCCTGCGAACAGTCCGAGGACGCGGCACCATGTGGCTGCCCCCGCGCCCATTCACCACGTGAACGTCCGTCTCCCGGCCGGGCGCCGTGCCGCCCTGGCGAGGCATGCGGGACATCCGCCGCTTCAGCTGCCCGGCCACCGTCAGGGGCCTCGGCGCCGACCGGGACGGTGGGCGATGGGCGGTGGTGTGGACGCGCCACTCCGTGAGCTGTTCCCGGTCCCGGTTCATCACCTCGCAGTGCCGGGCGTACATCTCCAGACGGGCCGAAGCCGTCGCACTTCGCTCGGTCTCCCCCATCCGCCCCTCAAGGGCCGGTGGGCTGCTGCAGTGGCTCCGACTCTGTCAAGTTTCCGAAGGCTCAGGTGGGGTCGGGGTGGCCGAGGGCGTGGAGGGGGTTCGGGGAGGGGGTGCCGGTGGGCCACCAGTCGGTGGTGGAGGGGCGGGATTCGTAGGCGTACCAGAGGCCGTCGCGGCCGAGGCGGAGTTGGCGGGTGGCGGAGGTGAGCTGGTTGCGGTGCGGGCGGAACGGGCCCTGGCCTGCGGCGAGGAGGGCGGGGCGGGCGCGGTCGAAGGGGCCGGCCGGGGGGTCCCAGGGTTCGTCGAGGGCAGCCAGGCCGGCCGGGCCGCCCTGGCGCCAGGCGGCGGCAGCGCGGGCCAGGTCGGTGGTGGTGCGGCCGGTGGCGTGGGCCAGGTCGCGGTAGAGGCGGCGGGCGGTGGTGGTCAGTCCGGCCGTGGGGTGGGCCGAGGCCAGCCGGACCGCGTCCTGCCAGAGGGTGAGCCCGGCGTACGGGTCCTCGCCGGTGCCGAGCAGGGTACGGGCCCGGGCTGCCGCGTCCGTGGCCAGCTGGTCCAGGGCGAGCGGGTCTGGGCCGGCCGGGTCTGGCGGGTAGGCCGGAGGTGCGCCGGGAGCGGTGGGTGGCCCGGGTGGGACGGGCAGGGGTGTCAGGGGGCGGGCGAGGGCCGTACGGGCCGGGACGCCGGGGAAGTCCGGGGCGGAATCAGGCCGTTCGCGGGCGGCGAGGGCCGCGTTGCGCCGGGTGAGCTCCTCCAGGAGCTCACGCTCGCCCCGGCCGCGCAGCAGCAGGAGGACGAACGGGTCCTGGTCGAGGAGGCGGGCGGCGCGGTAGCAGAGGGCGGCTGCGTGTTTGCACGGCGGGTGGGCGACGTCCGGGCAGGAGCAGCGCGGGAGGAGGTCGCCGGGGCCGGGCAGGATCCGATCCGCCAGGGAGCGGGGGATCTCCCGTTCGACGAGGGCGGCGAGCGCGGCCGGATCCGCCGCGAGGGAGGTGAGAAGGTCTCGCCATTCCTCGTCGGTGAAGGGGGTCAGGGCGAGTTCGGTGCGGTAGGGGCGGGGGCGGCTGCCCCGGACGTACGCCACCAGCCGGCCGGGGGTGACGGTGATCGCGTCGACCTGGCCGGAGTCCGCGTAGGCAAGGCCGCGGGTCAGGCGCGCGGAGTCGCGGGAGAGCTCTTCCAGGGCCGCCGTCCAGGCACGGCCCCACCAGCTGGTGGGCTCCGTGCCCGGCGGTACGGAGTCGAAGGTGCGGCGGCGGTCGTCCCGGCTCGTGATCATGCGGGCCTGCGCAGGGAGACGAGGTCGGCGAGCTCCCGGTCGGTGAGCTCGGTCAGGGCGGTTTCGCCGGAGCCCAGGACGGCGTCCGCGAGGGCGCGTTTCATGTCGAGCATCTCGGCGATCCGGTCTTCGACGGTGCCTTCGGCGATGATGCGGTGGACCTGGACGGGCTGGGTCTGGCCGATCCGGTAGGCGCGGTCGGTGGCCTGTTCCTCCACGGCCGGGTTCCACCAGCGGTCGTAGTGCACGACGTGGGCGGCCCGGGTGAGGTTCAGGCCGGTGCCCGCCGCCTTGAGGGAGAGCAGGAACACCGGGACCTCGCCGGACTGGAAGCGGTCCACCAGCTCCTCGCGGCGCGGCACCGGGGTGCCGCCGTGCAGCAGCTGGGTCCCGATCCCGCGGGCCGCCAGGTGCTTCTCCAGGATCCTGGCCATGGTGACGTACTGGGTGAAGACCAGCACCGAGCCGCCCTCGGCGAGGATCGTGTCCAGCAACTCGTCCAGGAGGGCGAGTTTGCCCGAACGGTGCGCGATGCGGGGGTGCTCCTCTTTCAGGTACTGCGCAGGGTGGTTGCAGATCTGTTTGAGCGAGGCCAGCAACTTCATGATCATGCCGCGGCGTTCGATGCCTTCGCTCGCCTCGATCACCGCCATCGCCTCGTCCACCGCGGCCTGGTAGAGCGAGGCCTGCTCCCGGGTGAGGGAGACCGGGTGGTCGGTCTCCGTCTTCGGGGGGAGTTCGGGCGCGATGCCCGGGTCGGACTTCTTGCGGCGGAGCAGGAAGGGCCGGACCAGGGCCGCGAGGCGGGCCACCGCCTCATCGTTCCCGCCGTCCTCCTGCTGTTGCTGTTCCACCGCGCGCGCGTGCCGGGCCCGGAACGCCGTCAGCGGACCGAGCAGCCCGGGCGTGGTCCAGTCGAGCAGCGCCCACAGCTCGGAGAGGTTGTTCTCCACCGGGGTTCCGGTCAGCGCCACCCGCGCGGGGGCCGGGATGGTGCGCAGGGCCCGCGCCGTGGCCGAGTGCGGGTTCTTGACGTGCTGAGCCTCGTCGGCGACGACCATCCCCCAGCTCTGCTCGGCCAGCCGGGCGGCGCCGGCCCGCATCGTTCCGTACGTGGTGAGGACGAAACCGGCGCCGGTGCTGTTGAGGCCGTCGCCGGTGAGGCCCTCGAGGGTGCGGGTGGCCCCGTGGTAGCGGCGGACCGGCACGCCGGGGGCGAACCGCTCGATCTCGCGCTGCCAGTTGCCGAGCAGGGAGGCGGGGCAGACGACCAGGGTGGGCTCGGGGCGGGCCCGGTGCAGGTGCAGGGCGATCAGGGTGACGGTCTTACCGAGGCCCATGTCGTCGGCTAGGCAACCGCCGAGGCCGAGCGAGGTCATCCGGTCCAGCCAGGCCAGACCGCGCGCCTGGTACTCGCGGAGGGTGGCCTTCAGGCCGGCCGGCGCCGGGAGGGCTTCCAGGTCCCCGGTCAGCCGGTCGCGCAGGGCGGCGAGCGCGCCGACCGGGACCGCGGGCACCGGCTCGCCGTCCACCTCGGCGGTCCCGCCGAGTACGACGGCCAGCGCGTCCACCGGGTCCAGCAGGCCGAGCTCCCGCTTGCGCGCCTTGCGCACCAGCTCCGGGTCCACCCGCACCCACTGGTCACGGAGCCGCACCACCGGCCGGTGGGCCTGGGCCAGCGCATCCATCTCGCCGGGGGTGAGCCGGTCCCCGCCGAGGGCGAGCTCCCAGGAGAAGGAGAACAGCCCGGCCGCGTCGAAGAAGGCGGTCCCGTCGGTGGCCGAGCCGGGCGCATTGGAGCGCACCACCGCGGTCGCCGTCAGGCTACGGGCGAGCTCGCGCGGCCAGTGCACGAGCACCCCGGCGGCGGCGAGCCGGGTCGCGGCCCGGCCGAGGAGGTCTTCGAGCTCGGGGTCGGACAGCGCCAGCGCATCGGGCACCGGCTGGTCGAGCAGCCTCAGCAACGGCGGCCAGACCCGGCCGGCCCGGCGCAGCGCGAGCACCGCGTCGACCCGGGCGCGCGGGCCGAACCCGGCGGCGGCCGTGCCTGCCCACAGCTGCGCGGCATCGGTGACGAGCGTCGGATCGGCGAGGCTGTGCAGCTGGACCACGGCGGCGCCGGCCCGCCGGACCTCCTCCGGCTCCGCCTGGTCGAAGAGCCGGTACGAGGACAGGTCGAGCCGGAGCGAGAGGCCGACGCCCGCGTCGGAGCCCGCCGCGACCTGCGCGGCCCAGTCCTGCATCCCGGGCACCCGCTGCGGCTCGGCCGCGGCGAACGGCCGGCCTGCGGCGAACGGCGCGGCCGGGGTGCGCGGCAGGGTGTCGGCGACGGCGTCGAGGAACGCCCGGAGCAGCGCCTCCGGTTCGGGCAGGTGCAGGGGGCGGCGTCCGGCCAGCGGGGTGGCGTACCCCTCGTGCGGGAGGGCGGCGGCGACCGCGCGGAGCTGCGCGATGTCCTCGGCGTCGAGCGGCCCGGCCCGCCAGGCGTCGTACCCCTCCGGGGTGAGCCCGGGCAGCAGCCGCCCGCGTGCGACGAGCCCCAGGGCCTGCCGGGCGGCGGTTCCCCAGCAGCGGGTGGCGGGGTGGGCCGCCGGGTCCGCGGCGGCCCGGACCAGCAGGGGCAGCGCCTCGGTGACGGACAGGACCACGGCCGGCACCTCGCGGCTGCGGATGCCGGCGGCTCCGTGCGGTCGCACCACGGTCAGCTGCTCGGCCCCTTCCGGGCTCGCGGGCAGCGGCTCCCCGTCGGGGGACCAGAAGGCAAAGCGCCCCTGCCGGGGCACGGCGGCGGGCAGGAACACGGCGGCGGTGCGGTGCAGGGCTCCGCCGGGCGGGTGGTGGGGCGGGGCCGGAGCTGGAGCCGGGGCAGGGGTGTGCGGCGGCTTCGGCATGCGCGGCTCCCTTCCTCGGCTCGGTCGCGGTCGGCCCCCGCAGGGCGGGGATATCACTGTGGCCGAGTCTAGGTGCGGCCACTGACAGCGCCGCTGACCTGCGCAGATGCCGGGCGGATCAGCCCTTGGCCCAGCGGCCCAGCTCGCTCGCATAGCCGTACTGGGGCCGCCCGGGGGCGGCGCTGGTACGCAGGGTCCGGCCGTTGTCGTCGATGCGGGTGACTCCGGAGCCCGCCGGTCCGGACCAGCGCAGCTCGGCGTACCAGTCGCAGTCGCAGCCGGTGGCGGACGCCTCGATCCGCAGCACCACCGGCTCCTCGGCCGTCACCCGGAGCGGGAACGCCGGGGCCGGAACGGGCCGTTCCCCGTCGTGGCCGGTGACCGGCCGGGCGAGCGGACGCGGCGCGTCCAGGTTCACGGCGAAGGCGGCCGGGGTGAGCGAGCCGCCACAGCCGGGCGACATCAGGTAGACGTTCCAGGGTGGCGGGGTGCGGCGGGCGGTCACCCGTATGTCCAGGCCCTGGAGGACGACGGCGCCGGCGCCTGCGCCTGCGCCTGCGCCCTTGCCGATGCCGATGCCGTGCACGGTGACCTCCACGATCTGCTGTCCCGCGTGCACGGCCTGCCGGGCGGTGGCCCAGGCCGGGGCGTCGGCCTCCGCTGGAGGCGGAGGCACCGCCTCCGGCCCTTGCCGCAGCAGGTAGGCGTGGTCGCAGCCGTTGGCCCACACGTGCGAGCGGACGGCGGTACGCAGCGCCGGAGCCGTCGACGGGATCGCGGAGGCGGTCGGGCCCGGGCCCGGCGGGGTCGGGGCGGGGCCCGGGGCGGTACCCGTGCCGTTGCCCGGCTCCGGGCTGCTGCCGGAGGCCGGGCTCGTGGGCGTACCGGTTCCGCTTCCGGCGCCGGTGCCGGTGCCGGTGCCGGGGGCAGGGGCCGCGCTGGGGCCGGCCACCGGGCCACCGGCCTCCGGCCGGTCGGAGCCCGGTTGCCCGGCCATCGCAAGGCCGGCAGCCGCCAGCGCGACCGCTGCCACGCCCGCGACCGCCCCGGCGACGGCCCGCCGCCCCCGGTACCAGGGCCCCCGGTCGGCCTCCACCGCAGCCCCAACCCCAGGCCCCGCGGCACCCCCCTCCGACTCCGCAGTCCCAGCCTTCGCCGACCCGGCGGACGCCCCGACACCGCGCCCGGGCACCGGCCCCGGCTGCGGGGCGGCGGGCCCAGGCTGCGAGTCCCGGTCAGCGGACAGCTCCGACGCCAGCTCCCGCCGGGTCGCGGCCGGGGCCTGCCCCGGCGTCGGCTGCACGCCCGAGTTCGCCGGGCTACCACCTCCGGCCCCCGAAGGCCCGGCTGAGCCCGGGCGGGCCGGCTGGCCCGTCTCCGGCTCCGGAGGCCCGGTCATCGTCGGCCCGGTCGGCGCCCCGACACCGCGCCCGGGCACCGGCCCCGGCTGCGGGGCGGCGGGCCCAGGCTGCGGGTCCCGGTCAGCGGACTGCTCCGACTCCGGCTCCCGCGGGGCCGCGGCCGGGGCCTGCCCCGGCTCCGACTGCACGCCCGAGTTCACCGGGCTACCGTCCCCGGCCCCCGAAGCCCCGGCCGGGTCCGACCCCAGGGTCGGTGGCCCAGGCAGCGGGGCCCGGTCAGCGGACAGCTCCGGCGCCGACTCCCGCAGGGCCTCGGCAGGAGCCCGCCCCGGCGCCCGAGCAACACCCGAGTTCGCCGGGCTATCGCCTCCAGCCCCCGAAGCCCCGGCTGCGCCCGGACCGGCCGGCTGGCCCGCCTCCGGCTCCGGAGGTCCGGTCATCGCCGGCCCGGTCGGCGCCCCGACACCGCGCCCGGGCACCGGCCCCGGCAGCGGGGCGGCGGGGCCAGGCAGCGGGACCCGGTCAGCGGGCTGCTCCTGCTCCCGCAGGGCCGCGGCCCGGCTCGCCGGGCTATCGCCTCCGACCCCCGAAGCCCCGGCCATGCCCGGACCGGCCACCGGCCCCGGGGCCGCGGTCCCCGGCTGCCGGGCCCCGTCAGCGGGCGGCTCCGGCTCCGGCTCCCGCAAGGCCGCGGCACGGCTCGTCGGGGTGTCGGCGTCGGCCGCCGGAGGGCCGGCCGTGCCCGGGCTCGGCGGGGTCGAGCGGGGCGTTGCGCGGCGGCGGGCGTCTGCCAGTAGCCAGGCTCGGTGCAGGTCCACCGCCTCCCCCGGGGAGGCCCCGCAGGTACGCGCGAAGCGGTCCACCGCCGCGAACTCCGTCGGCACCGCCTCCCCGTTGCAGTACCGGTGCAAGGTCGACGTACTGGTGTGCAGCTTGCGCGCGAGCACCCCGTAACTCAGCCCGGACCGCTCCTTCAGCTCCCGCATCAACCGCGCGAACCGCTCCGTTTCACCCACGCCCCGCTCCCCCATCCCCTGGTGCCGCGCCGTCCGCCCCGGCCGTCCCGCCCCGCCGTTCCATGCAGGGGGCATTCCCCCAGGTGACAGCACGTACGGCCATTCCAGTGTCCCGAATCCGCGGCAATCCGTCGCCCGACACCCCGGCCTGGGGGAATGCTGATCCAGCACGCGCAACACACTCATGACAACGGGGAGCACGATCATGCTCAAGCGTCTCGGCACCACTCTCACCGCCGTCCTCGCGGCCACGGCCGCCCTCACCCTCACGGCCACTGCCACGGCCGCCGCCGCGCCCGGGTTCATCACCGGCCGCGACCTGCCGCCGCACCCGGCCTCTCCGTGGTCCACCGGCCCGGTCACCAAGGGCCTGCCGGAGTGGCCGGTGTTCTGCCTGGAGGGCGCCCTTCCGAAGGCCAACTCCTGGCACCGCACCTTCGGCACCGAGTTCGACACCGGGGCCCTGCAGATCTCGGTACGGGCCGCCTCCGACAGCGCAGCCGCCAAGCTGGCCACGGCCCTGGAGCGCAAGGTCGCCGCCTGCGCCGCCGACTGGCTGCGGACGAACCCGGGCGGGACCGCCTCCTGGCAGGACTACGGGAAGATCAAGGTCGAGGAGGGGGCGCACGTCTACGGGGTGCACACCTCGATCCCCGAGTCCGAGCCCGGTGTGGGCCTGTACGGGATCGGGAGGGACGGTTCCACCGTGACCGTGGTGAAGTGGAGCCAGATGGGGTACCTGTCCGACGCCCCGGTCTCCGCCTTCAAGAAGACGACGACCACCGCCGTCAACAAGCTCAACCCGTAGAACTCCTCAGCCGGCCCGCGGTGGGAGGATGGAACCGAGCCCGGGAGGCGAGGTCCATGCGTTCCGGAAACGAGCCGGTGACGGCGCGCAGCCCGCTGCGGCTGCGGTTCTGGCTGGGTATGTGGGGGCTGGTCTGGGCCGCCGCTGGGACGGCCGCATTCCTGCTGGCCGGCCGTCCCGGCTGGGCGGTGGCCTGCGGGGGGCTGATGGTGGTCGTGGTGGTCGACCTGATCATGGTGCTGCGGCACATCCACCAAGGGCCGCACTACCAGCCCGGCCCGGACATCCCGCCGTACGAACCACCGCGCAGCCGCCCCTGAGCCGGGTCGGCGTGCGGTCAGCCCTCGAAGCGGGCCGCCTCCAGGTACTCGGGCCTCGGGTCAAGGGCGGCGGCCAGCCTGAAGTGCTTGCGGGCCGGGCCCGGACGGCCGGCCCGCTGGTGGGTGCGGGCCAGCGCGAAGTGCGCGAACGCGTTGTCCGGCTCCCGCTCCAGCACCAGCTCGAATTCCAGCTCGGCGGGCCTCAGTTGGGCAGCGGCGAAGAAGGCCCGGGCGCGCAGCAGGCGGGCCGCGGTGTTCTCGGGGTGGGCGGCGATGACCGAGTCGAGCAGCCGCACCGCTCCGCGCGGGTCCCGGGCCGCCAGCAGCTGCTCCGCGGCGCGGTAGTCGATGACATGCGTCTCGGGGCTGGCGGACGGGTTGGGCCTGGTCTCCGACACAGTGTGTCCTACCTTTCTTGATGTGGGCCTGAACTGGTCATTCGTAAGATCGGTGGGGCCCAGGGGTCCCGGGTATGGCTGTCACTGTGACGCCGTTG
>NZ_JBEOXT010000062.1:0-32619 GCF_040296685.1 Streptomyces sp. NPDC002054
AGGGGGGACCCTGTGGGAGAGTAGGACGCCGCCGAACAATCATTGTGGGAAAGCCCCGCACCAGTCATGGTGCGGGGCTTTTCTGCGTTCAGGGCGCCGTGCACGGGCCGGGTGCCCTAGGGTTCCGTTTGGAGGTTGCGATGACAGCACAGCACCTTGAAGGCGATGGCCCGCTGATCCCTCAGCCGGCCATGACTCGCGAAGCCCTTCGCGATGCGGTCCGCAGGATCGACATGCAGAGCCTTCCTGCCTTGGACAAGGAGTGCCACGAGGCGTTCGACCGGGCTGCAGAGACCGGTGGGATCAATCCGCTCCGCTTCTTCTTGATCAAGTGGGCCACGCACGTCGCCATCCACCGATGGCCCTCCCGGGCCGCGGCCTTGGAGGAAGCTCAACGGATCGCAGGCGACCCGGATGCCACGGAGGAGCAGTTCCGCACCGCGATGGAGACGAGCAGTCGGATTCTCGCTGAGGCACAGCGGGAGATCGGGCTGTGACCTTGCGCGGCGAGCACGTGGAGAACGACAAGGGCTGGGCGTGGGAATGCGATCCGAGCCGGCTCTGGGTGCTTGGGGACATGTCCCCCGAGCATCAGGTGCTTGTCGGCACGATCATGGACGGCCTGGTGGATCTGGCAGCGATGGGAATCGACCCGAAGGACGGGAGCCTCTACGAGGACCCGACCCCCATGCGCCTGCGTACGTACGAGGACGAGCACCGCATGGTCTGGTACCAGACCATCCCTCACCGCAGCCGTGTCTACCTCAAGCGAGTGAACCTCTGAGGCACCCGTAGGGTCGTTGGCATGGGCTATGAGTTGATCATCTTCGACAACGACGGTGTGCTGGTGGACAGTGAGCCGCTGGCCAATGGGATTCTTGCCGGGTATTTGACCGAGCTCGGGCATCCGACCACCTATGAGGACTCGCTCCGCGACTACATGGGCTCCGCCGTGCACCGCGTCCACGACCTGGTGTACGAGCGGACCGGGCAGCGGTTGCCGGTGGAGTTCGATGAGGTGCTGCTTGCGCGGACGCTTGCTGCGTTTGAGCGGGAGTTGGAGCCCGTGGCCGGTATCGGGGAGGTGTTGGGCGGGCTGCAGGAGGCCGGGGTGCTGTATTGCGTGGCCTCCTCGTCCAGTCATCGGCGCATCCGGGCCGGGCATCGGGCGGCCGGGCTCAGTGAGTGGTTCGGGGACTGGCGCCTGTTCAGTGCGGAGGATGTCGGTAGAGGGAAGCCTGCACCGGACCTGTTCCTGCATGCCGCGCGGGAGATGGGGGTGGAGCCGGCCCGGTGTGTGGTGGTCGAGGACAGCCCGCTGGGGGTGCAGGCGGCCGTTGCGGCCGGGATGGACGTGTACGGGTTCACCGCCATGACGCCCGCCGGGCTCCTCGGCTCCGCCACCGGGCTGTTCGGGTCGATGAAGGAGCTGCCCGCCCTCCTGGGTCTGGGCGCCTGACTGGCCGTGTGAGATCTCTACCCACCGGTAGGGCGGGGGCCTACGCTGTGCCGCCATGACGGCGATGCTGCGGCGCGGGCGTGCTGCCCTGGGGTTCTCCTTCTTCGTGCAGGGGGTCACCTTTGCGCTGCTCGTGACGCGGATCCCGGCCATCCAGGACCGGTACGGGATATCCGACGGGCTGCTGCCCGTCTTCCTCGCCGCCGTTCCGATCCTGGCCGGGGTGGCCAGCGTGGTCACCGAGAAGCTGGTGAAGCGGGTGCCGCCCAGCGTGGTGCTGCGGTGGTCGCAGCCGCTGGTGCTGCTGGCGCTGCTCGGGGTCGGGGCCGGCCGCGGGCTGTGGCAAGTGGCCTGTGCGCTGGCCGCGTTCGGGCTGTCCGTGGGTGCCCTCGACGCGTCCATGAACATGCTCGGGGTGAGCCTGCAGCGGGTCTACGGCCGCAGCATCATGCTGGGTTTCCATGCCGCGTACAGCCTCGGCGGGATCGTCGGGGCGTCCGCCGCCTGGGCCGGGGCGCACTGGCACCTGTCCCTGTTCGTGTCGTACCTGCCCGCCGTGGCGCTGCTGCTGCCGCTGGCCCTGGCCGGCAGCCGGTTCTACCTCGATGCGGAGGAGCACGGTAAGGAGGCGCCGGTCGGCGGAGGTGGGGCGGTGGGGTTCGGGCTGTTGCTGCCGCTGTGCCTGGTGATGGCGTGTGCGTACATCGGGGACTCCACCGTCTCCAACTGGAGCGCCAAGTACCTCCAGGACGTGCTGGGGAGCTCGGAGCAGCTGGCGACCGTGCCCTACAACGTCTACATGGTGACCACCCTGCTGGGGCGGGCCGTCGGGGACCTCGGGGTGCGGCGGTTCGGGGCCGTGGCCGTGGTGCGGGGCGGGACCCTGCTGGCGGCCGGCGGGTTCGGGGTGGTGGCCGTCGCGACCGGCCCCTGGGTGGGCATGTTCGGGTTCACCCTGCTGGGGTTCGGGCTGTGTGTGATCGTGCCGCAGACCTTTGCGGCGGCGGGCCGGCTGTTCCCCGGGGGCTCCGACGCGGCGATCGCCCGGCTGAACATCTTCAACTATGTGGGGTTCTTGGTCGGATCGCCGTTGGTGGGGGCGCTGGGGGACGCCTGGAGCTATCGGGGGGCCATGCTCGTGCCCATGGTGCTGGTCCTGGTGACGCTGGTGTATGCCCGCTCGTTCGGTGCGGAGGACGCCCGATACCGTGTCGGGCATGAGCGGGCGCGGGTTGTTGATGTGGGACGAGGCGGTAACGAAGTATGACTTCGGGCCCAGCCATCCGATGGATCCGGTGCGTCTGGCGCTGACCATGGGGCTGGTGCGTGCCTTCGGGCTGGACCGGCAGGTGGAGGTACGGGCGGGCAAGGCGGCCGGGGAGTCGACCCTGCGGCTGGTCCACCGGGAGGACTATGTCGCCGCCGTCCGCGAGGTCTCCGCGGATCCGGGGGTGGCGGACGGCTCGTACGGGCTGGGGACCGTGGACGATCCGGCGTTCCACGGTATGCACGAGGCGTCGGCGCTGATCGCCGGGCAGTCGGTGGCGGGCGCCGAGGCGGTCTGGCGCGGTGAGGCGGAGCACGCGGTGAACTTCGCGGGCGGGCTGCATCACGCCATGCCCGGCGGGGCCGCCGGGTTCTGTATCTACAACGATGCCGCGATCGCGATCGCGCGGCTGCTGGAGCTGGGGGCCGAGCGGGTCGCCTATGTGGATGTGGACGTGCACCACGGGGACGGGGTCCAGGCCGCGTTCTGGGACGATCCGCGGGTGCTGACCATCTCGGTGCACGAGCACCCGAGGACGCTGTTCCCGCAGACCGGCTGGCCCGAGGAGACGGGCGGGCCGGCCGCGGAGGGGTCCGCGGTGAACGTGGCGCTGCCCGCCGGGACCGGGGACGAGGGCTGGCTGCGGGCCTTCCACGCCACCGTGCCCGAGCTGCTGGCCGATTTCCGGCCGCAGGTGATCGTGTCCCAGCACGGGGCCGACACGCACTTCGAGGATCCGCTGGCGCACCTGGCGGTGTCGCTGGATGCGCAGCGGGCGGTCCAGGAGGCTTGTCACGATCTGGCGCACGAGTACGCGGACGGGCGCTGGCTGGCCCTCGGCGGCGGCGGGTACGCCGTGGTGGACGTGGTGCCGAGGTCGTGGACCCATCTGGTGGGGATCGCCGCGCACCGGCCGGTGGAGCCGGAGTCGGTGGTGCCGGCCTCCTGGCGGGACCAGGTGTACGCGCTGACGCGGCAGCCGGCGCCGGCCCGGATGACGGACGGGCGTACTCCGCGGTGGCGGGACTGGGAGGACGGGTACGACCCGGCGGACCGGACCGATCAGGCCGTACTGGCGACCAGGCGGGCGGTGTTCCCGCTGCGGGGGATGCTTTGTTAGCCCAACGGTGGGGAGGTGCCGTGGAAATGGCCGTCGGTCAGGAGGGGTGCGGCAGCATCGGAGGGTGTTGAGCACCGGCGCCCTGCGTGCCCATCTGCTGGCGGCCCGGCTGGCCGGCCCTGTGGCCACTTCCCGGGAGGAGAGTCTGCGCAGCTACCGGCTGTTCGCGGCGCGCGACCCGCGGGTGCTGCTGGGGCTGGATCCGGAATGGGTCTGGGAGGAGCGGGACCTCTTGGGGCTGATGGCCGAGAAGTGCGGGGTCTCGGCGGATCCGGCGCATGTCAGCGGGCCGGACGTGATCGATCCGGAACTGACGCTGGCGGGGCTGGAGGCCTTTGCCGACCGGTTGCGGGAGGTGGTTCTGGCGCGGGCTCCCGTGTTGTTCGGCACCGGTCACCCGCACCGACTCCTGGGGTTCTACGTCAGTTTGGCCGAGGCGCTGTCGGCGGCCGGATGTGTTGTCCTCACCCCTGCGCAGGGCCGCAGTGTCGACATGGCGACCCGGTTCGGCGTACGCACGTACACCCTCGACTACGTACGGGGGGTCGCCATGGTGCGGGAGCCCGGGGTGCGGTCGCCGGGGAGTGTGAGCGGCGCGCACTCGCACTCGCCGCTGCCGGTTCGGATCGCGCTGGATGCCCTCGTGGAGGCCGGCGAGCCGCTGCCGGAGCTGGTGGTGGGGGATCACGGGTGGGTCTGCGGAGCAGGTCAGCTGGGTTTCGAGGCCGTCGGGCTGGCCGATACGGACGATCCCGCGTTGTTCGTGGGGGAGGCCGAGGGAAGGGTATCGGTGGCGGTTCCGCTTGATGATGCCGTTCGTGCGGACTACTACGCGCCCTTGACACGCTATGTACTCAATCGGGCGAGTCTGTCTGGGTAGTGGCGGCCGGCATTCGGTGTCTGCAACACCTCTTCCCCACTCGCATCACCCGCCCCTAATCTGGGGAGTGAGCGTGCGACGACGTGGAGTAACCGGAGGGGAAGCCGGTGCCCCGTCATGCGCGGAAGGTCAAGGTGTGTCATGGCTGCTGGCGAGAGGCCTCTCAGTGAGGTTCAGTTCCTGACCGTGGCGGAGGTCGCCTCGGTGATGCGAGTGTCGAAGATGACCGTGTACCGCTTGGTGCACAACGGCCATCTGCCCGCAATCCGGGTGGGCCGGTCCTTCCGGGTCCCCGAAAATGCGGTCCATGAATACCTCCGTGAGTCTTTTGTGGGGGTGGAGTCGGCCTGAGACCGGGTCCTGTCGGCCTCGGATTACAAGCTCAGAGCTCGGGCGGGTAGGCTAGGCCGACGTAGGTCGTGTGGGCCCAGACGCCCCGCACCGAGTGAAGAGAAGTGAGCGAGGGTAGTCGTGGGCTCTGTTATCAAGAAGCGGCGCAAGCGGATGGCTAAGAAGAAGCACCGCAAGCTGCTCAAGCGCACCCGCGTTCAGCGCCGTAACAAGAAGTAGACGGCAGCTGTACGTGTTCTCCGCAGCCCCTCCACCATCATGGTGGGGGGGCTGTGGTGTGAACTAGGGAGGCGCTGGGCTCGTGGGAAAGGTCGTGCTCGTCACCGGGGCTGCCCGGCAGCTAGGGGCCCGTTTCGTACGGCGGGTCCAGCGCGACCCTGAGGTCGAGCGGGTGATCGCGGTGGATTCGGTGCCGCCGCCGCACGTGCTCGGGTCGGCCCGTTTCGTCCGTACGGACATCAGGCAGTCGGCGATCGCGCGGGTGCTCGCGGAACACGCCGTGGACACGGTGGTCCATCTGGCCGTGACCGGAGGCAGCGCGGGGATCGGCGGCGGTGCGCGCAGCACCGTCAAGGAAACCAACGTCATCGGGACCATGCAGCTGCTGGGGGCCTGCCAGAAGTCGCCCACCGTGCGGCGGCTGGTGGTGAAGTCCAGCACCAGTGTGTACGGCGGCGCGCCCAGGGATCCGGCGGTCTTCCCGGAGACCGCGCAGCCCAAGGCGCTGCCGGCGGGCGGTTTCGCGAAGGACGCCGCCGAGGTCGAGGGCTATGTGCGGGGCTTTGCGCGGCGGCGGCCGGATGTGGCGGTGTGCGTGCTGCGCTTCGCGAACATCCTGGGGCCGCGGGCGGACTCGCCACTGGCAGAGTACTTCTCCATGCCGGTGATGCCCACGGTGCTGGGCTATGACCCGCGGCTGCAGTTCGTGCACGAGGACGATGTCCTGGACGTGCTGGGGCTGGCGGCGAACGAGCCGAAGCCGGGGACGCTGAACAGCGGGACCTTCAACATTGCGGGCGACGGGGTGCTGCTGCTGTCGCAGTGCTCGCGGCGGCTGGGGCGGCCGACGCTGCCGCTGTTGCTGCCGGCCGTCACCTGGGTGGGGGCGGCGCTGCGGGCGGTGGGGGTCACGGACTTCTCACCGGAGCAGATCCGGCTGTTGACGCACGGGCGGGTGGTGGAGACCGCCCAGATGCGTGAGGTGCTGGGTTTTGAACCGCTGTATACGACCGCGGAGGCGTTCGCTGACTTTGCGCGGAGCCGGGGGAGCGGGCTGTTGCCGCCGGAGCTGGCGGGGCGGGCGGTGGACCGGCTGGCGCGGCTGCTGGACGTCGAGGTTTCCGAGGAAGTCCTTCAGAAAGAGGGAGCGAACCGATAGTGGCGGACGCCAAGGTCATTCCGTTCGACGAGGACCGGCCGCGGAAGCGGCAGGCCGGTGGTCGGCGGGTACGGGTGGTGCCGGAGCCGACTGCTTCGCCCGAGGTGGTCGCCCCGGTCGAGGCGGCGGCTCCCGTCGTGGACGAGGGCGGCTGGGACCGGCGGATCGCGGGCGGGCTGGCCTTCCTGCGCCGGCGGATCACCGGTGAGTACGAGGTCGACGAGTTCGGCTATGACAAGGAGCTCACCGAGCAGGTCCTGATGTCGCTGATCCGGCCGTTGTACGACGGGTATTTCCGGGTCGAGGTCAAGGGCATCGAGAACATCCCGGCCGAGGGCGGCGCGCTGATCGTGGCGAACCACTCGGGGACGCTGCCGCTGGACGGTCTGATGATGCAGGTGGCGGTCCACGACCATCACCCGGCGCAGCGTCATCTGCGGTTGCTGGCGGCGGACCTGGTCTTCATGCTTCCGGTGGTCAACGAGCTGGCCCGGAAGGCCGGGCACACCCTGGCGTGCGCGGAGGACGCGCAGCGGCTGCTGGAGGCCGGGGAGCTGGTCGGGGTGATGCCGGAGGGCTTCAAGGGGATAGGGAAGCCGTTCGGGGAGCGGTACAAGCTCCAGCGCTTCGGGCGCGGCGGGTTCGTGTCGACGGCGCTGCGGGCGAGAACGCCGATCGTGCCGTGTTCGATCGTCGGGGCGGAGGAGATCTACCCGATGATCGGCAATGCGAAGACGCTGGCGCGGTTGCTGGGGATTCCGTACTTCCCGATCACGCCGACGTTCCCGTGGCTGGGGCCGCTCGGGGCGGTGCCGTTGCCGACGAAGTGGACGATCCAGTTCGGGGAGCCGATTCCGACGGACGGGTATGCGCCGGAGGCGGCGGAGGACCCGATGCTGATGTTCAACCTGACGGATCAGGTGCGGGAGCAGATCCAGCACACGCTGTACAAGCTGCTGGTGCAGCGGCGGTCGGTGTTCTTCTGAGCCGCGGGCTGGCTGGCGGCGGGGTCGGGTGAGGCCTCGACGGACGGAGTCCGGCGCAGCTGGCCGAAGCCCGCGGAGCGGTGCGAGGACAGCAGAAGAAGGGGCCAAGTTGCTGGTGCAGCGGCGGTCCGTGTTCTTCTGACGAAGCCCGGGCGCCGGCGGGGCTGGTGGCCCCGCCGACGCCCGGTGGGTCAGCCTGCGTCTTCCTGGCTGATGCCCAGGCCCGGGAGGAGTCCCGGGAGCAGGGGCGGGAGGGTGATCTCCGGCTTCGGCTCCTGGGACGGGGCGCCCGGGGTGGGGGTGCTGCCGTTGGGCTGTTGTGGCGGCTTGAGCAGGCCTTCGGTGCCGGGCAGCAGGCCCGGCGCGGAGGTCTGCGGCGGGACGGCCGAGGGGGCCGCCGGTGCCGGGGTGCTGCCGCCGACGCCTGGCTTGGCGGCGGGCGGGGTGGACTGCGTACGGTCGCTGCTGCCGGGTTGCTGGGCCGCCGGGCCACTGGACGGGCCGCCGCGGGTCTGCGCGGGCGGCTTCGGCAGCAGCCCCTGCAGCGGTGCGACGTCATCGTCTATGGCCTGGAAGACCGAGGAAACCTCTTCGCCCACGTCGTTGAGCTGGGGCGGGAGCTTCTCGCGGAGCTTCCCCCAGGCGTCCCGGTGGGAACGGGAGAAGGAGTTCAGGGCCTGGATGGGGCCCAGTGATCCGTCCCGTTCGTACGCCGACTGGAGCAGCCGGTGGGCCGCGGCGGCGTCGTGTTTGACGCCGGCCAGGGCGCGCCGGATCTCGCTCAGCGATTCGTGGTCCAGCTGGCCGGTCTTGCCGCGTTCCATCAGCCGACGTGCCTCCGAGAGCCGGGTGGAGGCCTGGGTGAGGTAGAGCTCGCCCTTGTCGGAGCTGCTGTCGGCCATGCCGAGCTTGAGGTCTTCCATGCCCCGTTTCACGGGGTAGAGGGAGTCACCCGGCAGGGCGTCGGAACTGGCAGCGGCCACTCCGCTGAAGGCCCCCGCGGCCACACCGACGGTGAGGCCCCCCGCTGCGATGCCCTTGGACCAGCGGGAGCGGGGCCGCAATTTCCGGAGCGGGGTCGCCCGGTGGGCGCCGCGGCCGGTCCGCTGCTCGGGCACCTGAGGGTCCGAGGCGGCACCGCCCCCGGCCCTCTCCTCCATCACCATGGCCTCCATGGCGGCCACGAGCTGAGCTCGTTGCACCACTTTGACCTCGGGGTCCAGCTCCGGGCGCGGCATTCGTTCGCCGAGCACGCTCGCCAGGGCCAACAACCGGTCGTGCTCGGCAGGTTCGGCAGGTGCCTCGGACTGCTCGGCCGCCTGTTCCGGTTCCGAAAGGTCGGACGGTGTCCGATCCTCCAGGGCCTGGGCGAAGGCGTTCGCCCGCCGGTGGGTGGAAACGTTCGCGATCACTGGCGGCACCTCCTCTCGTCATGACGATCGACTCCCCAGGGTGTCCGGAAGGTTGCCTTCCTTGAGCACATCCACACTTTCGAGTGAGCGGCTTCGGGCATGGCGTGTCCACAGGGAGCCTGCATTCCGCACAACGAGCGGCGCGGCACTTGGGTTACGGACGAAGGATGATCGGACCACAGCTGCATGGGGAACTCAGCGGGCGTCGTCCGGGAGGAGGCGGGCCAGGGTGCGGACCGCCCGGTACTGGAGCGTCTTGATGGCGCCTTCGTTCTTCCCCATCACCCGGGCGGTCTCGGCGACCGAGAGCCCTTGCAGGAACCGCAGGGTCACGCATTCCTGCTGCTGGGGGTTGAGTTTGCGGACGGCCTCCAGGAGGGCCGCGTTGGAGAGGGACTCCAGGACCGAGTCCTCGGGGCTGCGTTCGACCTCGTTGGCGTCCAGCATTTCGCCGGTGGTCACTTCGAGGCGGAAGCGGCTGGATTTGAAGTGGTCGGCGACCAGGTTGCGCGCGATCGTGACCAGCCAGGCGCCGAAGTCGCGGCCCTGCCAGGTGAAGGTGGAGATGCGGCGCAGGGCGCGCAGGAAGGTCTCGCTGGTGAGGTCCTCCGCCGTCGCCTTGCCGCCGACCCGGTAGTAGATGTAGCGGTACACGGTGTCGCTGTACTGGTCGTACAGCCGGCCGAAGGCGTCGGCCTCGCCGGCCTGGGCCCGTTCGACGAGGTCCATCATGCGGGCGCTGTCGCTGTCCGCGGTGGGGCGTCGGACGGCCTGGGTGCCGGTGCCGGCGGCAGCGCCGGTACGGGCGCGTCTGCCCACCGTCGCCCCGCCGTCGGTCAGGGCATAGCAGGGACCGGCCGGGCCGAGGCCGGCCGGGACCGCGGTGGCGAAGGCGGGGACGGCGTACGCGGTGGGGACGAAGCCACGCAGGTGGTCGAGGACCGTTGCGCGCAGCGTAGCCAGGCCCGAGGCGTCAACCCCGACAGGTGGGTACACGGGACTCCCAGAGGCAGAGCTTCCATCACGTGCAGTGCGGGACCGTTCACCCGTCGTGGCGACAGATGGGCGGTGGCATGCGTTTGAGGAGAATAACGCTTCGTACAGGCAGCGCTACACCCAGTTGCGAAAATCATCGCTTCCGACACTTCTGTTGCGTGTCGAGGGCATATTCGGTCGCAGACGGCGATCGATTGCTGATCGTTTTCCCGCTCGGAATGGCTGCTTCAAGGGCCTGTTGTGGCCGAGTCGGGCATGCCGGAGTGCCGCCCGAGGGGGGCGGGTAAGGCTGTGGGGATGGGAGCCGGGCGGGGGTTGTCCCCTGTCCGAGCTACTTGCGGCGGCGGTGCAGGGCGATGGCGGCGGCTGCGCCACCTGCCAGGGCGCCGACTCCGGCGGCGGCGGGGACGCCGACCTTCACGGCCTTGCGGCCGGTCCGATAGTCGCGCAGCCGCCAGTCGTGGGCCCGGGCGTGCTTGCGCAGTTTTGTATCGGGATTGATCGCGTACGGATGTCCGACCAGCGACAGCATCGGGATGTCGTTGTGCGAATCGCTGTACGCCGCACAGCGCGCGAGATCCAGGTTCTCGGCGGCGGCCAGCGCACGCACCGCCTCCGCCTTGGCGGGGCCGTGCAGCGGTTCGCCGACCAGCCGGCCGGTGTAGACCCCGTCCACGGACTCGGCGACGGTGCCGAGGGCTCCGGTCAGGCCGAGCCGGCGGGCGATGATCGTGGCCGTCTCGACCGGGGCGGCGGTGACCAGCCAGACCTTCTGGCCGGCGTCCAGGTGCGCCTGGGCCAGGGCGCGGGTGCCCGGCCAGATGCGCTCCGCCATGTACTCGTCGTAGATCTCCTCGCCGATGGCCATGAGCTCGGAGACCTGGTGGCCCTTGACGATGGAGAGGGCGCTGTCGCGGGCGTCCTGCATGTGCTCGGGGTCCTCGACCCCGGCCAGCCGGAACCAGGCCTGCTGCCAGGCGAACCGGGCGAGCTCGCGGCGCTGGAAGAACTCGCGCTTGTAGAGGCCGCGGCCGAAGTGGAAGATCGCGGCGCCCTGCATGACGGTGTTGTCGAGATCGAAGAAGGCGGCGGCCAGGTCGTCGCCGGCGACCGGGAACTCCTCGGCTTCTTCGGGTTCCTCGGCTTCCTCGATGTGTTCGAGTTCCGCTTCGGCTTCCGTTTCCTCGGCCTGTGCGGTCTTGCGGGCGGCCTCGGCCGAGGCCTCGCCGGCGAGCACGCTCCGCGCGGTCGCGGAGCGCCTACGGGGGGTGAGCCATCCCAGAGCGGCCATGACGCGAGCATAGCCACTGTGTTCGGTCCGCCCCGAACCGTGGGGAAACGGATCCGTTAACACTTCGGTCCGGGAGTGCGGGGGCGGGCGCGGGAGAATGGGGGCATGAGTCCTCTGCTGCGGCGTAAGGAAAAGAAGAGTCCCGGCGAGCGCATGGTCACGCTCATCGGGAAGCCCGGCTGTCACCTCTGTGATGACGCCCAGGAAGTGATCGAAAAGGTCTGCGCCGAAACCGGTGCGCAGTGGGAGAAGAAGGACATTTCACAGGACGAGGAGCTGTACCGGCTGCACTGGGAGCAGATTCCGGTGGTGCTGGTGGACGGCGAGCAGCACACCTTCTGGAGGGTGAACCCTGACCGGCTGCGGCGGGCATTGGGGGCCTGACCCCTCTTGCGGTTACCATCGTGGGCGATTTGTGGGGTCTCGGGGGCATAACGATGAGGAGTGTGTGCAGTTTTGCCCCCTTCGGGATTTGAACGGGTTCGGCCCGCTCCCGGTTCCGCCTCCTCGCGCCCGGACCGCGTGACCCCGGTCACTTTGCTCGGACAAACCGGACACAATCTTTGTGCACGCGTTCACAAAGACATAGCCTGCATTCGACGGGGCGGTCCTGGGACAAGTGGCCGCCTGCAGCCCCGCTCATCCCGCAGGAGCATCGTGGCAACTGGCCGAACTCACCGACCGGCGACGCGCAGCCGAGGTATTCCCGAGGCCACAGTCGCCCGGCTTCCGCTGTACTTGCGCGCCCTCACCGCGCTCTCCGAGCGATCGGTGCCCACGGTGTCCTCGGAGGAGCTCGCTGCCGCCGCCGGGGTCAACTCTGCCAAGCTGCGCAAGGACTTCTCGTACCTGGGTTCCTATGGGACCCGTGGCGTCGGCTACGACGTCGAGTACCTCGTCTACCAGATCTCCCGCGAGCTGGGCCTGACCCAGGACTGGCCGGTTGTCATCGTCGGCATCGGAAACCTCGGTGCGGCCCTCGCCAACTACGGCGGTTTCGCCTCCCGCGGCTTCCGGGTCGCGGCGCTCATCGACGCGGACCCGGCGATGGCCGGGAAGCCGGTGGCCGGCATGCCCGTGCAGCACACCGATGATCTGGAGAAGATCATCGAGGAGAACGGCGTCTCGATCGGCGTCATCGCGACCCCGGCCGGGGCCGCCCAGCAGGTCAGCGAGCGGCTGATCGCCGCCGGCGTGACCTCCATCCTGAACTTCGCTCCCACCGTGCTGTCCGTGCCCGAGGGGGTGGACGTCCGGAAGGTCGACCTCTCCATCGAGCTGCAGATCCTCGCGTTCCACGAGCAGCGCAAGGCCGGCGAGGAAGCCGCCGCCACCTCCTCCACCGAGCCGGGCGCCGTGCTGGGTGCGGGCGCGCAGGACGCGGGTGCGTCGGGTGCGGGCGCACCGGGTGCGGGTGCGCCGGTGCAGCCGACCGCGCGGACCGCTGCCACCCCGCGCAAGGGCGGCCCGGAGGGTGATGTGCCGGCGGTGATGCCGGCATGAGTCTCCTCGTCGTAGGACTGAGTCACCGCAGTGCGCCCGTGAGCGTGCTGGAGCGCGCCTCGCTGACCGCGGACGCCAAGGTGAAGCTGCTGCACGACACGCTCGCGGCGGAGCCGGCGACCGAGGCGGCGGTGCTCGCCACCTGCAACCGGATCGAGCTGTACGCGGACGTGGACAAGTTCCACGCCGGTGTCGCCGAGCTGTCGACGCTGCTCGCGCAGCACAGCGGGGTGGCGCTGGAGGAGCTCACCCCGTACCTGTACGTGCACTACGAGGACCGGGCGGTGCACCACCTGTTCTCGGTGGCGTGCGGGCTGGACTCGATGGTCGTGGGCGAGGGCCAGATCCTCGGCCAGATCAAGGACGCGCTGGCGCTGGCGCAGGAACTGCACACCGCCGGGCGGCTCATCAACGACCTGTTCCAGCAGGCGCTGCGGGTCGGCAAGCGGGCGCACAGCGAGACCGGTATCGACCGGGCCGGGCAGTCGCTGGTGACCTTCGGGCTGGAGCAGCTGGCGGTCCGGGAGCCGGTGGACGCGTGGGCCGCGGGCAAGCGGGCGCTGGTCATCGGCGCCGGGTCGATGTCCTCGCTGGCGGCGGCGACGCTTGCGCGGGTGGGGGTGGCCGAGGTGGTCGTGGCCAACCGCACTGCGGAGCGGGCGGAGCGGCTGGTCGAGATTCTGGCCTCGGGTGGGGCTTCGGCGCGGGCCGTTGCCATGGGCGAGGTTGCGGATGAGCTGACACGAGTCGATGTGGTGGTGTCGTGCACTGGCGCTACGGGGCTGGTGCTGACCGGGGACGATGTCGCCGCCGCGGTGTCGGGCCCTGCGGGGCATTCCCCCACCCCGCCCCTTCCCGCAGTGCCGATAGGCGGCTCCGCCGCGGGCGGGGCTGCGCCCCGGACCCCTCGGGGCTCCGCCCCGGACCCCGCGCCTCAAACGCCGGCGGGGCTGGGTGGGCTGAACGGGGACGCCGAGCTCGTGGCCAGGCTGGCCAAGCTGGCCGAAGCCGCGCAGGTGCATGGGCGGATTGCCGATGGTGGGGCTGCGCGGACCATTAGTCCGGCTGAGGCGGAGGGGTGTCCCGTCGGACTGGACATGCCCGCCGACGGGCGGTCCGCGCTGACCGGTGTCGATGCGAACTCCCTCGAACTGCATGGAACCTGGGCAGACCAGGGCGAAGCCGCCGCGGTTCGGCAGCCGAAGCGGGTCGGGGGGCGGACCCCGGTCGAGGGGGCGCACGTTCGCCTCGCCCTGCTCGACCTGGCCATGCCCCGGGACATCGACGCGGCGGCCCACCGGATCCCCGGGGTGCGGCTGGTCGACATCGAGAGCCTGGCCGAGGCCAGCGCGGACGCGCCGATGGCCGCCGATGTGGACGCGGTGCGCGGAATAGTGGCGGATGAGGTGGCGGCTTTCGGCGCAGCGCAGCGCGCCGCGCACATCACGCCCACAGTGGTTGCCCTGCGGGCGATGGCCGCCGAGGTCGTCGCCGGTGAGGTGACCCGGCTCAACGGCCGGCTGCCGGAGCTCGACGACCGGCAGCGGGCCGAAGTGACCCAGACCGTACGGCGCGTTGTCGACAAGCTGCTGCACGCGCCGACCGTGCGGGTGAAGCAGCTCGCCAGTGAACCGGGCGGCGCCGGCTATGCCGAGGCGCTGCGTGAACTCTTCGACCTCGACCCGCAGACGGTGGCGTCCGTCAGCCGGGCGGACCAGAACGACGACTCAGGACGGGCATCATGAACACACGTCTGGACCAGCCCCTCCGGCTCGGCACGCGGCGCAGCAAGCTGGCCATGTCCCAGTCCGGGCATGTCGCCGAGGCGGTTCGGAAGATCACCGGGCGCCCGGTCGAGCTCGTGGAGATCACCACGTACGGCGATGTCTCGCGCGAGCACCTGGCGCAGATCGGCGGAACCGGCGTGTTCGTCACCGCGCTGCGCGACGCCCTGCTGCGCGGCGAGGTCGACTTCGCCGTGCACTCGCTGAAGGACCTGCCGACCGCGCAGCCCGCGGAGCTCGTCATCGCCGCCATGCCGCAGCGTGAGGACGCCCGGGACGCGCTGGTGGCCCGGGACGGGCTGCGCTTCGAGGAGCTGCCCGACGGGGCCCGGGTGGGTACCGGTTCGCCGCGCCGGATGGCGCAGCTGAACGCGTACGCCCGCAGCCTGGGGAAGACCGTGGAGACGGTGCCGATCCGCGGCAACGTCGACACCCGGATCCAGTTCGTCCGTGACGGTGAGCTCGACGCGGTGGTGCTCGCCGCCGCCGGGCTGAACCGGATCGGGCGCAGTGAAGAGGCGACGGACTTCCTGTCCGTCGACCATGTTCTGCCCGCCCCCGGCCAGGGGGCGCTGGCGGTCGAGTGCCCCGCGTCCGACGTGGAGCTGATCGCCGCGCTCGGTGAGCTCGACGACCCGTACACCCGGGCCGCCGTGACCGCCGAACGGTCCCTGCTCGCCGCCCTGGAAGCCGGCTGCAGCGCCCCCGTGGGCGCGTACGCCGACCTGCTGGACGACGGGCAGATTGTCAACGAAATGCGCCTGCGTGGTGTCGTCGGAACCCTTGACGGTTCCACGCTGGTGCAGCTGTCCACCACCGGTCCCGTGCCCCAGTCGTACGACGAGGCCATGGCGCTCGGCCGCGAACTCGCGGACGAGATGCTGGCCAAGGGCGCGGCCGGTCTGATGGGGGAGCGATCCCTTTGAACCCCTCAAGTCTCAATCCCTCCGCGCTTCCGGCCGTCGCCGCCCAGGGACACGTCACCTTCCTCGGTGCCGGTCCCGGCGATCCGGGTCTGCTGACGCTCCGGGCCGTCGAGGCCTTGGCGGCTGCGGACGTGCTGATCGCGGAGCCCGAGGTCCTCGACGTCGTACGGACGCATGCGCGTGCGGGGGTGGACACGCCTCAGCTGACGGTGGCTGACGAACTGTCAGCAGCCGCCGGGGTACCGGTTATCCGGGACGCCGCCAATCTTGTCATGGAGGCGGCACGCTCCGGCAGGCGGGTCGTCCGTGCGGTCACCGGTGACCCGGGGCTGGACGGCAACGCCGCCGAGGAGATGCTCGACTGCGCCGCGCAGGGCATCCCCTTCGAGGTGGTTCCGGGTGTCGCGACGGCGGTGGGTGTCCCGGCGTACGCCGGTGTGCCGCTGCGCGACAAGAGCGGTGCCGATGTGCGGTTCCTGGACGCGCGGACGGCGACGGCCCGTTGCTGGAGCGAGGCCGGGGCCAGCGCGGGCACCCTGGTGGTGTCCGCGACGCTGGAGACGGTGTCGGCGGCGGCCTCCGAGCTGGTGGCGGCCGGGCGCAAGCCCGACACCCCGCTGACCGTGACGGTGGCGGGCACCACGACCCGCCAGCGGACCTGGAACGCCACGCTCGGGACCATCGCCCAGGTGTTCAAGCAGGGCAAGATCCTGCCCTCGCCGGAGGGCGCCCGCCCGGTCATAGCCGTGGTCGGTGAGCACCACCCGGCGGCCCGGCGCGAGGACATGTCCTGGTTCGAGTCGAAGCCGCTGTTCGGGTGGCGGGTGCTGGTTCCGCGTACGAAGGAACAGGCCGCTTCGCTCTCCGACCAGCTCCGGTCCTACGGCGCGGTGCCGCACGAGGTGCCGACCATCGCCGTGGAGCCGCCGCGCACCCCGCAGCAGATGGAGCGTGCGGTGAAGGGCCTGGTGACGGGCCGCTACGAGTGGATCGCCTTCACGTCCGTCAACGCGGTGAAGGCGGTGCGGGAGAAGTTCGAGGAGTACGGGCTGGACGCCCGGGCCTTCGCGGGCATCAAGGTGGCCGCGGTGGGCGAGCAGACGGCGGCGGCGCTGGTCGAGTTCGGTGTGAAGCCGGACCTGGTGCCCAGCGGTGAGCAGTCGGCGGCCGGGCTGCTGGAGGACTGGCCGCCGTACGACCCGGTCTTCGACCCGATCGACCGGGTGTTCCTGCCGCGTGCCGACATCGCGACGGAGACGCTGGTCGCCGGGCTGATAGAGCTCGGGTGGGAGGTGGACGACGTGACCGCCTACCGGACGGTGCGGGCGTCGCCGCCGCCGGCTGACACGCGTGAGGCGATCAAGGGCGGCGGGTTCGACGCCGTGATGTTCACGTCCTCGTCGACGGTGCGGAACCTGGTCGGGATCGCGGGCAAGCCGCACAACGTGACGGTGATCGCCTGCATCGGGCCGGCGACGGCCAAGACGGCGGAGGAGCACGGGCTGCGGGTGGACGTGCTGTCGCCGGAGCCGAGCGTGTCGAAGCTGGCGGAGGCGCTGGCGGAGTACGGCGCGGCGCGCCGGGAGGCGGCGAAGGCGGCCGGCGAGACGGTGTCCCGGCCGAGCGAGCGGCGGCCGGGCGCGCGCAGGCGTCGTACGACGTGAGCCGGTTAGGCCGGTCGGCCGACAGGACGGGGAAGGGGCCCGGGTGCGGATGCGCCCGGGCCCCTTCGCGTTCCCCGGCCTCACCACGGTCGCCACCGCCCCGGCCGTGGCCGCGGGCACGAACAAGACGCTCGCCTGGCAGGACTACCGGTTCCACGGCGCGCCCCAGGCGCGCCCCATGGACGTCATCACGCTGGGCAATGTGCGCGGCGACTGGCGGCCCGAGGTGCTCCAGCTGACCCACGACGGCCGGCTGTCCCTGCACACGGCGACCACCGGGGGAACCCAGGCGCCGACCTGGACGGGCGGCGGCTGGCAGATCTACAACCGGGTCACTGCCACCGGCGACCTGACCGGGGACGGCCGCCCCGACGTCGTTGCCCGCGCCTTCTCCGGCGACCTCTACCTCTACCGGGCCACCGGCAGCGCGACCGGCGAGCCCTTCGCCGGCCGGGTCAAGATCGGCCCCGGCTGGCAGGGCTACGACCAGCTGCTCGGCGCCGGCGACCTGGACCGGGACGGCAAGGGCGACCTGCTGGCCCGCGACCGGGCCGGCAAGCTCTACTACTACAAGGGCACCGGCAAGTCCGCCGCCCCCTTCGCGGCCCGCAAACTGGTCGGCGGCGGCTGGAACATCTACAGCAAGCTCATCGCGGAGGGCGACCAGGACTACGGCCCCGAGGACGACATCCTGGCCCTCGCCGACCGGACCGCCCGCGCCTACGAGTACGCCTCGAAGGGCAACGGCGTCTTCTTCGCCCGCGAGGAGTGGCCCGAGAACTGGTACTCCGCCGGCTCGGTGGTCGGCCAGGGCACCACGCCCGTCTACGGCAAGACCGGCATCACCGGCGTCGACGCCGAGGGCCGGATCTGGACGCACTACAACCGCACCGACGGCTTCGACCCGTCCTACGACCACCCCGAGGACGGCGGGCCCATGCTGCCGCAGGGCGCCCGGCTGGTCGTCGCGACGGGCGTGGACGGCACCGGCCTGGCCACCGCGTACGCCTTCCGCAACGGCACCCTGACGCACCTAGCCAAGAAGGGAGACGTCGCCGGGGACTTCGCGTCGACCAATCTCGTCACCGGCCCCGGAGACCTCACCGGCGACGGGAAGGGCGACCTCCTGACCCGCGACACCTCGGGCAGGCTCTGGCTGCGCGCGGGCCGCGGCGACGGCCTGGGCTTCAACGCCCCGACCGCCGTCGGCTCCGGCTGGCAGGGGTACACGGCCGTGATCGGCGGCGGTGACATCACCGGCGACGGCCGTGCCGACCTGGTCGCCAAGGACGGCAGCGGCAACCTCCACCTCTACCCGGGCACGGGCAGTGCCGCCCAGCCCTTCGGCGCGCGCCAGCTCGTCGGCGGCGGCTGGAACGGCTACAGCGCCATCGCCGTGGTGGGCGACCAGAACGGCGACAGCCGGGCCGACCTCGTCGGCCGCGACAGCAGCGGCACGATGTACGTCTACCGGGGGACCGGCGGATCCGGAGCCGCCGCCTTCACCGCTCGCCAGAACATCGGCAAGGGCTGGAACACCAACGGCGAGGCCTGGGCCGCGTACTCCCAGATCGGCTGAACCCGGTCAGGAACGAACCCAGCGGGTGAGACCCGTCCAGGCGGCGGGGGCGAGGGTGAGGGTCGGGCCGTCGGTGACCTTGGAGTCGCGGACGTGGACCTGCTCGGCGGCGCAGGTGGCGACCTCGACGCAGGCGCCACCTTCGTCACCGCTGTAGGAGGACTTCCGCCAGGTGAAGGCGGCCTCCAGGCACTGGCCCCCCTCGTCGCCGCTGTAGCTGGACTTGAACCACTTCAGTGGGGTGCTCATGACTCTCCTAGCAGCCGGTCCAACAGGTCCTTCGTCTCCGCGAAGTTGAGGGCCTGTGACCGCAGCATCGCATACTTCTGGGAGAGGATGCTGACCTCGTTCGGGTCCCTGACGAGGAAGCTGCCGCGCTGGGTTTCCGAGTACGCGAGGCGCTGGAAATCCGGTGTCTCCAGCAGGATGAAGGGGCCGTTGAGGCCCGCGTGGGCGGTGACTCCCAGAGGGAGGACCTGCATGGAGATGGCCGGGCGGTCGGCGCAGGAGCGCAGGTGCTGGATCTGCTCGCGGTAGACCTCCTCCCCGCCGATCCGGTCCCGCAGGGCCGCCTCCCAGATGATGAAGCTCAGGGTGGGCGGGACGGGCCGGTGCAGGATCTCTTGGCGCTTCATCCGGTGGGCGGTCTGGAGCCCTATCTTTTCCTCTCCGACGAAGGGGACGCGGCAGCCCAGGACCGCGCGGGCGTAGGCCTCGGTCTGGATCAGCCCCGGCACGGTCAGGGTGTCGTACCAGGACAGCGCCAGGGCCTCCGCCTCGCGCTCCATATACTCCTCCGCCCAGGCCGGGATCATGTCGACCTCCGGGAGGCGGTTCGCCGCGACCGCCAGGAGGCCGGGCAGGCCGAGGGCGCGGTCCATCGCCTCCGCGATGTTGGGCATCAGGACGCGCCTGCCCTGCTCGATCGAGGCGATGGTCTCGACGTCTATGTGCAGGAGCTCCGCGAAGGCGCGCTGGGTCAGTCCTTTGGCGGTGCGGGCGGTGGCGACCTGGGCGCCGACCATTTTCATGGCCGTCTCGTTGGGCCGTGGCCTCTTTCGTGTTGGCATGCCTGTTGAACTCCCCGTCTGGGCGCACGAGATACCCGTGCCTACCCGTACTCATCAAGGAGTACGGGTTGCTCGACCCTTAGGCTTGAGGCGACTGCTGTCGATGTTCGAAGAGGCGACTGAAGATGAGCACGTACGGATCGTTCCCCGGCACGCGCCCGCGGCGGCTGCGGACCACCCCGGCGATGCGGCGCATGGTGGCCGAGACCCGGCTGCACCCCTCGGATCTGATCCTTCCGGCCTTCGTACGGGAGGGGATCAGCGAGCCGCTCGCGATCTCCGCCATGCCGGGCGTGTTCCAGCACACCCGGGACACCCTGCGGAAGGCCGCCGTGGAGGCGGTCGAGGCGGGCGTGTCGGGGATCATGCTGTTCGGGGTGCCGGCGGACGAGAACAAGGACGCGCTGGGCACGGCGGGCACCGAGCCGGACGGGATCCTGCAGGTCGCGATCCGCGACGTGCGGGCCGAGGTCGGCGACGACCTGGTGATCATGTCGGACCTCTGCCTGGACGAGTACACCGACCACGGCCACTGCGGTGTGCTGGACGCGGACGGCCGGGTGGACAACGACGCGACCCTGGAGCGGTACGCGGAGATGGCCCAGGTGCAGGCCGATGCCGGTGTGCACGTGGTCGGGCCGAGCGGGATGATGGACGGCCAGGTCGGGGTCATCCGGGACGCCCTGGACGAGACCGGCCACGACGACGTCGCGATCCTCGCCTACACCGCGAAGTACTCCTCCGCCTTCTACGGCCCCTTCCGGGAGGCCGTCGCCTCCTCCCTGCAGGGGGACAGGAAGTCGTACCAGCAGGACCCGGCGAACGCCCGGGAGTCGCTGCGGGAGCTGGCGCTGGACCTGGAGGAGGGCGCCGACATGGTGATGGTCAAGCCGGCCGGCCCCTACCTGGACATCCTGTACCGGGTGGCGCAGTCGGTGGACGTGCCGGTGGCGGCGTACCAGATCAGCGGTGAGTACGCGATGATCGAGGCGGCGGCGGAGAAGGGCTGGGTGGAGCGCGACCGCGCCATTCTGGAGACCCTGACCGGCATCAAGCGGGCGGGCGCGGACACGATCCTGACCTACTGGGCGACCGAGGTCGCCGGCTGGCTGCGCCGCGAGCGCTGATACGGGCCAACTGACGGGTGGCGGCGCATTGCGCCGCCACCCCTGTGGCGTGTCGGCCAGTTGTCCGGAATTCGCCTCATACGCGAGGCGCACATGTCGTGAAACCTCGGGGTGATTCGGCCTGCTTCGGCGTGCAACAGGGTGAGTGCGTAAGCGACTTCACCGAACGTAAGGACGACCTCGTGCGCCTGAAACGTCTCGCTCCGATGCTCGCCACCGCCGGTCTCATCGCCACCACCGTGCCGCTGCTGGCCACGGCCCAGGCCTCCGCCGCAGAGCAGGCCGCGGCCCCGTACCTCAAGCAGAAGCCCGCCTGGCACCGCTGCGCCGACAACCGGCCGGCCTCGTTCGAGTGCGCCACTCTGAAGGTCCCGCTCGACTACCGGCGCCCCCAAGGCCGCATGATCGACCTCGCCATATCGCGGGTGAAGAGCGAGAACCCCGGCAAGCGGCGCGGCATCCTGATGGCCAACCCGGGCGGGCCGGGCGCTTCCGGGACGTATCGGGCGATGCTGCTGCACGAGACGATGCCCAAGGACGTACGGGACCAGTACGACCTCGTCGGCTTCGACCCGCGCGGGGTCGGCGGCAGCAGCCCCATCAGCTGCGGACTGACCGAGGACGAGGAGAAGACCGACCGGCCGTACCGGCCGGAGACCTACGCCGCCGACATCGCCTGGGCACGGACTGTCGCAGACAAGTGCCGCAAGAAGGCCGGCGATGTGATCCCGTACATCACCACGCGCAACACGGCACGTGACATGGACACCATCCGGGCCGTGCTGGGCGAGCGGAAGGTGTCGTACGTGGGCTATTCGTACGGGACCTATCTCGGCGCGGTGTACTCGCAGATGTTCCCGCAGCGCACCGACCGCTTCGTCCTGGACAGCGGAGTGGACCCGAACCGGATCTGGCGCGGCATGTTCCAGGTGTGGGCCACGGGGACCGAGCCCGCCTATCGGCAGTGGACGCGGTGGGCGGCGCAGCGGAACGACGAGTACGGGCTCGGCACGAGCCCCGAGGCTGTGTCCAAGACGTTCTGGGGGCTGGTGGAGCGTGCCGACCGCGTGCCGATCGACTACTTCGGCACGAAGCTCACCGGTGACGACCTCCGGGCCTCCCGGGAGATGTTCTTCCACCCGAACCAGGCCTCGATCATCGTCAAGCAGCTCAAGAAGTCGGCCGCGGGCCAGTCCGAGCCCGCGCCCGTGCCCGCGGGCGGAGCGGCGGCACCAGAGCCGAAGGACCTGCCGACCGACAACAGCATTGCCGTCGTGTGGTCCGTGATGTGCGGGGACACCGGTGCCTGGCCCCGCTCCACCGGGCAGTACGCGCGGGAGGCGGCGGCGGACAAGAAGAAGTACCCGCTGTACGGGGACGTGGCCTCCAACATCAAGCCGTGCGCCTTCTGGGACCGGCCGGTCGAGGAAGCCACGCCGATGGACAAGGCGGCGAAGGTGCTGACGGTGCAGAACGAGTGGGACCCGCAGACTCCGCTGTCCAGCGGCCAGGGCCTGCACCGCGCGCTGAAGGGCTCGCGGATGGTCCTGGCGGCCGGCGGCCGGGGTCACGGCGTGTACCTCTTGGACGACACCTCCTGCGCCAACGCGACGGTGAACCGGTACCTTTCCACCGGCCGGCTGCCCGCCAAGGACGTGACCTGCCAGAACCCGCCGGCCGAGACCTCGCGCAGGGTGGCTCCGAACTCTTCGGAGCAGCCGCTGCCGGTGCCGTTCCCGTTCCCGTTCCCGTTCCCGTTCCCGGGCGGCTCCACCCGGTTCTGATCCCCCTGTTCCGCGGCCCGCCGACTGCTCGTAGTTGACTGGTGCCATGACGACGCATGAGGGATGGCAGGAGCTGACCCTGGAGCTGTTCCGGCGGGTGCGGGCGGAGCTCGCGGAGGTGCTGGCGGAGGACGATCCGGCCCGGGTGGCCGCGGGCGGCAACTCGGTGGGCTGGCTGGTCTGGCACGTCCTGCGCGGCCAGGACCGCAACCTCTCCGAGGTGGCCGGCACCCCGCAGCTGTGGGTGTCCGGCTGGGCGGAGCGGTTCGGCCGGCCCGCCGATCCCGCGGACACCGGGTACGGGCACACGCGCGCGGAGGCGGGTGCCTTCGCCGCCGCGCGCGATCAGCTCGCCGGGTACGCCGAGGCGGTGCAGGCGATGATCGAGCAGTACCTGGCGGGGGCGCCCGAGGGGGACCTCCGGCGGGTGGCGGCCAGTTCGACCCTCGGCACCGCGGACACCGTGGCCGAGCGGCTGGCCGGGCAGCTCCAGGACTCCTTCATGCACCTCGGCCAGATCCGCGGTTGATCAACCCGGCCGGCCGACCGTGCGTCTTGTGGTGCGGATCGTCTCGGGAGGGGGAGCTGTGGGGGAGAAGGCCGAGCAGAAACGGGAGACCGTCAGCGGGAACGGGTGGCCGGTCGTTCCGCTGGTGATCGCCTCGCTGCTGCTGCGGATATGGCCCGAGCAGGACTGGGCGGAGGTGACGGCCGCCGTGATCGGCGGAGCGGGGGCGCTGGCCGCGCTGTACGGGATCTCCGAGTGCGTACGGGCGGCCCGGCGGGAGCGGAGTCTGCGCGGGTCGGCGGCCTTGACCGTCGTCCTGCTGCTGCTGGCGATCACCAACTGGGCCCGGGCCCAGTTCTGAGGTCCCCGGTCCCGGTCGCGTCCGGCGGCGCACGGGAGCACCCTGGAGGGAGAGGTGACCCCAGGAGGTGATTCGACATGCCCACACTCGCAGGCTGGCATGTGGAGCTGGAATTCTCCGAGGAGGGGCACCGCACCAGCGCGGCAACCCTGCTCAGGCTCGCGGACGGCACCGAAATGAAGGCGCGCGGCTACGCGATGCGCCATCCGTCCGACCCGCAGCAGCTACGGGTCGGCGAAGAGATCGCGGGCGCTCGCGCGCTCATGGATCTCGCGTCCCAGCTGCTCCAGAAGGCACACGTCGAGATCGATGAGGCGACAGGCAGGCACTCCTATCCGCTGACCCACTGAGGCAGATGCGTGGGCTGCAGGGCAGTGCGGGACCTTCGAGTCCCGCACTGCCTTTGTCGGCTGAGCGGCCCGGGGTTGGGGTCCGCCGACCGGACCTAGGATGGGGGCAGCCGAGCGCAGGGGAGCACAGCCGATGGCGGAGTCGGAGACCGGGGCGGAGACCGGCCTGCCGGCCAGTCTGGAGATGGCCTGGGGGCTGCGCGAGCGGCCCGTGAAGGGGCCGCGTCCCGCGCTCACCCTTGACCGGATCATCGACGCGGCGGTCCGGCTGGCCGCGGCCGAGGGCATCGAGGCCGTCTCCATGGGCCGGGTCGCCAAGGAACTCGGCGCCTCCACCATGTCCTTGTACCGGTACGTGGCCGCCAAGGAGGAGCTCTACATCCTGATGGCCGACGCGGGCGTGGGCAGCCCGCCGCCGCTGCCGGAGGCCGCGGCGGACTGGGACTGGCGGGAGCTCATCGGGGCGTGGGCGCGGATGCAGCGGACGGTCCTGCAGGCCGCGCCCTGGATCCTGCGGATCCCCGTCACCGGGCCGCCCGCCTCGCCGAACGAGGTCGCCTGGATGGAACGCGGCCTGGCCGCCCTGGCCGGCACCGGGCTGCGCGAGGACGAGAAGCTCGCCACCCTGATGCTGGTCGGCGGGTTCGTCCGCAACGAGGCGATGCTGCGGGCCGACCTGACCGAGGCCATCGCCGCCGGCGGGCTCTCGCCCGACCAGGTCCTCGGCGGGTACCAGCGGACCCTGCGGGCGCTGACCGGGCCGGACCGGCACCCCGCCGTGACCCGGCTGCTCGATTCCGGCGTGTTCGCCGCAGGCGACGACCCCGACTTCGAGTTCCGCTTCGGCCTGGAGCGGCTGCTCGACGGGCTGGCCGCCCTGGTCGGCGAGCGGCAGCGGCCGGCGGCCCCGGCGGACTGACCCGGCACCCAAGGGAGGAGGCGCACCGGGAGATCGTTCCCCGTGCGCCCCGTCACTCCGTCCCGACCGCCGTCACACCGGGGGCTCGGGCTCCGTCGCCGCGATGACGGCGAACACCGCGCCCTGGGGGTCGGCCAGGACGGCCATCCGTCCCGCCACCATGTCGAAGGGCGGCGCCAGCACGTTCGCGCCCGCCCGCTCCGCCGCCGCGGTGATGCTGTCCGGGTCGTCCACGTTGAAGTACGGCAGCCAGTGCGGCGGCGTCCCCGGCGGGGCCTTCTCCAGGCTCATCATCCCGCCGACCGCCCGCCCGTCGACCTGGAACTCGGTGTAGCCCCCGGCGCCCTCCATCTCGGACGGCACGAACGTCATCGGCAGCACGCGACCGTAGAACTCCGACGCGCCGGCGGTGTCGTTGGTGCTGAGCTCGTTCCAGATCAGCGCGCCGTGCTCGTTGACGATTCCGGCGCCGTAGAACTCCCCGGCCTCCCACACCCCGAAGACCGCGCCCTGCGGGTCGGTGAGGACCGCCATCCGGCCGAGGTCCATGACGTCCATACCGGGCATCATCACCTGCCCGCCCGCGTCCCGGACGGCCTTCTCCGTCGCCTCCACGCTGTCTGTGGACAGGTACGTCGTCCAGACCGCCGGCGGCAGCGGGTCGGGCACGGTTCCGTCCGGGTTCATCGCCGCCATGATCCCGGCGACCGGCTTGCCCTTGAGCTCGCAGACGGCGTAGCCGCCCGTGTCCGGCGGGCCGATCTCCCCGGCCCAGCCGAAGAGGTCGCTGTAGAAGTCGATCGCCGCCTGCGGGTCGGGGACCATCAGGTCGATCCAGCAGGGGGTGCCGGCCTTGTAGGGGCCGTTCTTGTCGGGCACGGGGCCTCCGGGTGTGCGTGGGGAAGGACGCGCCGTCCCCTACCCGGGCCGTACGGCCCGAATCGAGCCGTACGGGTGACAGGCCGTCACTGCCAGAAGATCTCCTCGACCACGATCTGTGGCTCGGCCACCCGCGGCAGGAACGTGAACCGGAGCCAGCCCCGGTTGCTGTCGAAGTACGCGATGTGGGGACCCCGGGGGACGGTGGACCGGGCGGGCTCGACGTGGTCGGTCCGATAGGGGTGGCGGGCGGTCAGTAGCTCGAAGACGGCCTCCCGGAACGCTTCAAGCGGACCGCTGGCAAGGCTGAGTCGGTACTTCTCGGCGTCATGGGTGTAGTCCACGGCCCACGGCGGCCCGGTGAACTCATCGCTCACTCGCCGGGCTCCAGGTCCCGAAGCTCGTGCCGGATACGGGACGCCTCGTCGAGAAGCTTGCGTGCGGTCTCGGCGTCGGTGGCCTCGGCGGCCCGGCTTTCGAGCTCGGTTACGTGCCGGTCGAGTTCCGGGTCACGGGCGAGGGCATACTCGCCCCACCACCGGGCCATGAACGCGGGGACCGGGCCGATGTCGTATGCGTCGGCGATCTGTCGCCGCCAGGCGGCATCGAAATCGGGCAGCAGCGCCGGCGTGTGGGCCGCTATGGCGGCACGCAGTGCCTTTGGCGTGTACTCCGGCATCGGCGGCACCGGGCGGGGAGCGGGCGTTGCGGACGTCATTTCCAGGGCCTCCCGGTGTCGGACGTCTCCCACGATAGTTGCCCGTCTGCCGCCCGTGGTGGGAACGGGAGGCCCCGCCACCCGGGCGGGTGGCGGGGCCGACGGTCGAGCGGTCAGGCGGTGGTGCGGCGGCGGCGGCCGGTGCCGGCGACCAGGGCCACGCCCAGGGCCACGGCCACGCCCGCGCCGGCCAGCGCCCAGCTGGTGGCCGGGTCGGCGCCGGTGGCGGCGAGTTCGCCGTTGTTGCCGCCCTGGGGGGCGGGGTCGTTGGGCGCGGGGGTGGGAGTGGGGGTGGGGGTGGGCGTCGGGGCGGGGGTCTGGGGGTCGGTGTCCTTGCCGCCGTTGCCGTTGCCGTTGTCGGTGTTGCCGGTGTTGCCGGTGTTCGTGCCGGCCTTCAGGAGCTTCGACAGCACGCCCTTGGAGCGGGACTCCACCCAGGTGTTGCCCTCCGGGTCCCCCTCGGCGAAGCCGAAGGCGCGGAAGACCAGGTCGCCGGGCTTGGCCTTCGCGGAGAACTTCACCCGGATCTTGACCTCGAAGGACTTGCCCGCCGGGACCGGGCCGCCGGCCAGGTCGATGCCGAGGAAGTAGCCCTCGCTCTCGTCCCGGATCTCCGCCCGGTGCCAGCCCTTCCGGCCCTGCTTGTCGGCGCTGTAGACCTCGACCGTGAGCTGCGAGGCCTTCATCGGGACCCAGTCCGGGCGGGCGATGACCAGCCCGGCGTCGAACCGCTTCAGGGCCTGCTTGCCGGTGTTGTCGACGCGGACCGACAGGTTCGTCCAGGCGTTGTCGCCCGCGACGATGCCCTCGGGGACGCCGTTCACGGTCAGCTTCGGGCCCTGGACGACGGTCGGGCCCTGGGTGTCGCCCTTCGCGCCGACGATCCGGGTCTCGTACCAGGCGGAGGGGGAGTGGTTGACCTTGCCGCCGCTGCGGCTGACGCCGTCCGCGGAGATCTCGAACAGCTCCACCGGGACGTCGGCGGTGAACCGGATCCGCACGTCCACGCCGTAGACCTGGTTCTTGGCCACGGAGGCCGTGGTGCCCAGCGGGTAGAGGAGCGCGGGGCCGTACTCCTCGGCGCGCACGGCCTGGACGGGCGTCCAGACGCGGTTGCCCGATGCGTCCTTGACCAGGCGCTCGACCTTGACGTGCGAGGCCTTGAACTTGTCGTCCCACTGCATGACGGCCAGGCTGGGCGTGAACTTGGGCACGGCGACGTGCCCGGTGTTGTCGACCTGGACGGTCAGCCGGGTCCAGTCGCCCCCGGGCTTGAAGCCGGCCTTCGGGATGCCCTGCACCTCGATCTCGGGGCCCATCAGGAGGCCCTCGTGGGAGGAGTCGAACTCCTCCTTGTCGGGCGTCTCGGCCTTCGACTCCGCCTTGGGCGCCGGCTTGGCCTCCGGCTTCGCGGGCTTGGCGTCCGGCGTCGCGTTGTCTTCCTTCGGTGCCGTGTCCGGGACCACGACCGCAGGCTGCTTGTCGTCCGCCATCGCGGGCGACGACATCAGTACGGTCGGCCCGGCCACCGCGGCGGCGGCGACCAGGGCCACGCGCTTGAGCTTCACTCTGTTCCCTCCCCATGGCACCGGGCATACGCGCCCGGCCCACCCCTAGCGTTTGAACGTGTTCACGCTAGGCAGGAATGAGTCATTCGCACAGCCAAATTCGGTCACGAATAGCCAACGCCGTTCGTGACCGATCCGGCTCGGTCAGAGGCGCTCGGGGGTCCGGATGCCCAGGAGGGACATGCCCTTGCTGAGGGTGCGGGCCGTGAGGTCCACCAGGAAGAGGCGGTTCTCGACCTGCTCGGGGGTGTCGGCCTTCAGGACCGGGCACTGGTCGTAGAAGGTCGTCAGGTACGAGGCCAGCTGGTACAGGTACGCGGCCAGCTTGTGCGGGGCGTGCTCCTTGGCCGCGTCGGCGATCAGCTCGCCGAAGCCGTCCAGGTGCAGGCCCAGCGCGCGCTCGGCCGGAGCCAGCGGAAGCTCCGGGTGTGCGGCCGGCTTCGCGTCGCCCGCCTTGCGCAGGATCGACTGGATACGGGCGTACGCGTACTGGAGGTAGACGGATGTGTCGCCGTTGAGCGAGACCATCTGGTCCAGGTCGAACTTGTAGTCCCGGGAGGCCGAGGTCGACAGGTCGGCGTACTTCACCGCGCCGATGCCCACGTGCCGGCCGTTCTCGACGATCTCCTGCTCGGTGAGCAGGCCACGATCCTTGTCCTTGTCCCGGACCACGGCCGTCGCGCGGTCGATCGCCTCGTCCAGCAGGTCCACCAGCCGGACCGTCTCGCCCTCACGGGTCTTGAACGGCTTGCCGTCCTTGCCGAGGACGGTGCCGAAGGCCAACTGCACGGCCTTGACCTCGTCGTTCAGCCAGCCGGCCCGGCGGGCCGTTTCGAAGACCATCTTGAAGTGCAGGGACTGCCGGGCGTCGACCACGTAGATCAGTTCGGTCGCGCCGAGGTTGCCGACCCGGTCACGGATCGCGGAGAGGTCGGTCGCGGCGTAGCCGAAGCCGCCGTCCGACTTCTGCACGATCAGCGGGGTCGGGTTGCCGTCCGGGCCCTTGTACTCGTCGAAGAACACGCACAGCGCGCCGTTGGAGCGGACCGCGACGCCCGACTCCTCCAGCAGCCGGCAGGTCTCCACCAGCATGTCGTTGTAGCCGGACTCGCCGACCACGTCGGGGTCCTGGATGTCCATGTCCAGCTTGTTGAAGACGGAGTAGAAGTAGATCTTCGACTCGTCCACGAACCGCTGCCAGAGCGCCAGGGTCTCCTCGTCGCCCGCCTGGAGGTCCACCACCCGGGCCCGGGCCCGCGTCTTGAACTCCTCGTCGGAGTCGAACAGGGCGCGCGAGGCCTTGTAGAGGCGGTTGAGGTTGGACATGGCCTCCTCGCCGGAGACCTCCTGGTCCGACTTGTGGTCCAGCTCGTGCGGGTGCTCCAGCAAGTACTGGATGAGCATGCCGAACTGGGTGCCCCAGTCGCCGATGTGGTGCCTGCGGACCACCTTCTCGCCCGTGAACTCCAGGATCTCCACCATCGCCGCGCCGATCACGGCGGACCGGAGGTGGCCGACGTGCATCTCCTTGGCCACGTTCGGCTGGGCGTAGTCGATGACCGTGGTGCCCGGGTTCTGCGCGAGCGGGACTCCGAGGCGGTCGTCGAGCGCCCGCGCGGCCAGCGTCTCGATGATCGCCCGGTCGGTGATCGTGATGTTGAGGAAGCCGGGGCCGGAGACCTCGATCTCCCCGATGACCCCGCCCTTGTCCAGGCCGGCGAGCACGGTCGTGGCGAGCTCACGCGGGTTGGCCTTCGCCTTCTTCGCGAGCGCCAGGATGCCGTTGGCCTGGAAGTCGGCCCGGTCGCTTCGTCGCAGCAGCGGGTCGGCGGCACCGGCCTCCGGCAGAGCGGAGACGAGTGCGTCCGCGACGCGCTGATTGACGTTCGAAGCGAGGGAAGGGACCGAGGCCATGAGCTGCCGTTCCTGTCAGGGTTTGAGCATGCGGTGAGCATGGGGTGTTCCTACGAAAGAGGAGTATCCCATGGGAGGGCTTCGCGTTTCGCGGGATAAAGCAACCCCGGAGCGGCTCCCTCCGTCTGGGAGAATGGCCTTTGGTAAGGCTGACGCCAGCATTTGAGATAGAAGGACGTGTCGTGGCTCAGAGCAGCACCGAGACCGACTGGGTCTCCCGTTTCGCGGACGAGGTCATCGCCGAGGCGGAGCGCCGAGCACCCGGCAAACCTGTCGTCGTCGCGTCCGGACTCTCCCCCTCCGGCCCCATCCACCTGGGCAACCTCCGCGAGGTCATGACCCCGCACCTGGTCGCGGACGAGATCCGCCGCCGCGGGTTCCAGGTGCGCCACGTGATCTCCTGGGACGACTACGACCGCTACCGCAAGGTGCCCAAGGGCATCCCGGGGGTCACCGAGGAGTCGCACGCCCAGCACATCGGGCGCCCGCTGACCTCCGTCCCGGCGCCCGAGGGCTCGGCGTACCCGAACTGGGCCGAGCACTTCAAGGCCGCCATGGTGGAGGCGCTGGCCGAGTTGGGCGTCGAGTACGACCCGATCAGCCAGACCGAGCAGTACACCGCCGGCGCCTACCGCGAGCAGGTGCTGTTCGCGATGAAGCACCGCGGTGACATCGACGCCGTGCTCGCGCAGTACCGGACCAAGCAGAAGCCGGGCGGCGGCAAGAAGCAGTCGCAGAAGCCGGTGGACGAGGCCGAGCTGGAGGCCGCCGAGGGGTCGGGCGCGGCCGGCGAGGACGACGGCAGCGTCGAGGGCACGGAGTACTTCCCGTACAAGCCGTACTGCGGGGCCTGCAACAAGGACTTCACCAAGGTCACGGCGTACGACGACGCGACCACGGAGCTGACGTACGTCTGCACCGAGGACGAGTACACCGAGACCGTCAAGCTGTCGGAGTTCAACCGCGGCAAGCTGGTCTGGAAGGTCGACTGGCCGATGCGCTGGGCCTTCGAGGGCGTGATCTTCGAGCCCTCGGGCGTCGACCACTCCTCGCCCGGCTCCTCCTTCCAGGTCGGCGGGCAGATCGTGCCGCTGTTCGGCGGCGAGCAGCCGATCGGCCCGATGTACGCCTTCGTCGGCATCAGCGGCATGGCCAAGATGTCCTCCAGCAAGGGCGGGGTCCCGACCCCGGCCGACGCGCTGAAGATCATGGAGCCGCAGCTGCTGCGCTGGCTGTACGCGCGCCGCAAGCCCAACCAGTCCTTCAAGATCGCCTTCGACCAGGAGATCCAGCGGCTCTACGACGAGTGGGACAAGCTGGAGTCCAAGGTCGCCGACGGTTCTGTACTGCCGGCCGACGCCGCCGCGCATGCGCGGGCGGTGCGGGTTGCGTCGCACGAGCTGCCGCGCACCCCGCGCCCGATGCCGTACCGGACGCTCGCGTCCGTCGTCGACGTCACCGCCGGGCACGACGAGCAGACCCTGCGCATCCTGTCGGAGCTGGAGCCGGACCGGCCGCTGGCCTCCCTGGACGAGGTCCGGCCGCGGCTGGACCGCGCCGAGAACTGGATCACCACCCAGGTCCCGGCCGACCAGCGGACGCTGGTGCGGGACGCCGCCGACGTCGAGCTGCTGTCCTCGCTGGACGAGGCCGGGCGGGAATCGCTGCGGCTGCTGCTGGAGGGCCTGGACTCGCACTGGTCGCTGGACGGGCTGACCACGCTGGTCTACGGCGTGCCGAAGGTGATGGCCGGCCTGGAGCCGGACGCCAAGCCGACGCCGGAGCTGAAGGTCGCCCAGCGCGAGTTCTTCGCGCTGCTGTACCGGCTGCTGGTGACCCGGGAGACCGGGCCGCGGCTGCCGACGCTGCTGCTGGCGGTGGGGGCGGACCGGGTGCGGAAGCTGCTGGCCGTGTAGTTCGCCGTAGTTCGTATGCGTGAGGGCCCGCATCCCGGGGACGGGGTGCGGGCCCTTGTGCGTGGGCTGGGCGGGCTGGGCTCAGGCGATGTGTTCGGCCTCGGCCTCGACCTGGTAGCGGTGGCGCAGCTGCGGCATCATCCGGCGCAGCAGGGAGGCGCTGCGCGGGTGGGTGACGCCGTAGCCGTCGGCGAGGTGTATGTCGAGCGCCTCGGGGGTCGGGAAGTTGCCGTGCTCGTCGATGAGCATGCGGAGCACCTTGTACGCGGCTTCGGCGAACTCGTGCTCGTCGGCGGTCTCGACTCCGGGGCGCTCGTCCTCGGCGCGGGGGCCGGGGAGCATGCCGTTGGCTTCCGCCGGGGGATGGGGCTGCGGGTTGTCGTCCGGGCCGGTCGGGGGGAGGACCGGGGTGGGCTCGAGGCCTTCGACGTACTGGGGGTTGTAGCCGCCCTCGTATGCGGCTTGGGGGGCCTTGGGGGCGGCGAACCAGGCGCTGTTGTGGGCGGCGGGCATGGCGGTGGGGTCGACGGCGAAGGCGGGGAGCTGGTGGTCCTGGCCCTGCGGGGCTTGATCCCCCACCCCGCCCCTTCCCGAAACCGGGGCTTCGCCCCGGACCCCGTCGGCGCCCTGGCCCAGGGCTCCGCCCGGGCCGGCCGCGGCCTGGCCTGCGGCCAGGGCCGGGCCGCCGGCCGGGTCTGCGACGGCAGCCGGGCCGCCGGCGCCCGGGCCTGTGGCCTCGGCGGCCGGGCCTCCGGCCGGGTTTGCGCCTGCGGCCGGGCCTCCGGCCGCGGCCAGGGCCGCCAGGCCCCCGGCCGGGTCTGCGCCGGCGCCCGGGGCTGCTGCCTCGGTCTCGACCTCGGTTTCGACCGAGGACGCGATCGAGGACGCGACCGTGGACGCGGTCGAGGA
>NZ_JBEOXT010000063.1:0-29442 GCF_040296685.1 Streptomyces sp. NPDC002054
TACTGCAGGGGGGACCCTGTGGGAGAGTAGGACGCCGCCGAACAATCATTGTGGGAAAGCCCCGCACCAGTCATGGTGCGGGGCTTTTCTGCGTTTACCGGCCTTTCTGCCGGCGCTTCCAGTACGCGACGGTGAGCACGCCGAGCGCCGGCCCCCACAGCACCAGCGGGGCGTACGTGCCATAGAACGCAGCCTGGCTCCAGCCGTGCCCCAGACCGGGATAGTCGTCCGGAAGCGGGTCGCCCTGAACGGTGGTGCCGGCGATTTCGGTGGCGAGGCCGATCGTGGTCCACATGGCTGTCAGGACCAGGGTGCCGAAGGCGGCCGGGACGACGGCAGCCGAGATCGGCACTCTCCGCCCGCCCAGGCCCGGTATCCAGCGCGGGAAGACCTCGCCCCAGGTGGCGACCAGTCCGACCGCGGTGAAGGCCACCAGCTCGGAGACGACGGACAGCAGGACCACGTACAGCTCGATCGGTAACCAGGACGGCAGCTGTCCCCCGCCCTGGTCCCGGCCTTCACCGAAGAAGAGGACGGTGACGATCCGCCAGAGACCGGACGGCAGCACCAGCAACGGGACGGTGTAGGCGAGGTTCCTCGCCCAGCGGGGAACCCCGGCGGCCGGGGTGTGGGCGGCGGTCCAGGCGGCGCGCAGTCCACGCCGTGCGGACGGGAGGTCGGTGAGAGTGCTCATCATCCGAAGATGGCAGCCGCCCCCGGGCCGGCGGATCGCCCGCCGGAGGTAAACCGGTCTCCCCCGCGTGGGGGAGATATGACCTGCACCTCGCACGGCCGTACGTGCACGAGCGGAACGACCGGGCCGCCGCGTTCTACCGGCGGGTGGGGTTCGCCCCGACCGGGGAGGTTGTGCCCATGCCGGGGGATCCGTCGGCGCAGGAGCTGGAGTACGCCGTCCCGCGGCCGGAACAGCTGCCTGGCTGACGCCAGGCAGCAGGCCCTGACTACCTCCGCGCCTGGGGGTCCGGCAGGGCGGTGGCCTCCGGCCAGCGGGAGCGGGCCTGTTCGCGGCTGCGGCAGGTGGCCAGGAGGGGCAGGGCCTGGTCCGTCAGCAGCTCCGGGAGCTGGGGGATCGGGGCGACTGCGGCGACGTCGTCCAGGATCAGCGCCAGTGGTGGGTCGAGCCGACCGTGGGATGACCGTGCGGCCATGCGGCGGCCGTGCTCGACCACGCTGGAAGCGAGTGCGGTCAGCAAGGGCATCGCACCCGGGTGGGTGCGGGGGTCCTCGAGGGGCTCACCCACCAGGTACAGGCTGCCCCCCTCGGCCATGAATGATGCGAGGGACAGCGAATCTGTTCGATGCGGAGTGCAGGACTCGCGGATGTGGATCGAGCTGAGCGAGGAGAGGGCGCGGGCGGTGAGCTCGTGCGCGATCTCGCGGCGTTCCGGATGGGCCGTCAGGGCGCTCTCCAGCTCGCCGGCCGCGCCTGGGGCCGCCTTGGGGTGGGTACGGAGGATGCGCACCGGGTCGTGCGAGCCCGAGCCCTGGGCCCAGCGGTGGATCTGCTTGAACGGGCGGCCGTCCAGGGCCGCCGCGTGCAGCCAGCTGCGCAGGAGCGTTTCCGCGGTGTCGGCCACGGCCGCGTCCATCCGGGCCTGCGGCCGTACGGGGGCCAGCAGCGCGATCGCGCGGGCCGCGGCGGTGTCCCGGTCGGCGCACTCCTCGGCCGGGTTCCAGTGCAGCCGGGCCGGGGTGTCGCAGAGGTGCGACGGGTCGTAGAGCAGTACCGGGCCCAGCTTGGCCCGGGCGTCCTTGGTCTCCGACCACAAGGTGGGGGAGGAGGTCACGATCAGGGCCGGGCCCTCGGCCTCCGCGATCGCGGAGGCAGCCGCCTCGTACCGCTCGGCCGGGGTGCCGTAGCGGAGCCGGGGGGCCGGCTCGGCGAGCGGGGCCGTGGCGCGGGGCGCGCCGGCAGGTGCGTAGCCGCCGTGTGCGGCGGCCGGTTGCGGGGTCGGGGCTGGAGCGGCCCGGGGTACGGGTCCGGCCGGCTCCGGCTCCGGCCGCGGTTCCGGGACGGCCAGAGTCGGACCGGCCGGAGCTGTAGCCGGAGCCGGACCGGCCGGAACCGGAGGTGCAGCCAGAGTCTTCGCCGCCGGGGCGGGGTCCGCCGCCGGCTGAGCCTCGGGCTCCGGCCGCAGCTTTGCCTCGAGCGCGGCCTGGCGGGCCAGGGCCCGTCTCGCCTTGGTGCGGGCGACGACGCCGATTCCGAACACCGTGAAGACGAACAGCACCAGCAGCTGGCTGATGAACAGCCCCCAGAACAGGCCCCAGCCCGACAGGGCCACCGGGTCGGTGTCCGGCCAGGCGGCAGCCAGATTGTGCGGCTGCGCTATCAGCTGCCGGACCGCCGTCGGCGTACGGGTGAAGGTGACCGTGCCCGGCCAGGCGCCGTGCGAGAACAGGGCGGCGAGGCCGGTCGAGGTCCAGACGAGGACCGCGAGGCCCAGCAGGAAGGCCAGCAGGCCGACGAGGAGGGAGTCCGGGACTCCGCGGGCTGCGGGCCGGGGCTGCGGCATCTCGCCGGGCACGTCAGGCGACCGTCGTCCCGGCCCCGCCGTTGCGGTGCCGTTCGATGTACATGGCTCTTTCCTCCGCCTCCAGCTCGGCCGCCAGCAACTCCTCGGGGAGGCGTGCCGGGGTCGAGGACTCCGTCATGGCCCGGTCCGTGTAGACCAGCGGCCGTTCGGCCTCGGTGATCAGGTGTTTGACCACCTGCACATTGCCGTTGACGTCCCAGACCGCGATACCGGGGGTCAGGGTCGGGATGATCTCCACGGCCCACCGGGGCAGGCCGAGGACCCGCCCGGTCGCCCGCGCCTCGTCGGCCTTCTGGGCGTAGATGGTGCGGGTGGAGGCCATCTTCAGGATCGCCGCCGCCTCCCGGGCCGCCGCTCCGTCGACCACGTCCGAGAGGTGGTGGACGACGGCGACGAAGGACAGGCCGAGGCGGCGGCCGAACTTCAGGAGCCGCTGGAACAGCTGGGCCACGAAGGGGCTGTTGATGATGTGCCAGGCCTCCTCGACCAGGAAGATGCGCTTCTTCCGGTCGGGGCGGATCCAGGTGTGTTCCAGCCACACGCCGACGATCGCCATCAGGATGGGCATGGCGATGGAGTTGCGGTCGATGTGCGAGAGGTCGAAGACGATCAGCGGGGCGTCGAGGTCGATGCCGACCGAGGTCGGGCCGTCGAACATACCGCGCAGGTCGCCGTCGACCAGCCGGTCCAGCACCAGGGCCACGTCCAGGCCCCAGGCCCGTACGTCGTCTATGCCGACGTTCATCGACTCCGCGGATTCGGCCTCCGGGTGGCGGAGTTGCTCGACGATGTCCGTCAGGACCGGCTGCCGGTCGGTGATGGTGTCGTTGACGAAGGCGTGGGCGACCTTGAGCGCGAAGCCGGCCCGCTCGTCCAGGCCGTGGCCGGTGGCCACCTCGATGATGGTGCGGAGGAGGGCCAGCTGGCCGGTCGTGGTGATGGCCGGGTCGAGCGGGTTCAGCTTGATGCCGCCGTCGAGGGCGGCCACCGGGTCGAGCCGGATGGGGGTTATTCCCAGCTGCTGGGCGATCAGGTTCCACTCGCCGACGCCGTCCTCGCCCTGTGCGTCGAGTACGACGACCTGGCGGTCGCGGAACCGGAGCTGGCGCAGTACGTACGTTTTCTCCAGCGCGGACTTGCCGTTGCCGGACTCGCCGAGGACCAGCCAGTGCGGGGCCGGCAGCTGCTGGCCGTACAGCTGGAAGGGGTCGTAGATGTAGCCCTTGCCGCTGTACACCTCGCGGCCGATGATGACGCCCGAGTCACCGAGGCCGGGGGCGGCGGTGGGCAGGTAGACGGCCTGGGCCTGGCCGGTGGAGGTGCGGACGGGCAGCCGGGTGGTCTCGACCTTCCCGAAGAGGAAGCTGGTGAAGGCGTCCGTCACGGCGGACAGCGGATCTCGCATGCTGCACTGCCCTCCAGCTAGCGTCGGATGCCGGTGGCGAACGGCAAGGTGTTGACGAAGGCACGGTGGTGCTCGCGGTCGCACCATTCCAGCTTCAGGTACGACTTGCCGGCCGAGGCGCGGATCGTCCGCTTGTCGCGGGCGAGGGCTTCGGGCGAACGCGAGGACACGGTGATGTACCCGACCAGGTTGACTCCGGCCGCACCGCTGGCGAGATCTTCACCCCTCTGGTCGAGCCGGCCGTGCGCGGCGATGTCGCGGGGGTCGACGGTCCGGTTCATCTTGGCGGCGCGGGAGGCGTCGGCCTCGTCGTTGGTCTTCTCCGTGAGCATGCGCTCGATGGCGACCTCGGTGGGTTCGAGGTCCATGGTGACGGCGACGGTCCGGATCACGTCCGGGGTGTGGACCAGCAGCGGGGCGAGGAAGTTGACGCCCACCGGGGTCATCGGCCATTCCTTCACCCAGGCGGTGGCGTGGCACCAGGGGGCGCGGGTGGCGGACTCGCGGGTCTTGGCCTGGAGGTAGGTGGGTTCCATCGCGTCCAGTTCGGCGGGCCAGGCGTTCCGCTTGGTCATGGCCTGGATGTGGTCGATGGGGTGGTCCGGGTCGTACATGGAGTGCACGAGGGAGGCGAGCCGGCCCTGGCCGAGGGGCTGGCGGACGCGGATGTCGGCCTCGGCGAGGCGGGCGCAGATGTCGGTGAGCTCGCGGGCCATGACCACGGCGAGCCCGGAGTCCTTGTCGAGCCGGCGGCCCTTGCGGTCGTGGGAGGCGCGGGCGATGGTGTGCGCCTCGGCGGCGAGCTCGCGGGTGTAGTGCATGCAGGCGACGAGGTACGCGCGGTGCTGCTCGGAGGACGTGGACACCATCGACTGGAGCTGGTCGTAGGAGTCGACGAGCCAGCCGGGGGCGCGGGTGTCGCCGCGCTGGGCGACGTCCTTGGCGTGGGCGTCGGGGTCGGCGGGCAGGGTGCGGGCGAGCATCTGCAGGCGGGTGACGAAGCCGTCGCCGTTGGCGACGTGCTTGAGGAGGGTGCCGAACCGGTCGACCAGGGCCTCCTGGTCCTCGCTGTCGCGCAGGCCGACGCCGGGGCCCTCGATCTCGATGGCCGCTGTGACGGTTCTCCGGTCGGCGTGCAGGAGTACGGCGATCTCGTCGGGGCCGAAGGGGGCGGCGAGCCAGCTGATCCGGCCGATGCCGGGGGGCGGGCCGACCTCGATCTCGCGGCCGTCGGCGGCGCGGGTGCCGGCTTCCATGGCGGACGAACGGTAGGTCGTACCGCGGCGCAGGGTGCGCTTGAAGCTGCGGTTGATCTCGAACCACTTGTAGAAGGTGCGACCGCGGTAGGGGACGTAGACGGCGGCGAGCGCGAGCATCGGGAAGCCGACGAGGCTGACGATGCGCAGGGTGAGGGCGGGGACGAGCAGTCCGCTCATCATGCCGAGGAAGGCCCCGGCGATGATCAGGGCGATCTCGCCGGTCTCGCGGTTCTTGCCGACGATCGCGTTCGGCCGGGCCCGGCCGATGAGATACGTACGGCGGGGCGCGACCGGGTGGATCTGGTGGGACTGGGTCGTCAACGCCCGTCACCTCCTGTGTTCCTCGTGCTCGTGCTCTGCTGGCGGGGCGGGGGTGCGGCGGAGGGGGCGGATCCGCCGCCGGACCCGGCGCCGGGGGTGCGGCTGCTGTGGGCGGCCACGCCTCCGGAGATCTGGTGGGCGGGGGCGGGGGTGCTGCCGCCGTCGGCGCGGTGGGCGCCACCGCCGCCGCTGCGGCTGCTGTGGGTCTTGATGCCCTGGGAGACGAGGGAGGCCGGGGAGCTGATGACGGCGGCGGCCTGGGCTCCGTCGGTGGCCTGCTTGCGGTTGCTGCGGGCGGTGGCGATCTCGTCGCCGAAGCCGGGGACGAAGCGGTAGATCATCGCGGAGGCGAAGATCGCGAGCAGGATGATGGCGAGGCCGGAGACGACGGCGGAGAAGGAGTTGGGGCCGTTCTTGCCGGCGAGGGCGCCCGCGAGGCCGAGGACGATGACGATGACCGGCTTCACGAGGATGACGGCGATCATGATGCCGGCCCAGCGGCGGACGTGGCCCCAGAGGTTCCGGTCGACCAGCCCGGCGTAGACGACGACGCCGAGGAGGGCGCCGACGTAGAGGAGGGCGGCCCGGATGACGAGTTCGAGGGCGAGGACGCCGGCGGCGAGGATCGTGACGAGGGAGACGACGATCAGCATGATCGGACCGCCGCCGATGCCGTCGCCCTTCTTGAGGGCTTCGATGAAGGAGCCGAAGAATACGTCGCTCTGGTTGCCGGTGGCGGAGGCGATGGTCTCGGAGACGCCGTCGGTTGCGTTGACGACGACGTGGAGGACGAGCGGGGTGAAGGCGGAGGCGAGGACGGTCAGCCAGAGGAAGCCGACGGCTTCGGACATGGCGGTGGCGAAGGGGACTCCGCGGATGGCGCGTTTGGCGACGGCGAGGAGCCAGATGACGAGGGTGAGGATGGTGGAGGCGGCGAAGACGATGGCGTAGTGCTTGAGGAAGCCGTCGTCGCTGAAGTCGACGTCGGAGGTGCCTTTGACGATTTTGCTGAGCTCGGTGACGATCCAGACGGCGGCGTCGGCGCAGCCTTTCGCCAGGGCGGCGAGCGGGTCGAGCGCGGTGGCGGGATCGGCGGGCCCGCCGAGGCCGGGCTGGGTGGCGCCGCCGGGTTGGCGTTCGCCGCGTTCGCAGTACTGCCGTGCCGGCCCGGCAATGAGCGAGCACGGGTCCTTGCTCGGCGTGGGTGTGGGCGTGGGGGAGGGGGTGGGTGCGGCCGCCGCGCGCGTGGCGAACAGCACGGCCGCAGCCTGGAGGGCTGCGAGCGCGGCCACGATGCCGGGGAAGCGGGGGCGGGGGCTACCGGGCATAGGTGAACCCTCCGTACTGCTCGACCGCTCCGGCAATTTCGTCGGAGGTGGACACGGGGTTGTCTCCGGTCACGGGAGTGGGGCCGTCCTTCTGGGCCGTCTCGATGACTTTCCAGTCGGCGCCGTTCCACTTGAGCGTCATCGAGATGGTGAACCAGCTGCTGGTCACCGGGCGGATGGACTTCTCCCCGGTCAGGCCGAACATGCCGATGCACCAGACGTCGACAGCGGCGGCGTCGCCGGAGAGGTTCTGCACCTTCGTGCCGGCCGGCACGGTCCGGCTGACGAACGTTGCCCCTGCCGGGGCGAGCCCGTCTTTCGTGAGGCCGATCTGGGACAGCAGATCGGCGGAATAGTCGGCGTCGAACCCTGCCTGCAGCTTCTCGCGTGTGCTGTCGTCCGCCACGGCGCCGACGATGGCGTGCCGTTGAGCAGTGTTGAACATGCCGTCAGAACCCAGTACGACCGCATAGTTCGCGGCAGCGGACTGCGCGCCCTGTTCCGTCTGGGCGAAGCCCGTCGGGATGCCGCCGTTCTTGCCGTCCACCGGGCGGACCCCCGACGGGGCCGTGGATGAGGCCGTCGGGGGGTTTTCCGTGTCGGTGGGGCCGGACGGGGTGTCGTCGTTCTGGTTCGCGAACGCGATGGCTGCGATCAGCAGGACCACCACCCCCACCACCGTGACCAGGCCGCGTGAGGACCGCGCCGGGCGGCGGGGGGTGCCGTAGGGGTCGGACGGGGAGTCCGGGAGGCGGGTGCGGGTCTGGCCCGTGCCGCCCACCGAACCGCCGGCACCGTACTGGTCCTCGGTCATTCCGTATCCGCCCCCTCCGCGTCGTACGACGGTAGCGTGTGGTGAGTCGTCATCAGGCAGCGCAACCTCAGCGGGCGGAAACGGGCAGGCTCGGCTCGGCGGAACGGCCTAGACAGCCATGCCGTAGACGATGGTGAACAGCGTGCCGAGTGAGCCGATGATGAAGACTCCCGTGAGTCCGGCCACAATCAGGCCCTTGCCCTGTTCCGCGCTGAACGTGTCGCGGAGCGCGGTCGCGCCGATGCGCTGCTTGGCCGCGCCCCAGATGGCGATGCCGAGGCAGAGGAGGATCGCCACGGCCATGACCACCTCGATCATGACCTTCGCTTCATTGCCGAGACTGCCGAACGGGCCCCAATTCGGGGCGATTCCGCCGATGATGGTGGTGATATCGCCCTTTTCGGCTGCCAGGATCATGTAACTCACCGCCCCTGTATGGGTAGTTCCATCCCCCCGTGCCCGGACCGGCAGGGGTCACGCACTATCTTCGCTGATGAAACCGCCGCCGTATGTCGACTTGGCGGCTCTCTTTACCTGATCTCGCAGACTGGGCACAGTCGCTCACGTTCCGTCACTCTGTGTATCACGGGGTGTGACGGCGGGCAATGACGGTCGGTCCCGGCGCGCGCTCGGTCGGGGGACGGCCGTTCGGCGCAGTGGGACGGCGTGTCATTGGACCAACCCGCTGACATAGGTCCGACATTCCGTCAGTCGTTCCATCCGTGCGCCGCGTTGCGGGAGATGCTCCACGGCGTTCGGTACGTCGTACGACGCAAGGAGCAAACGGATGGGTTCCGCATCGAGGGTCGGCCGGCGCGCCTGGCTGGCGAGTGGGGTCGCGCTGCCGCTGGTGCTCGCGCTCGCGGGGTTCTCGGCGCCCGCGATGGCCGCCGACCTCAGCCCGAGCAGCAATCACGGCTCGTGTGACACGACCCGGGCCGACAAGCCGGCGAAGTCGGTGAAGGGGGCCAAGGCCGGGAAGGCCGTGAAGCGGGCCAAGGCGGGGCCGGAGAACAACAACAGCGGTGGCTGCCGGGGCCCGCGCGGCCCGAAGGGGCCCAGGGGCGAGCGGGGTCCGGCCGGTCCGCCCGGGCCCTGCGCGGACATCGACTCGACCGAGGGCGAGGGCGATGTGGAGTTCAGCGCCGTGCTGAGCAAGGGGAAGGCGTACCTCGGGCGGCGCAGCGTGGCCCCGGTCGGCCAGTACACGTGGCGGGACCTGACCACGTACCAGAACCCCGGGTTCCCCAAGGAGGCGTGCAGCGTGTCCGTCAGCACCGAGGGGCGGATCGTGTACGTGAAGGTGCTGACCACGGGCGGCGATGTGTACGAGAACTACTGCACGTACGCGCTGTCCTGCCCGTCCGGCTGGACCGCGCTGGCCAAGCCCTGAGGCCCCCGGACCCCGTCGGTGCCGCGCCCGGAGCACGAGCCGGGCGCGGCACCGTCGGTTACGCCGTCCAGTGCGCGGGACGGTCGAGGCCGGGCGGGATGCGGGTGGCGGCGGTGCCGCGGGCGGCGTTGAGCTGGGCCTGGGTGAGGAAGATGCTGTCGGTGAGGTCGGCGCCGCCGAGGTCGGCATCGCGGAAGTCGGCGCCGATCAGGTCGGCGGTGCGCAGGTCGGCCCGGGTGAGGTCGGCGGCGATCAGGTAGGCGCCGCGCAGGTTGGCGCCCCGGAGGTCGGCTCCGGCCAGCCGGGCGCCCATCAGGTCGGCGCCCCGGTGGTTCTTCTTCTTGCCCGGCACCTTGGCGCGGACCAGTTCGCTGGTCTTGAGGAGCAGGGTGTTGATCCCGGCCCGCAGGGCGGGCACATCGGCCGCGGCGAGGGTGTCGGCGTCGGCGCGGGTCAGCTCCTCGGTCTCGGCGAGGATGCGGCGCAGATCGGCGTGGACCGGCCGGGCGGCGGGGAGGGCCAGGGCCTGGTCGACGTAGAAGAGCAGTTCGTGGAGCTGCCGCATCACGGGGAACACCTCGAACATGGCGCGGGCCGTGCCGGGGTGGCTGCGCCAGTCCCGGCCGCCGAAAGTGACCTGGGAGACCTGCTGGCCGGCGCCGAAGCAGTCGAAGACGGTGCAGCCCTGGAAGCCCTTGTCGCGCAGCCCGGTGTGGATGCCGCAGCGGAAGTCCTCCCGGAGGTTCCGGCAGGGGGCGCCGGCGGCCTTGTCGACGGCGAAGTCGGCGGACCGGGCGAAGGGCAGGGCGACGCAGCACAGCGCGAAGCAGTCGGTGCAGTCGGCTTTCAGCAGGGGCAGCGGCAGGGGCTGGCGCTGGGACTGGGACTGGGGCTGGGGCAGGGCGGCGGACATGGGGTCCATTGTCTCGCTTCGCGGGGGCGCCCCCCTCTTGATCGATACCGGTGCGGAGGTCAGCATCCCTTCATGACTGAAGTGATCGCAGTTGCCGTCATCACCCTTCTCGCCGTGATCAGTCCCGGCGCCGATTTCGCCATGGTCGTACGGAACAGCTATCTGTACGGCCGGCCCACCGGCCTCTTCGCGGCGGCCGGGGTCGCCGCCGGAGTGCTGGTGCACGTCTCGTACACGATGCTCGGTGTGGGCCTGCTGATCGCCTCCTCCACCGAGCTGTTCACCGCCATCAAGCTGGCCGGCGCCGCCTATCTGGTCTACATCGGCATCCGGACCTTCCGGGCGCGCGCCGAGGTGGCCGTCGACCTGGAGTCGAAGGCGGCGCTCACCCCGCTGGGGGCGATGCGCTCGGGCTTCCTGACCAATGTGCTGAACCCGAAGACCACGCTGTTCGTCGTGTCCACCTTCACCCAGGTGGTGAACCCGGGCACGCCGGCCTGGCAGCAGGCCGGGTACGGGCTGTTCATGTCGGTGGCGCACCTGGGCTGGTTCGGTGCGGTGGCGCTGTTCTTCTCCGACTCCCGGCTGCGGGACCGGATGCTGAAGGCGCAGAAGGCGCTGAACCGGGCCATCGGGTCGGTGCTGGTGGGGCTCGGGGTGAGCCTGGGATTCGCCCGCTGACGGTCTGGTGCCCGCGGTTACCTGTCGGTAGCGTGCGGGACATGGGGACTGGTGGAGTGGCCGACGCGGTCGACGCGTTTTACGAACGGATCGATGCCGGGCGGTTCGCCGCCACCGAGTACACCCGGGGTCCCTGGGATCCGGGGGCGCAGCACGCCGGCCCGCCCGCCGCGCTGCTCGGCCGGGCGGTCGAGGAGCGCCCGGGGGCCCGTACGGACATGCGGATCGCCCGCATCACGTACGAGATCCTGCGTCCGGTGCCGATCGGCGGGCTGGCGGTGACCACCTCGGTGCTGCGGGCCGGCCGCAGCACCGAGGTGATCGAGGCGGCGCTCACTCCGGAGGGCGCGGACGCGCCGGTGATGCTGGCGCGGGCCCTGCGGGTGCGGGTGGCGGCGGACGCGGTGCCGGCGGTGCTGTCGGGGCCGCTGCTGCCGCCGCCGGGGGAGGTCGGGGTCACCCCGTTCTTCCCGGTGCCGTGGGACATCGGCTATCACACGGCCATGGAGACCCGGTTCACGGACGGGGCCTTCCTGGAGCCCGGGCCGGGCAGCTGCTGGATGCGGATGAAGCTGCCGCTGATCGCGGGGGACGAGCCGAGGCCGGCCGACCGGGTGCTGGTGGCGGCGGACTCCGGCAACGGGGTCAGCGCGGTGCTGGACATCCGCAGCTTCGTCTTCGTCAACAGCGACCTGACGGTCCATCTGCACCGGCACCCGGCGGGCGAGTGGGTGTGCGTTCAGGCCCGTACGAGTGTGGACCCGGCCGGCATCGGTCTGGCGGACTCGGTCCTGCACGACGAGAAGGGGCCCATCGGGCGCGGGGCCCAGAGCCTGTACGTCGCACCGCGCTGAGCGACCCGGATCCCCTTACCTCGCCGGGGCCGCCGGTCCCGGGAGGCGGAAGCCGTTGAAGAGGTCGTCCGCGCCGCGCAGGGCCAGCCGGTCCGGGACGGCGCGGACCGTGAGGTCGCGGACGGCGACCGCGAGGGGATGCCGGAGGGCCCCCAGCCTGCCGATCCGGCGGGCGCGCAGGCGCACGGCGTCGGTGCGGTCGCGGCGGGCGGCCGAGTACGCGGCGAGGGCGGCCGGGATGCCGTCGGGGTCGCTGGCGTCGCTGGCGTCGGCGGGCATCAGATGGGCGAGGACGGCCGCGTCCTCGATGGCCTGGCAGCCGCCCTGGCCGAGGTTGGGTGCCATGGCGTGGGCGGCGTCGCCGAGCCAGGCGATCCGGCCGTGGTGCAGCCGGGGCAGCGGGGCGGCCAGGTCGTAGAGGTCGTTCTGGAGGACGTCGGCGGGGTCGAGCCGGTCGATGCGCTCCAGCAGGGCCGGGATCGGGTCGTGCCAGGCGCCGAAGCGGCGGCGGAGTTCCGCGCGCGGGTCGGCGGACCGGGTGCCGGCCGGGACGACTGCGGTGGCGTAGAGGTACACCCGGCCGTCGGAGAGCGGGGTCACGCCGAAGCGCTCGCCCCGCCCCCAGGTCTCGTGCATGGCGGGGATGCGGAGGTCCGGCACGTCCAGGAGGGCGCGCCAGGCGGTTTCGCCGATGTAGTGCAGGCCGGGGTGGGCGGGGAAGTGCGCGCGGCGCAGCGGGCTGTGGATGCCGTCGGCGGCGACGACCAGATCGGCCGGGAGGTCCGGGCCGGCTGCCGTACGGACCACCGGGCGGCCCGCGGCGTCGTCGACGGCGGTCACGGCGGTGCCGTAGCGGAGGGTGCCCGGCGGCAGGGCCGCTGCCAGGGCGGCGGTGAAGGCCGGGCGCGGGACGGCGATCGGGGCCATGCCGTACCGGGCCGCCATGTCCGCGGTGTCGGTCCGGGTGAGCCAGCGGCCGTCGGAGCGGCGCAGGCCCATGGTGGCCGGTACGGCGCTGCCGGCGGCGTGGGCAGCGTCGACGCCGATGGCCTGGAGGGCGCGCAGGGCGTTGGGGGCGAGGCCGATGCCGGCGCCGGTGGCGGGGGGTTCGGGGGCGCGTTCGCAGACGGTGACGCGCCAGCCGCGGCGGTGCAGGGCGATGGCGGCGGTAAGCCCGCCGATTCCGGCGCCGGCCACCACCGCGTGAGGTGTGGGCATGAGGCATTCCTCCTGCTGATCGGTGCGTGCTGTGCCTGCCTGGTGGAACGGGACCTGGCCGATGCGGAGTTCCCGCCTTCGGCCTCGCGGGAGGAGGCCGCGGCGGCGCTCGCCGGGCTGCTGTACCGCTGGCTGACCACGGGCCGCGAGCGCCGGCTCGCCCACTACGAGCTCAGCCTTGAGGCGGCGCGCACGCCGGAACTCGCGGCGGCCCTCCACCGGGCGGGCCTCACCGCCCGCGCCCGCGCGGCGGCCGTCCTCGCGACGCTGGGCGCCGCCCGGCCCGAGGAGTCCGCCGACCTGCTGGCCGCCTGGGCGGACGGCCTCCTCTACGACCGCCTGGCGGGCGCGATGGCGCGGACCCGGCCGGCCGCCGACCTGGCCGAACTCACCGCGGTGAGCCGCCGGATGCTGGACGCGGTGCTCGCGGACCGGGCGCCGGCCTAGCCCGCCCCTCCCGGGGTGCTGTTTCACCGTCAACCCCCGCTGAGGGCACCGGAGTCCGTGTGGCAAGCTCGTGCGAATGGAGGCCCTGAGAGACACCGACCCGACACACATCGGCGCGCACGCGCTGCTGGCCCGGCTGGGGGCCGGGGGCATGGGGCAGGTGTATCTCGCGAGGTCGCCGGGTGGGCGGCTGGTCGCGGTCAAGGTGATCCGCGACGAGATCACCGGGCATCCGGAGGCGCTGGCGAGGTTCCGCCGCGAGGCGGAGACCGTGCGGGCGGTCCGCTCCGCCTACACGGCGAACCTGATCGACGCCTCGCTGGCGGCGCCGCCGTTCTGGCTGGCGACCGAGTACGTGGCCGGGCCGACGCTCGCTCACGCCGTCGGCCGGCAGGGCGCCTTGCCGGCCGAGACCTGCCGGAAGCTGTTCGCCGCGCTGGCGGAGGGGCTGGCGAGCGTCCACGCGTACGGGGTGACGCACCGGGACCTGAAGCCGCAGAACGTGATCCTGGGCGCGCAGGGCCCCCAGCTGATCGACTTCGGCATCGCCAAGGGCACCACCCAGACCGCCCTGACCCAGGACGGCCTCGCCCCCGGCACGCCCGGCTACACCGCCCCCGAGGTGCTGCTGCGCAACGAGGTGGCGGCTGCCGCCGACGTGTTCGCCCTGGGGGCGACCATCGCGTACGCGGCGACCGGGCGGGCGCCGTACGGAACGGGCGAATCGGCGGGCGTCAGCTTCCGGGCCGTGCACGGCGAGATCGACGTGGCCGGGGTGGAACCGGGGCTGGCCGCGCTGATCGAGGCGTGCGTGGCGAAGGACCCGGCGGACCGGCCGGCACCGGCCGAGGTGATCCGGCGGTGCGCGGTGGACTCGGCGCTGGTGGACGACCCGGTGTATGCGGGGCTGGCGGCGACCGGGGAGGCGCCGAAGTTCCCTGGGCAGGCGACGACGGCGGGCGCGGTGGGCGCGGCGGGCGGGTACACCCCGACCTATGTGCCGACGTACGCGCCGGCCGACGCCCCGACGTACGTCCCCGCGCCCCCGATGCCCCCGGCCCCGCCGACGGGCCGGCGGAGGCTGAGCCGGTGGGCGATCGCGGGCATCGGGGCGATGCTGGTGCTGCCGGGGGCGGTGGGCGGGTACGTCCTGCTGCAGAACCAGGCGGACAAGAAGGACGGCGCCCAGGCCAAGGGGGGCGGTACGCAGTCCCCGGGGCCGGGCACCCCCGGGCCGTCGGGCTCCGCACCCGCTCAACCCGCCCAGCCCGGTGGGGGCGGTGTACCGAGCCACATCGAACAGACCAATCCCTCATTGGACTTCTGGACGGGTTCCACGGCCAACGACGGGAGCTGCAGCCTGGCACCCCAGGAGTCCTCGAAGTTCCTGACCTCCTCCATGGAGGCCGTGGACGTCTCGCCGACGGCCAACTCGGTGACGGGCAAGCTGAAGATCAGACTGCGCCTCAAGCCGTACCACACGGAGACCACCCCTTATTGGGTCTCGGTCGGCGTCAAGTCCCCGCACGAGCTCGACAGGGACACCGGGCGGCCCGACCCGGGATTCCCGGAGATCAACCGGGGCATCGGCTTCACCAGCGAGCCGGTGGACCTGGCGGCGAAGGCCGCGGACGACGGTGGCGAGGCCGTGCTCACCTATCCCGACGACTTCGCCCACCGGTACACGGACAACAAGGGCGTCGCCCATTCCGACAAGGCGGTGCCGGTCACCAACGACCCCGGCAATTGGACCGTGTTGTTCTTCCACGTCAAGGGCGTGAAGGAGCACAGCACCATCCACTGTTCCGGCTTCCCGGTGAAGTAGCCGCGACACAGAGCGGCGAATGGGCTGTCAGCACCCGTTCGATAGGGCAGGGTTGATTCGTGCGCAAGTTCTGGATGGCCGGCGGGATCGGAATCGGGCTGTGCCTGAGCTTCGTCGTGCTGCTCGTCGTCGGGACGTACTCGGCGGCTGCGGGCATGATGACCGGGGCCGGCGGGCGGGCGGTGAACCTCGCCAAGGGGGCCGTGCCGGCCGCCTATCAGCCGTTGGTGCAGAAGTGGGGCAACCTGTGTCCGGCCCTCAACCCGGCGCTGCTGGCCGCCCAGCTGTACCAGGAGAGCGGCTGGAAACCGAACGCGGTCAGCCACGCCGATGCGCGGGGCATCGCCCAGTTCATCCCGGGCACCTGGGCCATGTACGGGGTCGACGGCGACGGGGACGGGGACCGGGACATCTGGGACCCCAACGACGCCATTCCCTCTGCGGCCACCTATGACTGTGCCCTCGCCAAGGACGTCAGGGACGTGCCCGGGGACGTGGTGAACAACATGCTGGCCGCGTACAACGCCGGGCCCTACCGGGTGATCAAGGCGGGCGGGGTGCCGTCCATCAGGGAGACCCAGGGCTATGTGAAGACCATCCGGAGTCTGGAGAAGAGCTTTGCCGCGCCCGTTGGGCGGGTCGCGCCCTCTCAGCAGGCCGCCGGGGCCATCTACTTCGCGCAGAAGCAGCTCGGCACGCCCTACTTGTGGGGTGGCGAGGGCGGGGTCGAGGACAACGGGCGGTTCGACTGCTCCGGGTTGACGCAGGCCGCGTACGAGACCGTGGGGATCAGGCTGCCGCGGGTGGCCAACGACCAGTACAACGCCGGGGAGCATCCCGCACGGAATGAACTGCTGCCCGGGGACCTGGTGTTCTTCTCCGATGATCTGACGAACTCTCGGGCAATTCGGCACGTCGGGCTGTATGTCGGCGGCGGGTACATGATCAACGCCCCGTTCACCGGCGCGGTGATCCGGTTCGACAAGATCGACACCCCGGACTACTTCGGTGCCACCCGCGTCACGAAGGCCGGCGCGGAGGCGCTGCCCGATCACCGTGCCGCCGGCAACACTCCGTAAAGCCAAGGCCCTGAGCTGCGACGATGAGTCTCTCTTGGATAACGTTGGAGTGATCATTCGGTGGAGGGTGGAACGTCCGCGCCAGAACGGGCGTTCCATGAGCGCGGGGGAAGATCGCCGGTTGAACACCGGGGGGCGAAAGGGCGCACACAGGGGTGCGTCCGCAGGGGACCAAGCAAAGGGCAAGGGGCCACATCGCCATGGCTGGACTCACGGCCGGTGGGCCGAACGTGGATGTAAGCCTGCTGTACCAGATCAACGGCCTGGCCCAGGAAACCCCGGGCTGGTTCGACCGGATCATCGGCTTCACCGGTGAGTACGGGCTGTTGCTGGTCCTGGTGCTGCTCGTGCTCTGGTGCTGGCGCGGCATCAGGAAGCTGTCCACGCCGGCTGCCGCGGAGGGATTCGCCGCGCTCGTCTGGACCCCGCTCGCCGCCGGGATCGCACTGCTCCTCAACATTCCGCTGCGTCAGTTCGTCGGCCGCCCCCGGCCCTTCCGGCAGTACGGCGAGGTGGAAGTGCTGACGCAGGGCACGACCGACTTCTCCTTTGTGAGCGATCACGCCACGCTGGCGATGGCCCTCGGCGTCGGCCTGTTCATCGCCCACCGCAAGCTCGGGTTCATCGGGATCGGCATCGCCCTGCTGGAAGGGTTCTGCCGCGTCTACATGGGTGTGCACTACCCCACCGATGTCGTCGGCGGGCTGGCGCTGGGCACGGCCGTGGTGCTGCTGCTCGCGCCCCTCGCCATGGCCCTGCTCACCCCGCTGGCGCGGGCGATCGCGATGTCCCCGCGCGTCGGGTGGCTGGTACGGGCGCGGGGGTGCGAGCCGGCCCAGGCGGTGGACCTGCCGCGGGCGAGCAGCCGGGAGAGCGACCTGGCCGCCTGAGCCCTACGGGTTCAGGTCGGCCGGCGCGGGGTGCCCGGCGGCGTCCTCGCGGGCCTTGTCCCGGGATCGCCGGGCCGGGCCGCGCCAGCCGCAGCCGCACCGGGCCAGCGTGAACGAGCCGCGTTCGATGGTCTCGGTCGGATGCGGGGCCGCTGGGACGCGGGAGGTCGGTACGGCCGCAAGCGGAAGGGCGGGGTGCGCTTGGCTGTGCGAGTCCACGACTCCACGGTACCGGGCTGCCGCTCGGTTCCCGGGCTCCTTGGGGGGTTCCCGATGTGATGCATGTCCTCCCGGCGGCCGTGACGGCCTTCCCGGGCCCTCGTTAAGCGGAACGGGTGGGGGCCCGGGCGAACAGCGTTTATGCGTTGGGGGTTGGCAGGCGATGGTGGTGCACCGGCACAGGCGTGGTTCCACGGCGTCCCTGGCCGTACTGGCGGCCCTGGTGACGGCGTCCGGGTGCGGGACGGACGATCCGTCACCGGCCGCCGACGGCACGGCAGCGGTGCGCGGGGCCGCGGACGTACTGGCCCGAACCGGAAGCGCGCGGGCGCGGACGGCGATGGAGATGGCCACCGGCGGGACCCGGGTCACCATCCGCGGCGAGGGCGGGGTGGACTTCCGGAAGCAGATGGGACAGCTGCTGGTGATGCTGCCCGCGGACGTCACGGGGAAGCCGGGACACCGGCCGATCACCGAACTGCTCGCCCCCGGCGCCCTCTATATGAAGAACCGGGGGGCCGGGGTGCCCGCCGACAAGTGGGTGCGGGTGGACACCACCGCCCTCGCGGACGGGAACCTGGTCACCGGCGGGGCCACCGACCCGCTGGCCGCGGCCGAGCTGCTGCGGGCCGCGGACGGGGTCACGTACGTCGGCGAGACCGAACTGTCGGGCACCAAGGTGCGGCACTACCGCGGGACCACCGACATCGGCCGGGCCGCGCGCACGGCTTCCCCACAGCTGCGGGGAGCACTGGAGGCCGCGGCGAAAGGGTTCAGCAAGGACACGGTGCCCTTCGATGCGTACCTGGACGAGGACGGGCGGCTGCGGAAGGTCCGCCTCCGGTTCAGCTATGTCAACAACGGCGTGATCGATGTCTCCTCCACCACGCTGCTGTACGGATTCGGGACGCCGGTGAAGGTGGTGCTGCCGGCGAGCGAGGACATCTACGCCGGGAGGATCGCCGACTAGTTCTGGCCACGGCCGGGTATCCGGAAATGGTCCATCCGTGTCATGCGCGCGGAGTCGTGACCTCCCTACGCTGAGAAGCCGTTCCGGCAGTGTGTTCCGGCAGAGAGAGGTGACACGCGTGACTCCCGCAGGCAGTGCGATGGTGCAGGACCACGTGGCTCTCGCCGAGATCGAGCTCTGCGGAGAACTGATCATCGCGGCGTCCGCGGCGCTGGAGGACCGGCTCAGCCAGGACCGGATCGATGAGGTGCTGCTCGGTATCGGCTGGGGGTGAGCCCGGGCCGCCGCCCCCGACCCCGCCCTCCAGCCCCGGATCAGGTGCGCAGCAGGCGGGCGATGGCTTTGGTGGCCTCTTCCACCTTGGCGTCGATCTCCTCGCCGCCCTTGACCGCCGCATCGGCGACGCAGTGCCGCAGGTGTTCCTCCAGCAGCTGCAGGGCGAAGGACTGCAGTGCCTTCGTACTGGCGGAGACCTGGGTGAGTATGTCGATGCAGTAGACGTCCTCGTCGACGAGCCGCTGCAGGCCGCGGATCTGGCCCTCGATCCGGCGGAGCCGCTTGAGGTGCTCGTCCTTCTGGTGGTGATAGCCGTGGACGCCGGCGGGCTCGGTCTCGGTGGTCGTCATGCGTCCTCCCGTGGTCCGCTGATGAGGGGGGCATACCTGCGCGATATACCCCTCATGGGTATAGGATACCGGGCTTCGTCCGTGCGGGCACGGGGCCGGTGCCCCTCACTCTGCCTGATGGAGGACACTGGGGAACCGCTGGTTAGCCGTGGCCGGAGGATGCGCCTAGCATCAGCCTGACCGAATCCAATGCACCCCGAGGACCTCACGTGCGATTTCGTCTGACCCCCAGGGAGACGAGCTTCTACGACATGTTTGCCGCATCCGCGGACAACATCGTCACGGGCTCCAAGCTCCTGATGGAACTGCTCGGGGCGGACTCGTCCGCACGGGCCGAGATCGCAGAACGGATGCGGGCGGCGGAGCACGCGGGGGACGACGCGACCCACGCGATCTTCCACCAGCTGAACTCCTCCTTCATCACGCCGTTCGACCGTGAGGACATCTACTCCCTCGCGTCCTCCCTCGACGACATCATGGACTTCATGGAGGAGGCCGTCGACTTGGTCGTCCTCTACAACGTGGAGGAGCTCCCCAAGGGCGTCGAACAGCAGATCGAGGTGCTGGCCCGGGCGGCCGAGCTGACCGCGGAGGCCATGCCGCACCTGCGGACCATGGACAACCTCACCGAGTACTGGATCGAGGTCAACCGGCTGGAGAACCAGGCGGACCAGATCCACCGGAAGCTGCTCGCGCACCTGTTCAACGGCAAGTACGACGCCATCGAGGTCCTCAAGCTCAAGCAGATCGTGGATGTGCTCGAGGAGGCGGCCGACGCCTTTGAGCACGTCGCGAACACGGTGGAGACCATCGCGGTCAAGGAGTCCTGAACCACGTGGACACCTTTGCGCTGGTCGTGACCATCGGTGTCGCGCTCGGCTTTACCTATACCAACGGTTTTCACGACTCTGCGAACGCCATCGCCACGTCGGTGTCGACGCGGGCGCTGACCCCGCGGGCAGCCCTGGCGATGGCTGCCGTCATGAACCTTGCCGGTGCCTTTCTGGGCAGCGGGGTCGCGAAGACGGTCAGCGAAGGCCTGATCGAGACGCCCCACGGCGCCACGGGCATGTGGATCCTGTTCGCGGCGCTGGTCGGTGCGATCGTCTGGAACCTGATCACCTGGTACTTCGGACTGCCCTCCTCGTCCTCCCACGCGCTGTTCGGCGGCATGGTGGGTGCGGCGCTGGCCGGCGGCACCGAGGTGATCTGGAGCGGGGTGATCGACAAGGTCATCATCCCGATGTTCGTCTCGCCGGTCGTCGGTCTGATCGTCGGCTACCTGGTGATGGTCGCGATCCTGTGGATGTTCCGCCGGACCAACCCGCACAAGGCCAAGCGCGGCTTCCGCATCGCCCAGACGGTGTCTGCGGCGGGCATGGCCCTCGGCCATGGTCTGCAGGACGCGCAGAAGACGATGGGCATCGTGGTGATGGCCCTGGTCATCGCCGATGTCGAGGCCGAGGGCGCGCCGATCCCGGTCTGGGTCAAGATCGCCTGTGCGGTGATGCTTTCGCTGGGTACGTACGCGGGCGGCTGGCGCATTATGCGGACGCTGGGCCGGAAGATCATCGAGCTGGATCCGCCGCAGGGCTTCGCCGCGGAGACGACGGGGGCGTCGATCATGTTCGGCTCGGCGTTCCTGTTCCACGCGCCGATCTCCACGACGCATGTGATCACCTCGGCGATCATGGGTGTGGGGGCGACGAAGCGGATCAACGCGGTGCGGTGGGGCGTGGCCAAGAACATCATCATGGGGTGGTTCATCACGATGCCGGCGGCGGCGGTGGTGGCGGCGATGAGCTTCTGGATCGTCAACCTGGCCTTCGGCTAAAGCGCCGCGCAACAAGCCCCGGCCCCAGCCCGGTCCCCCTGGCCTGCGCCCCTGATGCCCAGGCTGCGCCCGGCCCCGCGGGGCTACGCCCCGAACCCCTGCCGGGCTGCGCCCGGATTCCGGGGGCTGCGCCCCGAACCCTTGCCGGGCTGCGCCCGGTTTCCCGGGGCTGGGCCCCGGACCCCTCCCGGGCTGCGCCCGGATTCCCGGGGCTGTGCCCCGAACCTCTGCCGGGCTGGGCCAGGTCCCGCGGGGCTACGCCCCGGACCCCTGTCGGGCTGGGCCCGGTTTCCGGGGGCTGCGCCCCTGATCCTTGCCGGGCTGCACCCGGATTCCGGGGGCTGCGCCCAGGACCTCGGCGGGGCTGCGCCCCAGACCGGACCCTCGCGGGCCTGTGCCCGATTCCGTGCCGGGCTGTGCCCGGATCTGTGGGGCTGTGCCCCGGACTCTCGGCGGGCTGGGCCCGGTTTCCCGGGGCTGCGCCCCGGACCCCTGCCGGGCCGTGCCCGGTCCCGCGGGGCTGCGCCCCGGACCGGACGCGGGCCTGTGCCCAATTCCGTGCCGGGCTGCGCCCGGATCTGCGGGGCTGGGCCCCGGACCTCTGCCGGGCTGGGGCCCGGACCTTTGTCGGGCTGGGGGCGGGACGAGAAGTGGGCCGGCTCCCCCCACCCAGGGGGAGCCGGCCCTTTTTCTTTTCGCCGTGCGGTGGCACCGCCATGCAGCACCGCAGGACGTTCTTTATCCGAAGCGGCCCGAGATGTAGTCCTCGGTGGCCTGCATGGACGGGTTCGAGAAGATCCGCTCCGTGTCGTCGATCTCGATCAGCTTGCCGGGCTGGCCGACCGCCGCGAGGTTGAAGAACGCGGTGCGGTCCGAGACACGGGCCGCCTGCTGCATGTTGTGCGTCACGATGACGATCGTGAAGCGCTCCTTCAGCTCCCCGATCAGGTCCTCGATGGCGAGGGTGGAGATCGGGTCCAGAGCCGAGCAGGGCTCGTCCATCAGCAGGACCTGCGGCTCGACCGCAATGGCGCGGGCGATGCACAGACGCTGCTGCTGGCCGCCGGAGAGACCGGAGCCGGGCTTGTTCAGGCGGTCCTTGACCTCGTTCCAGAGGTTCGCGCCCTTGAGCGACTTCTCGACGATGTTCTCGAGCTCGCTCTTCTTGAACTTGCCGTTCAGCCGCAGGCCCGCCGCCACGTTGTCGAAGATCGACATGGTGGGGAAGGGGTTCGGGCGCTGGAAGACCATGCCGACCGTACGGCGGACCGCGACCGGGTCGACGCCGGCGCCGTACAGGTTCTCGTCGTCCAGGAGGACCTTGCCCTCGACGCGGCCACCGGGGGTGACCTCGTGCATGCGGTTGAGGGTGCGGAGGAAGGTGGACTTGCCGCAGCCGGACGGGCCGATGAAGGCGGTCACGGAGCGGGGCTCCACGGTCATCGAGATGTCGTCGATGGCCTTGTGGGTGCCGTAGAAGGCGGAGAGACCGGAGACGTCGATGCGCTTGGCCATGAGAATCACTGCTCTTTTCGGTGGCCTCAGCGGCCGGTCTTCGGGGCCTTCCAGCGGGCGATGCCGCGGGCCACCAGATTGAGGATCATGACGAAGGCGATCAGGACGAGGGCAGCGGCCCAGGCCCGGTCGTAGGAGGCTTCACTGCCGACCTTGTACTGCTCCCAGATGTACAGCGGGAGCGAGGACTGCGCGCCTTCGAAGGGGTTGCCGTTGATCAGCTGGGCGCCGAAGACCAGCAGCATGATCGGCGCGGTCTCACCGGCGATACGGGCCACGGCCAGCATCAGACCGGTGGAGATGCCGCCGATGGCGGTGGGGAGCACGACCTTGAGGATCGTGCGCCACTTCGGCACACCGAGGGCGAGGGAGGCCTCGCGCAGCTCGTTCGGGACGAGCTTGAGCATCTCCTCGGTGGAGCGGACGACCACGGGCATCATCAGGATCGACAGGGCCATCGAGCCGGCGAAGCCGGAGGGGCCGAAGCCGAGCGCCAGGTTCCAGGTCGTGAGGATGAACAGACCCGCGACGATCGACGGGATGCCGGTCATGACATCGACGAAGAAGGTGACCGACTTGGCGAGGGTGCCCCGGCCGTACTCGACCAGGTAGACGGCGGTCAGCAGGCCGATCGGCGCGGCGATCAGGGTGGCCAGGGCCACCTGCTCGATGGTGCCGAGCAGCGCGTGGTAGACGCCGCCGCCCTCGTCGAAGGCGGTGATGCCGTTCATCGAGTGGCTGAGGAATTCCGGCGTGAGGGCCTCGATGCCGCGGCTGATGGTGACCCAGATCAGCGAGAACAGCGGGATCACGGCGAGCACGAAGCAGACCCAGACCACGGAGGTCGCGACCCGGTCCTTGGCCTGGCGCCGGTTCTCGATCACCGAGCTGGCGGTGTACGTGATGATCACGAACAGGGCGGCGGCGATCAGGCCCCACTGGACCTTGCTGTCCAGCCCGGCGACCGCGCCGATGCCCGTACCCAGGGCGAGGGAGAGGGCGGTGATGCCGGCCGGCGCCCAGCGGGGGAGGCCGCCGCGGGTGAGGCTGTCGGAGGACTTGGGGCCCCGGACGGGGCTCGGGTCCTGAAGTGCGTGGCTCATCAGGCGTTCGCCCCCGAGAACTCCTTGCGGCGCGCGATGATGAGGCGGGCCGCACCGTTGACCAGCAGGGTGAGCAGGAAGAGGACCAGACCGGACGCGATCAGCGCGTCCCGGCCGAACTCGTTGGCCTCGTCGAACTTCGCGGCGATGTTCTGTGCGAACGTGCCGCCACCCGGGTTCAGCAGGTGTCCGGAGATGAGGAAGCTCGGGGAGAGGACGGTGGCCACGGCCATGGTCTCGCCGAGGGCCCGGCCGAGGCCGAGCATCGAGGCGGAGATGACGCCGGAGCGGCCGAAGGGCAGCACCGACATCCGGATGACCTCCCACCGGGTCGCGCCGAGGGCCAGGGCGGCCTCCTCGTTCATGCGCGGGACCTGGAGGAAGACCTCGCGGCTGACGCTGGTCACGATCGGCAGGATCATGATCGCGAGCAGGATGCCGACGGTGAAGAGCGAGCGGGCCACGCCGACCTGGGTCTTCTCGAACACGTACGTCCAGCCCAGGTACTCGTCCAGCCACAGGTTGAGGCCGTTGAGCTGCGGGACCAGGAAGAGCGCGCCCCAGATGCCGTAGACGATCGAGGGCACGGCGGCCAGCAGGTCGACCACGTACGCGAGCGGCGAGGCCAGCTTGCGGGGCGCGTAGTGCGAGATGAACAGGGCGATGCCGACAGCGATCGGAACCGCGATGGCCATCGCGATGATCGAGCTGACGACGGTGCCGAAGAGGAGGACGGCGATGCCGAAGACAGGGGGGGTGGCCGAAGCGTTCCAGTCGAAGGTGGTGAGGAAGTTGCCCTCGTTCTTCGACAGGGCGATCGAGGCCCGGTAGGTGAGGAAGACGGCGATCGACGCCATGATCACCAGCAGCAGGATGCCGGAGCCCTTGGAGAGCCCGGCAAAGATCTTGTCACCGGCTCGGCCGGTGGACCTTCCGCTCTGGGTGACAGCGGACGGAGCCGTGTCTATCTGGGTGGGTGTGGTGGAAGCCATTGTCTTTCCGGTCTGTGTGGGGGCGAGGCCCCCTGGCGGCGGTGCACCGGATCCCCCCGGGTGGAGGGGGAGGGTCCCGGTTGCCGGCCCCACCCGGACGGGGGTGGAGCCGGCAGCTGGGGCGTGACTTAGGACAGCGAGGCGACGACCTCGCGGACCTTGGCGTTGATCTCGGCCGGGATCGGGGCGTAGCCCTTCTCGGACAGGACCTTCTGGCCGGCGTCCGAGGCCGTGTAGGTCAGGAAGGACTTGACGGTGGGCAGGGTCTCGGCCTTGTTGCCCTTGTCGCAGACGACCTCGTAGGTCACCAGGACGATCGGGTAGGCGCCGTCGGCCTTGGTGGTGTAGTCGAGCTTGAGGGCCAGGTCCTTGCCGGTGCCGGCGATCTTGGCGGCGGCGATGGCCTTGGAGGCGTTCTCGGCGGTCGCGGCGACCGGGGCGGCGGCACCGGTGTTCAGGTCGACCGTCTTGATGCCCTGGGAGGAGGCGTAGGAGAGCTCGAAGTAGCCGATGGCGCCGGCGTTCTGCTTCACCGCGGCGGCGACACCGGAGGAGCCGGAGGCGCCGAGGCCGCCCTGGGCGGGCCACTTCTTGGCGACCTCGTGCGGCCAGGCGTCGCCGGCGGTGGCCTTCAGGTACTTGGCGAGGTTCTCGGTGGTGCCGGAGTCCTCGGAGCGGTGGAAGGCCTGGATGGCGAGGTCGGGCAGCTCAACGCCGGGGTTGAGCTTCTTGATGGCCTCGTCGTTCCACTTCTTGATCTTGTCGTTGAAGATGTTCGCGAGGGTGGTCGCGTCCAGGTTCAGCTTGTCCACGCCGGGGACGTTGAAGCCGAGGGCGATCGGGCCGCCGACCATCGGCAGGTTGATGCCCTGGCCGTCCTTGCAGATCTTCTTCGACTCTTCGACCTGCTCGGGCTTGAGCGCGGAGTCCGAGCCGGCGAAGCCGACGGTGCCCTGGTTGAAGGCGACGATGCCCTCACCGGAGGAGGAGGACTTGTAGTTGACCTCGACGCCCTTGCACGCGGCCATGTAGTTCTTGATCCACAGGTCCACGGCGTTCTTCTGGGCGGAGGAGCCCGAAGCGAGCAGCTTGCCGGTGGCGCCGTCGCACTTGACGTCGCCGGCGGCGGCACCGCTGGGAGCGGCGGTGGAGCCGTTGTTCTTCGTGTTGTCGTCCGAGCCGCACGCCGTGAGGACCAGGGCGCCGGACACGACGAGCGCCCCGAGGGCGGAGGCACGAAGCATGTTCTTGCGCTGAAGCTTCACTTTCGGGTGTTCCTTCCAGGAGCCGCCGGCCGCTTTCTGAATCGGGGCGGCGTGCGAAGAGGACTACGTATGTTGGGCCCGGGAGTGTCGGCGTTTCGCGGCCGACCCGCACCGTGCACTGCCGAAATTAGGCAGAACAGGTGAAGCGGCCGACGGTCGTGAGTGAACGGACGGTGAACCGTGGCGGACGGCATGGTGAGTCCGCTGGCCGGTGCGCCCGGCCGTAAGACGCCGTTATGCGGCTGTTACCTCGGAATCCCGGTGTCTATGCGTCCCGGGTGGCCCGGATCGGCCGGTTCCGGCCTGCTCCAGCCGCTCCCGGCCCGGCCGTCCCCGCGCTGTGCGGGGATGGCCGGTTTTCGCCGTTGCCGGGGCGCTGCCACGGCCGCCCTACGTGGGGACAACCGCCCGGGCCCAGATCTGCTGGAACGCGAAGCGGGAGGCCTCCACCTCGTGCCGCTGGTCGGCATGGAGCACCCCCAGCGCGTACGCGGTCGCCGGGGCGATCCGCGGGGTGCGGGCCGCCGTCGCCGAGGCCGCGGCGGCCTCCGCCGCGTCCCGGTGCCGGTCCAGCGCCTCGCCCGCAGCCGCCAGCCGGGCCACGTCCGCGCCCAGAGCCTCCTGGGCGTACCGGTGGACCCGCAGGAGCCGGCGTACCGAATGCCAGGGCGCGTCCTGGTGCGAGTCGTCGATCAGGGCGTCCGCGTTGTACGGGTGGGCCGCCCGGACCAGCGGCAGGCCGGACAGCGCCGCCGTCAGCCGGGACTCGGTCTGTGCGGCCAGCGGCACCAGCACGTCCTCGGTCCGGCCGGCCGCGGCGATCGGGTCCAGCGGAACCTCCGAGGCCAGCACCGCCACCGCGTCCGCCACCGCATGGAACCGGGAGGACCCCAGGGCCTGCAGGGTCGCCGAGTGGGCGCGGGTGCGGGCCAGCGTCAGCTGTCGCTCCAGCAGGGCGGCGGCCCGCGCCGAGCCGACCGTCAGCGACCCGCCGGCCGAGCCGGAGCCGCGCGGAGCCGGCAGTTCCGGGGAGCCCGACAGCCGGTGCAGCGCGTCCAGCAGCCGGGTCAGCCGGGCCCCGTACGCATGCTCGTCCGCCAGCGTGGCCGACAGCCAGACCAGCTCGGTCCGCAGCCCGTCCGCCCAGGCCGATTCGGCGACCGGCCGGTAGGTGGCCAGCGAGCCGCTGATCCGGCGGGCCGCACCCCGCAGGGTGCGAGCCGCCTCCGTCCCCTCCACCGCATCCGCCCGGCTCTCCTCGTGGAGGCGCAGCCCGCGCAGGAAGGCAGTGGCCTGGGCGCGCAGGTACGCGCCCAGCACCTCCCCGGCCGTGCGTGCGGTCAGGTCATGGTTTTGCTGAGCCACGCCGGCGCCTCCGGGCGTCTATGAGCATCTCCTGTACGTGCCGCAGCGGCTGGCCCTCCGGGTCCGTGCCGTGCCGGGTCCAGTCCCCGTCCGGGCCCAGGTGCCAGGAGGAGGTGGCGTCCGACATGCCGGTCTCCAGCATCCGGTCCAGGGCCGCGCGGTGGGCCGGGTCGGCGACCCTGACCAGGGCCTCGATGCGGCGGTCGAGGTTGCGGTGCATCATGTCGGCGCTGCCGAACCACACCTCGGGTTCGCCTCCGTTGCCGAAGGCGAAGATCCGGGAGTGCTCCAGGAAGCGGCCGAGGACCGAGCGGACCCGGATGTTCTCCGAGAGGCCGGTGACCCCGGGGCGGACGGCACAGATGCCGCGTACCCAGATGTCCACCGGCACCCCGGCCTGGGAGGCCCGGTACAGCGAGTCGATCAGTGCCTCGTCGACGATCGAGTTGACCTTGAATCGGACGTAGGCGGGGCGGCCGGCCCGGTGGTGGGCGGCCTCCTTGTTGATCCGCGCGATCAGCCCGTCGCGCAGGGAGCGGGGCGCGACCAGCAGCCGGCGGTAGGTCTCGCGGCGCGAGTAGCCCGACAGCCGGTTGAACAGGTCGGACAGGTCCGCGCCGACCTGCGGGTCGGCGGTGAGCAGGCCGAGGTCCTCGTACAGGCGGGCGGTCTTGGGGTGGTAGTTCCCGGTGCCGACGTGGCTGTACCGGCGCAGGGTCTCGCCCTCCTGGCGGACCACGAGGGACAGCTTGCAGTGCGTCTTGAGGCCGACCAGGCCGTAGACCACGTGGCAGCCGGCCTCCTCGAGCTTGCGGGCCCACTTGATGTTGGCCTGCTCGTCGAAGCGCGCCTTGATCTCGACGAGGACGAGGACCTGCTTGCCGGACTCGGCCGCGTCGATCAGGGCGTCGACGATCGGGGAGTCGCCGGAGGTCCGGTACAGGGTCTGCTTGATCGCCAGGACGTCCGGGTCGCCGGCCGCCTGCTCCAGGAAGGCCTGGACGGAGGTCGAGAAGGAGTCGTACGGGTGGTGCAGCAGCACATCGCGCTCGCGCAGGGCCGCGAAGATGTCGGGCGCGGAGGCGGACTCGACCTCGGCGAGGTCGCGGTGGGTGCCGGCGACGAACTTGGGGTACTTCAGCTCCGGGATGTCCAGGGACGCGATGCCGAACAGGCCGGTCAGGTCGAGCGGGCCGGGCAGCGGGTACACCTCGGCGGCGGACACCTTCAGCTCCTGGACGAGGAGGTCCAGGACGCCGGGGTCGATGGACTCCTCGACCTCCAGGCGGACCGGCGGGCCGAAGCGGCGCCGCATGAGCTCCTTCTCCAGGGCCTGGAGGAGGTTCTCGGCGTCGTCCTCCTCCACCTCGAGGTCCTCGTTGCGGGTCACCCGGAACATGTGGTGCGCCAGCACCTCCATCCCCGGGAACAGCTCCTCCAGGTGCGCGGCGATGACGTCCTCCAGCGGGACGTAGCGCTGCGGGGAGGCCTCCAGGAAGCGGGAGAGGAGCGGCGGGACCTTGACCCGGGCGAAGTGGCGGTGGCCGCTGACCGGGTTCCGGACGACGACCGCGAGGTTCAGGGACAGGCCCGAGATGTACGGGAAGGGGTGCGCGGGGTCCACCGCGAGGGGGGTGAGCACCGGGAAGATCTGGTTGCGGAAGAGCGTGAAGAGCCGCGCCTGTTCCTTCTCGGTGAGGTCGGGCCAGCGGATCAGGTGGATGCCTTCCTCCGCGAGCGCGGGGGAGATGTCCTGCTGGAAGCAGGCGGCATGCCGGGCCATGAGCTCACGGGACCGGGTCCAGATGAGGTCGAGGACCTCGCGGGGCTGCAGGCCGGAGGCGGAGCGGGTGGCCACGCCGGTGGCGATGCGGCGCTTGAGGCCGGCGACGCGGACCATGAAGAACTCGTCGAGGTTGCTCGCAAAGATGGCGAGGAAGTTAGCCCGTTCGAGGAGCGGGGTCGCCGGATCCTCGGCCAGCTCGAGCACCCGCTCGTTGAAGGCGAGCCAGCTGCGCTCCCGGTCGAGGAACCGCCCGGCGGGCAGCTCGCCGGAGTCCCGCTCGTCGAAGGCGTCCGGATCGGCGTCGATCTCGGGCTCCAGATCGGCGTGCGGGCGGTGCGCGGCGATGGAGCCCAGCCGTGCGTTCCGCTCCGCCTGGGAGTGCTGGACAGGGACCTCGGTGGGGCTGGCGCTGGGCTTGTGACTCATGACTCCATTCTTCCGCGCACGCGGGAGGACAGGCGCGTCGGACGGGTCGGCTGTCAGTCGAAGTCCGGGCTGCATAAGGGGGAGCGTCGCAAGCGCGCTTGAATGCCCGGTTAATAACGTATGGCTTCCTGGGAGCGGTGGCCTTGACCGGCCGGGATTCCGGGGCGGCCGGGCCGAAGCTCGCCGGCTGCGCCGGGGCGGGGCGGGTCCGCTGCGCGGAGCCTTCCCCCACCCCGCCCCTTCCCGAAACCGGGGCTCCGCCCCGGACCCCGTAGCCGGGCTCCGCCCGGCGCCCCCGGCCTGGGGCTCCGCCCCCGGCCCCCCAACGGGGCCCGCCCCCGCGGCGGGCCAACGCC
>NZ_JBEOXT010000064.1:0-22770 GCF_040296685.1 Streptomyces sp. NPDC002054
GGGGGGCTGTGTTTTTCCGGGGGGGGGCCCCCCCCCCCCCCCGGGGGGGGGGGGGGGGGGGCCCGCCCCCCCCCCCCCCCGCCCCCCCCGGCCCCCCCCCCCCCCCCCCACGCCTCCGCTTCGCTCCGGCGCATGGGCCGCTTCGCGGCGAAGCCTCTGCTGCGCTCCGGCTACGGGGGCGCAGTTGTGGGGGTAAGGAAGGTCTAGCGGGGAACATGCCCTCCGCTGCGCTCCGGGCAGTGCCAGCCTTCGGCTGGCGCGCCTCCGCTTCGCTCCGGCGCATTGGCCGCTTCGCGGCGAAGCCTCCGCTGCGCTCCGGCTATAGAGGGGCGGCTGTAGAGGTAAGGAGATTTGGCGGAGCATTCCAGGCTGAGCTCCCGGCAGTGCCGGCCCTTCGGGCCGGAACCCCTCCGCTTCGCTCCGGGGTATGGGCCGCTTCGCGGCCAGGCCTCTTTTGCCCTGGCCCATAGACACCCCCCCATGCGGAAGAAAAAAGGTTGGGGAACATGCCTTCCGCTGAGCTCTGGCTACAGGGGCACCCAGTTGTGGGGGTAACGGAGGTCTGGAGGGAAAGCTGCGCTCTGGGCAGTGCCAGCCCTTCGGGCTGGAGCCCCTCCGCTTCGCTCCGGGGCATGGGCCGCTTCGCGGCAAGGTCTCCGCTGCGCTCCGGTTACTGGCACCCAACCCCAAGAGGGAAACAGGAGGTTGGGGAATATGCCCTCCGCTTCGCTCCGGGCAGTGCCGGCCTCCGGCCGGTGTGCCTCCGCTTCGCTCCGGCACATTGGCCTCTTCATGGTGAAGCCTCCGCTGCGCTCCGGCTATAGCCGGGCAGCTGTAGAGGTAGAAAGGTCTGGCTGAGGCATTCCCAGCTGAGTTCCGGGTAGTACCGGCCCTTCGGCCGGAACCCCTCCGCTGCGCTCCGGGGTATGGGCTGTTTCACGGCAAAGCCTCCGCTGCGCTCCGGCCTGGTTCTGTCCACGAAAAGGAGCAGCAATTCGACGTCGGTTGGGGAGGCGCACTCGGCCAGGGAGTGCCTCGCAGTGTTCACGAGAACTGCCAGCACCGGGCCTTCCTCCCTGCACAGCCGTCAGTGAAGCGTGATGGGCTCTCTGATCTTGATCTTCGCGCGGCGCCCCGTTCACGATCGTCCCATGAGTCAGCACTCGGTAACCTTGGACAAGATCGTTTTGGAGGACTGGTCGGCCGTTCACTCGTGGGCGTGCCTCCCGGAGGTGTGCCGCTACCAGTCCTGGGGGCCGAACACAGAGGTCCAGACGCAGGACTTCGTGGACTCCGCGGTCAAGGCCTGGTCGGGTACCCCTCAGCGCCGGTTCCCCTACGTCGCCCGCGTCGGGCCGGACGTGGTGGGCATGGGTGAGCTGCATGTCCGCAGCCATAAGCAGCGCCAGGGCGAGATCTCATACATCGTGCATCCCCGGGTATGGGGGCAGGGCATCGGCACGGAAATAGGCCGGCAGCTCCTCGCGCACGGGTTCGGCGAGCTGGGGCTGCATCGGATCCATGCCACCTGTGACCCGAGGAATCTCGGCTCCTCCCGAGTCCTGTCCAAGATCGGCATGACGCATGAGGGACGCCTAAGAGACACAGCGCTGCTCCGCGACGGCTGGCGAGACTCCATGATCTTCAGCAGCCTCGAAGGAGAATGGCGCTCCACTGCGTAGCTCCGCCTCCGGGGTGATGTCGATTCTCATGAACACCATCTATTCGCCCGAGCGTGCGACGCCCAATGTCATGTCAAAACGACGTCGCTACTCGCGTGCAAAACCACTCCAGCCCACAGGCGCCGCCCAAGGCGGAAGAAAAAAGGTTGGGGAACATGTCTTCCGCTGCGCTCCGGGCAACTGAGGTCTCAGGCTGGTGCGCTTTTGCTTTGCTCCGGCATATGGGCCTTGTTGTGGCAAAGCCTCCGTTCTGCTCCGGCTACAAATGTTCGGTGAGGGGTTGCTCGGCTGAGTTGTTGCTGAGGGTAAAGGGCAGGGCTGTTCGGGGGGTTTTTGCTTAAGGGTGGGTGGGGGTGGGGTTGAGGGGTGCTTCAAAGTGGGTTGGGGATAGAGATTGGAATCGGTCAGTTTCGGTGTCCTTCTGGACAGTGTGTCCGGATCGGGGAGTGGGTGCTTCGGCTGTGGGGTGGTGGGTGTTGGGGGTGTGGTGCGGGGGTTTTTGTTGGGGGGTTGAGGGGCGGGCGAAGGACTTGGCGCGCATATAGAGGGTACGGAGATGCGTTGTTGCAGGTCAGGAGGGGTGCGGGGGGAAAGATATGTACCTCCTGGGGGGACATATCGAGGGGGATGTGTCGCTGGTGGGGGGACAGAGCGACGACAAAATGTCAGTGGGGCTGACGGAATTAGGGCTAAAACGTCAGGGGGGTTGACGTTTTAGGGGAGGTGTGTCCGTGAACTGAGGGGGGAGAGGGTGGGGTTGGGTGTCGGGTGGGAGGGGGCGCAGTGGCCGAGATGTGTCCCTCCTGGGGGGACACAAGACACGCCGAACGTCAACGAGCGTGACACTTGTGTCACCCTTGTTGACATACTCTCCACGCAGATCAACGAAGTGGAGAGCATCCTCGTGTCATCAGAGCCACAGCGCCGCCGGCCGGGTCCGGCGCCTGCGCCGCGTCCTGATCTCCCCGTTGATGACGCGATCTCGGCGTGGAGTCAGCCGCTGGCTCCGGTCAAGGATCTGGACAGCCTCGCGAGGCGGTATCCGAGCCGGAAGCTCACGCTCGACGGTGAGCGCAAGCCGCTGGAGTTCTACGGGACGCAGAGTCAGCCGAACGCGTTCTCGATGGACAGTCTCGAGTTCTTCCTGGTGATCGCCCAGTACTTCCGGGAGGCCCTGCCGCTGCGGCTGATCCTGCTGTTGATCGCCTGCCAGCGGGCAGGGGGGCGGATTCCGCTGACGCAGGAGGAGATGGCTACCATCCTCGATGTCAGTCGGACGAAGACCTCTGAAGCGCTCCACACGGTGATGTCTCATGGGATCGTCTTCAAGGTGCGGCGGGGTGTGTATCAGTTCAACCCGCCCTACAGTTACCGGGTAGCCGAGTTCATCCCGGGTACGGAGATGACGGGTGAGTTCGTGAAGGTGGAGCAGCACAGCACGATCTCGGAGATCCGCGGTGATGCGAGTCTGCCGGATCTGGTGCGCTTCCCCTCGTTGGACCACATGCGTCAGGCCATCGCGGAACTGCGGGCCGAACGGGCAAAAGAGCGCGCTGCGCGTCGGCTGAGCCGGGCGAAGCGCACGGAAGAAGGGACAGCTCAGTGAGCACCTTGCGATTCGCTGCGGTCAACGCCGACGGGCTTCTCTCCGACCTCGACCTCCCGCCGGCGGCCTACCGGGTGCTGCTGAAGCTGCGTTCGCTGAGTGAGCCGGGCGGGCGGATCCTGATCGACCAGGCCACGGTGGGCGGGCTGCTGGATCTGAGCCGGCCGAGTGTGAATGCCGCGCTGCGGAGTCTTGAGCTGGCGAAGCTGGTGCGGAAGGTCCGCAACGGGGTGTACCAGATCAATCCGATGCTGGCCGGGTACAACTCCTTCGAGGATGCTGTGGCTGCCGTCAACGAGATGCCGGCCGAAGAGCGGTTGGATGCGCGCGGGTACGTGGCGAGCTACCACCGGGCGGTGGCGGCGTACCAGGATCAGTTGGCGGAGCAGCGGAAGAAGCGGGCGGCGCAGGCGGCTGCGAAGAAGGCTGCCGAGTCGAAGCGGCGGAGGGCGTTGCACGCGGTGGGCTGAGTGAGCCTGGTACGTGTCTGTGAGGGCTTCCGGGCGGTGCTCGGGGGCCGTGGAGGGCCTCGGGTGTATCACCCGGGGTCCTTGGCGTTTGTGGGGCTCCCAGGGCGCGTTGTGGGGGCTTCCAGGGCGGCTGGGCATGCCGGTCACATTTTCCTTTTGGGTTTCGTCATACCGGCGTCGAACCGGCTGATGTGACGAGGAGAAGAGTGATGCAGGCACGGATGGGCAATCCGGCGGTGGTCGTTCCCGACGCGCTTCCCGCGTTGATGGCACTGGACAAGGCCACGCGTGCGGTGGGCGTGCCGAAGAGCACGTTGGACCTGGTGCATCTGCGGGCGAGCCAGATCAACGGGTGCAGTGTCTGTGTGCTGATGCACGCCGGCGATCTGCGCAAGGGCGGGGAGAGCGACGAGCGGATCGACACCGTGGCGGGGTGGCGGGAGGCGCCGTATTTCACGGATGCCGAGCGGGCCGCGCTGGCGTTGGCGGAGTCGGTGACGCGGGTGAGTGACCGCGGGGACCAGGTGCCGGACGAGGTGTACGACGAGGCGGCCAAGCACTACGACGAGCAGCAGCTGGGGGCGCTGATCCTGTCGATCGCCACCGTCAACCTGTGGAACCGCGTGAACATCGCGGCTCGGCAGGTGGCCGGCGGGGAGTGGAGCTGACCGGTGCTGGCGGCCGGGCTGCGGTCGTGTGCCGCGGCCCGGCGGTCGAGCCTGTGGTGTTCCGGCCTCTAGATCGACAGGGTCTCTTCTGGTTGATACATTACGGACCTTCTGGTTTGTTTTTGTGAGGGGTGGTCAGGCCCGCCTCGCGGGCAAACCGTTGTGGCGGTTTGTGGAGTCGCCGTGGTGAAACAGGAGCGTGCTGCCCGCACGCGTGAGACGCTCGTCCGCGCGGCTGCCGAGGCGTTCGCCCAGGAGGGCTTTGTCACCGCCTCCGTTGCGTCCATCGCCAAGCGGGCCGGAGTCAGCGCGGGTGGACTGCACTTCCACTTCGGGAGCAAGCCGTTGCTGGCCGAGGTGGTGGAGTGCCGTGCCGCGGAGGCGGTCCGGATGATCACCTTCGGCCGGCTGGACCGGTGTGCCGAGGCGCTGCAGCTGATGGTGGATTCGACACACGACCTGGTGGCCCTGCTGGCCGGGGATCCGGTGGTGCGGGCGGGGTTCGGGCTGTGTGCCGATACGGCCCGGGTGAGCGTCGCGGATCCGCGGAAGCTGTGGCGGTTGTGGACCGAGGAGGTCTTCCGGCTCGCGGAGCAGGAGCGGCAGTTGGCCTGCGGGGTGTCGGCCTGTGCTGCGGCACATGCCGTGGTCGCGGCGACCGTGGGGTTCGAGGTGCTCGGGGCGGCCGAGCCGGAGTGGGTGTCGCGGGAAGCCGTGACGACGTTCTGGGAGTTGCTGCTGCCGCGGTTCGCGGCTCCTGAGGCGCTGGGCCGGCTGGATGCCGGAGGCTCGCAGCCGGTTCGTAGGTCTGGTTTTTGACGGGTGGTTGCGGGGAGATTCGGGTTTTTGTGCGGGGCTGAGCTTGTTGGTCCGTGGCCTTTGGGTTCGTCAAATGGGCAGGTCGCTGCGGGTTTTGTGGGGGCTGAAAGGTGAGTTGTGGGCTAAAACAGCGCAACCGGTTTGGTATTGACAAACCGCCGGTCCTGTTTTTTACTGACGGAGGCTCATCCACCGACAGGGGAGTACGGCGTGAACATCGAAGTACTGGGTGCACTGGCGGTGCGTGAGAACGGTGTTTCGATCACGCCGACTGCTCCGAAGCCGCGGCAGGTGCTCGCGCTGCTGGCCCTGCATGCCGACCAGGTCGTGCCGGTGGCCGCGCTGATAGAAGAGCTGTGGGCGGGCGAGCCTCCCCGTAGTGCGCGGACGACATTGCAGACGTACGTGCTGCAATTGCGGGCGATGATCACCACTGCTCTTGAAGCCGGTGGTGAGGGTGAGACGCGGACCGCGAAGGATGTGCTGGTCACTCTGCCTGGTGGGTATCTGCTGGCGGGGAACGGCGGCACGAGTGATGTGCGGGAGTTCGACCGGCTGGCGGGGATGGGGTACCGGGCCATGGATGCCGGGGACTTCCCCGGTGCGGCGCGGTTGCTGCGTGAAGCCCTGTCTCTGTGGTCGGGGGCCGCTTTTGCGGATGTTCACGGTGGTGCCCAGCTGGAGATGGAAGCCCGACGGCTTGAAGAGACCCGGCTGTGTGCGCTCGACCAGCGCATCGAAGCCGATATGCGGCTGGGGCGTCATCGCGAGCTTCTTGCCGAGCTGACCGTGCTGGCCAGCCGCTACCGCACCCACGAGAACCTGCACGGCCAGTTCATGCTCGCCCTCCACCGCTCCGGCCGCCGCGGCGAAGCACTCGACGTCTACCAACGCCTGCGCGGCACCCTCGTCCGCGAACTCGGGCTCGAACCCTCCGCCGCGCTGCGCGGCCTGCAGCGCTCCATCCTCATGGCAGGCCCCGAGCACCCCGTCGAGCCGGCCGACACAGGAGCCGACCGACTCGCACGCGTGGGCTGACGGAACGGCCCGCGCGGCGACCCGCCGTGACCGTTCGGAGGAGACCATGAAGATTCAGGTTCTGGGTCCGTTGAGCGCCGAGGTCAATGGCGGCTCGATCGTTCCGACGGCCGGCAAGCCGCGGCAGATTCTGACGCTGTTGGCGCTGTATCCGGGGCGGGTGCTGCCCGTGCCCATGCTGATGGAGGAGATCTGGGGCACCGAGCTGCCGCAGAGCGCCCTGACCACCCTGCAGACGTACATCCTGCAGCTGCGCCGCCGGCTGGGCACCGCGATGGGCCCGGGCGCACCCGGTGCGGCCAAGGAGCTGCTGGCCACCCGGCACGGCGGGTACCTGCTGCAGATCCCGCCGCAGTGCGTGGACGTGCACGCGTACGAGGATCTGGTCGCCCGCGGCCAGGCCGCCTTCGAGGGCGGGGACGACGAGCAGGCGGCTGCGTTGCTGCGGAGTGCCCTCGGGCTGTGGCAGGGGCCCGCGCTGGTCGACGTACGGGTGGGGCCCATTCTGGAGATCGAGGCGACCAGACTCGAGGAGAGCCGGCTGGGGACCATCGGGCGGCGGGTGGATGCCGATCTGCGGTTGGCCCGGCATGCCGAGCTGATTCCCGAGCTCACCGAGTTGATCGCGCGTCATCCGCAGCACGAGAGTCTGCATGCGCAGGCGATGGTGGCGCTCTACCGTTCGGGGCGGCAGGCGACGGCGCTGGACATCTACCGGCGGCTGCGGGCCAGGCTGATCGATGAGCTCGGTGTCGAGCCCTCGCCGCAGTTGCAGCGCCTGCACCACGCGATGCTGACGGTCGACCCGGCCCTGGACGTCATGGCCGGGTCGAAGCGGGGGTCGACCTTCGACCTGTACGCGGCGTAGCCGGAGTCCTCAGCGGCGGGGCTGCGGGGGCGTGCAGCGGGTGCAGCAGTGGGACGTACGGGTCCAGTTGGCCGGGGTTGCGGTGCCGGCGGCGGGCGGGGTGGGACGGGGCTGTAGGCGGCCCGGGTGGGTCCAGCGGGGTGTTGCGGCGGGGTCCGGTGCGGTTCGGGGCCGGGGGGCCGTGGGCCGGGCGGGGCCCTTTCCGGCGTTGGCCGTGGACGGGTGGATCCGGTGCCAGGCGTCGCTGGTGGTGATGGTGGCGAAGAGGGCTGCGAGGGCGCGTTCGCCGTAGTGGCGGGCGGCTTCGGCCCAGACCTCGTCGGGGACCCGGTCGGGGGTGTCGCCGGCGCGGGTGACGGCCTCGGTGAGGGCCAGGGCGGCGCGTTCGGCGTCGGTGAACCGGTCCGCGGGTGCCTGCCGCCAGTCCGCGACGGCGGCGAGGCGGGCGTTGCTCTCTCCCTTGCGCTTGAGGGCACGCCCGTGCATGCGGGTGCAGGTGCCGCAGCCGATGATCTGGCTGGCGCGCAGGTGGACGAGGAACTGGGTGGCGGGTGCCACGCCGACCAGAGCGGCGGAGGCGGAGAGCGCTGCGAGGGCCTTCATGGAGCCGGGAGCCATCACCGCCGGACCGGGGATTCGTGTCTTCACGGCCGTCCTCCTTCAGATCCTGCCGGACGCCTGTACCGCGCGGGGTGGGCGGGGTGGGCGTCTGTCACAGGTATGACGGAGGGGCCGGGTGAAGTGTGACCGGTGGGGGCGCTCAGATCTGCCCGAGTTTGAATCCGACTCCGCGGACGGTGACGATCCAGCCGCTGTCGCCGAGTTTTCCGCGCAGACTGCTGACATGGGTGTCGACGGTGCGGCGGGACCAGGAGTCGCCCCAGACCTGCTGGAGCAGGCGTTTGCGCGGGATGACGGTCTCGGGGTGGGAGGCGAGCAGCAGGAGCAGGTCGAATTCCTTGCGGGTGAGTTTCACTTCGTGTCCGGCGAGGGTGACCTGGCGGGAGTTGCGGTCGATGCGCAGCGGGCCGTGCTCTATTTCCCTGGCGGGGTCGGCGGGTTCGCGGGTGGAGCGGCGCATGACGGCTTCCATGCGGGCCATCAGTTCACGGAATCCGTAGGGCCGGACGACGTAGTCGTCGGCGCCGGCCTGGAGGCCGAGGACGCAGTCGAGTTCGGTGCCGCGGCTGGTGACGATGATGACGGGGACCCGGCTGGTGGCGCGGATGACCCGGCACACTTCGAGGCCGTCGAGGTCGGGGAGGTCGAGGTCGAGGAGGACCAGGTCGGCGTCCTGGTGGGCGTGCAGGGCGGCGCTGCCGCGGTGCACGCAGACGGTGTCGTGGCCGTGCCGGCGGAGGCGTTCCATGAGGGTTTCGGCGCCGTCGGGGGTGCCGTCCACGACGAGGATCCGGTGGTGGCCGGGGCCGGGGTGCGGTTCTTCGGCCGGGTGGGGCTCCGCGGGTCTGTGCGGCGGTGCCGGTATGTGGGGCTCCAGAACTGCCCCTGAGGAAATCCGAGTCATGTCTCCCCCGCGACTCACGCATCCCATTGGGATTCTTCAATGGAGGCTCGTGCTGGGCTCGCCGGAAAAACTACAGACCGGTAGCGGCGAACTGAAGGGCTTTCTGTTCGTTTGCGAGCCCTGCACGAGCGGATTGCCACTGCTACGGGTTGAGGACCCAGGCCGATCCGTGCCGGGTGAAGCCGATGTGCGGGTAGTAGTCGGCGGCGGCGGGCGCGGACAGGAGCACGATCTTGACGCCGGGGGTTTCCTTCTGGGTGGCGTCGATGAGGGCGCGGCCGATGCCCGAGCGCTGGTAGGTGCCGTCGACCGCGATGTCCGAGAGGTAGGTGACGTAGCTGAAGTCGGAGATGCTGCGGGCGATGCCGATGAGCTTGCCGGTGGCGCTGTCGCGGGCGACCAGGACGAGGTTGGCGTTGCGGAGCATCTCGCGGAAGCGGTCGGTGTCCTCGATGGGCCGGCGTTCGCCGAGGCCGGAGGTCCGGTACACCTCGAGGACCTCGTCGAGGTCGAGGCCGGCGCCTTCGACGCGCTCAATCTTCCAGTTCACGCAGCTGCTCCAATCGGGTGCGGATGACGTCGTGGTGGCGGAGGAATCGTTCCGGCTTCAGCGCGCCGAGGTCGATGCCCTCCTTGGCCAGGGTGCTGCCGAAGTACTCACCGGTGGCGAGGGTGTTGTTGGCGGCGGCCTGGACGGCACGGTAGGCCTTCTCGCGTTCCATGCCGCCTGTGAGGAGGTCGGCGAGGACGGTGGAGCTGTAGACCAGGCCGTGGGTGTCGTCGATGTGGGCGGCCATGCGCTCGGGGAAGACCACGAGGTTCTCCACGAGTTCCGCGGCTTTGGTGGCCTGGTAGTGGCCTACGCAGAGGCTGTCGGGGAGGATGACCCGCTCGACGGACTGGTGGGCGAGGTCGCGTTCGTGCCAGAGGGCGATGTTCTCCACGGCGGCGTTGGCATGGCCGCGGAGCAGCCGGGAGAGGCCGTTGAGGCGTTCGCTGCCGGTGGGGTTGCGCTTGTGGGGCATGGCGCTGGAGCCCTGGTAGCCGGCGGTGCGCGGTTCCTCGACCTCGCGTACTTCGGTGCGCTGGAGCAGCCGGAGTTCCAGGGCGAGGTGTTCGACACAGGCGCCGAGGGTGGCGACGGCCTGGAGGAGCTGGGCGTGCCGGTCGCGGGCGACGACCTGGCTGGGGGAGGGTTCGACGCCGAGGCCGAGTTCCTGGCACACGTACTGCTCGACGTAGGGGTCGATGAGGGCGTACGTGCCGACGGCGCCGGAGATGGTGCCGACGGCGACTGCTTCGCGGGCGGCGACGAGGCGGGTGATGGAGCGGTCGACGGCGAAGGCGAAGCCGGCGAGTTTGTGCCCGAAGGTGGTCGGTTCGGCGTGCATGCCGTGGGTGCGGCCGATGATCGGGGTGTTCCAGTGTTCGGCGGCTCGGTCGGCGAGGACGCGGCGCAGGCGCCGGGCGGCGGTCAGCAGGTGGTCGGTGGCGGTGGCGAGGATGTGGCCGAGGGCGGTGTCGACGAGGTCGTAGCTGGTCATGCCGAGGTGGACCCAGCGGGCGGATTCGTCGGGGATGCCCTCGCAGTAGGCGGCGAGGAAGGAGAGGACCTCGTGGTCGCGGTCCAGCTCGATCTCGGCGATGCGTGCGCTGTCGGGCACGGGGGCGCGGCGCATGTCCTCGACCGCGCTGTGTGGGACGACGCCGAGCTTCGCCTGGGCTTCGGAGGCGAGGATCTCGACCCGGACCCAGATCTCGTAGCGTGATTGCCACAGGGCCGACATTTCAGGCAGCGTATAGCGGGAGATCATCTCTGCTCGACTTTCGGTCGCGGGAAACGGGGCGGCGCGGCACGGTCAGAAGTGCTCGAAGTACTCGCGCTGTTCCCATTCCGTGGTGGCCGAGCCGGTGGGCCGGGCCTCGGCGGCCCAGGCTTCGTACCGGGCGGCCTCGCTCTCCTTCAGCTTGATCAGGCAGGCGGCGAGCGGGGTGCCGAGGAGTTCGGCGGCCGGGCCGGCGCGGAACGCGTCCAGGGCCTCGGGCAGCGACTGCGGCAGGGTTTCGACCGGGGCGTCGGGGGTGGCGCCGACGCTGACGGGTGCAGTGGTGCCGGGGAAGCCGATGAGGCCTTCGAGGCCGGCGTGGAGCTGGGCGGCGATGTTCAGGTACGGGTTGGCGCAGGGTTCGCCGACGCGGTTCTCGATGTGGGTGGAGCTGCCGCCGCCGACGACGCGGATCATGGCGCCGCGGTCTTCGAAGCTCCAGCCGATCCGGGTCGGGGAGAGGGAGTGTTCGGTGCCCAGGCGGCGGTAGCCGTTGATGGTGGGGACGGACAGCAGGCAGTAGGCGCGGGCCCGGTCCATCAGGCCTTCGGCGTAGGCCTTGCCCTCGGTGGAGATGCCGGTGGAGATGCTGTCGGCGGCGAACAGGTTGCGGCCGGTCCGGTTGTCGACGATGGACTGGTTGAGGTGCCAGCCGCTGGGGTCGAAGCTGTCGACGCGGGGCAGCGACATGAAGGAGGCGTGGTGGCCGCGGCGGGCGCAGGTCTGCTTGACCAGGGTGCGGAAGAGCAGCATGGCGTCGGCGGTGTCCAGGGCCAGCATGGGGCTGAAGGTGGTTTCCACCTGGCCGGGGCCGGATTCGTGCTCCATGGTGCGCAGCGGCAGGCCGAGGGCGACGAGGTCCAGGGCGAGCGGGTCGGTGATGGCGGCCACGGAGGCGTAGGCGGTGTCGCCGTTGAACTGGTAGCCGGAGTTGACGGCTTCCACGCGGGGGGCGGAGCCCTGCAGGCCGAAGCCGTTGCCGGTGTTTCCGGGCGGTCCGTCGAGGCGGCGGGTGAGGTACCACTCGGCTTCGAGGCCGACGACGGGGGTGAGCTCGCGTTCGGCGTAGCGGGCCGCGATCTTCTTGAGGACGTGGCGGCTGGACAGCGGGTGCGGGGTGCCGTCGCGGAGGTGTTCGTCGCCGAGGATCCAGGCAGTGCGCGGGCCGTCGCCGGGCAGGACCTGGAAGGTGAGCGGGTCGGGGACGAGGACGAAGTTGCCGGCGCCGGCGATCTCGCTGATGCCGATGCCGGGGTCGCCGGACTGGAAGTCGATGGCGACGGCGTGGCCGGTGTCGAAGAGGAACGGGCCGGGGCTGAAGTCCATGCCGTTGCGCAGGACGGACCGGAAGGTGTCGACGGTCAGGGTCTTGGAGCGGGCGAGGCCGTGCGGGTCGCAGAAGGCGACGCGGACGAGGTCGACCCCGTCGAGGCCGGCTTCGATCTGTTCGGCGGCTGCCGTCTGCTCCTCGGTCCAGAGGCCGTATTCGGCGACGAACGACGAGCGGCCGACGCCGCCTTCCCCGTACGGGCGAGACCATGACCGTGCATACATGGCTACAGCACTCCTTCGGTGACGCGATCCGGTATGGGGGGCAGGGAGCCGAGTTCGGCTTCGATCCGCAGGGCCGTGGACAGGACGAGGTCGTCGGCGCCGACGGGGCCCACCAGCTGGATCCCCACGGGGAGCCCGGCGGCGGTGAGTCCCGCGGGCAGGGACACCGCAGGCTGGCCGGTCATATTGAACGGGTAGGAGGCTGGGGCCCAGTCGAGCCACAGTAGATCTCGGGGATCGGCGGCCCAGGCGGGGCCGATGGCGTCCGCGGCGAAGGGTTCGACGGGGACGGTGGCCATGACCAGGAGGTCGAAGCGGTCCATGACGGACCGCAGGGTGGAGCGGAGTTCGTGGCGGACTCCTTCGGCACGCATGACGGCGGGCCCGCTGAGGGTGCGGCCGTAGCGGACGATTTCGAGGCGGCCCTGGTCGATCAGTTCCTCGTCCTCCGGGCGGGTGCCGGCGGCTTCGGTGGCGGCGATGATGTCGACGAGGGCGGGGTAGAGGCCGCCGCAGCGGACTTCGACGCGTTCGACGTGGTGTCCGTCGGCGGTGAGGACCGGCCAGACCTGTTCGGTGATGCGGCGGATCTCGCCGGTGGTGCCGGGGTATTCGACCCAGCCGATGCGCAGGGAGCGGCGGTCGCGGGGGGCGTCGAGGGTGCCGAGTCCGCTGTCGGGGTCGAGCCGGTCGGGTCCGGCGAGGACGGCGGCGAGTTCGATGACATCGGGCACGGTGTTGGCGATGGGTCCGAGGTGGGCGAGGCGTTCGGCGCCGGAGGGCACGTACGGGACGCGTCCGAAGGAGGGCTTGTAGCCGACGGTGCCGCAGAACGCGGAGGGGATCCGGATGGAGCCGGCGCCGTCGGTGCCGAGGGCTCCGGCGCACATGCCGGCGGCGACCGCGGCGGCGGCTCCGCCGCTGGAGCCGCCGGCGGTCAGGGCGGGGTTGCGCGGGTTGCGGGTGGGCTGGGCGACGCGGCAGACGGTGCTGGCGCTCCAGCCGTACTCGGAGGTGGTGGTCTTGCCGACGATGATGGCGCCGGCGGCGCGGAGCCGGGCGACGGCCGGGGTGTCGGCCTGGGCGCGGCCGTTGGGCAGCAGGGAGCCGCGGGTGGTGGGCAGGTCGGTGGTCTGGATGAGGTCTTTGACCGAGACGGTGACGCCCAGCAGGGGGTGGTCCTGCCAGGCCGCCGCCGGGCCGAGCGCGCGGATGCGGGCGTCGGCTGCTTCGGCGGCCTGGAGGGCCTCTTCGCCGGCGACCGAGACGTAGGCGCTCAGTTCGCCGTCGTGCTTGTGGATGGTGCTGAGTACCGACTGGACGTGTTCAAGGACGGAGACGTCTCCCCGGCGGAGGATCTCCTTGGTTTCGCCGACGCCGATGGGCTTCACGGGGTCTCCTAGGTCGGTCCGGTCGGGGGTGTCGGTAGGGGGCGGTGGCCGGGTGGGCCGGGCTCAGGCCACCTGGCCGGGGGTGGCTGCGGCGTCGGGTGCGGCGGCCATGACGGTGTCCCAGTGCCACTGCGAGTCGAACGAGGTGATCTCGGCCTCGGCTCCGTCGGCGGCCAGGCCGGCGGCGAGGCTGGAGGCGCGGGCGATGAACCCGGAGGTGCGATGCGCGGCGAGCATGTCCTGGGTGTCGAAGGGCCGGCCCTGGCTGCGCAGCAGGCGCAGGTCCATGAATCCGTTGAAGCGGCGGTCCAGGACGTCCACGGCGTGCGGGCTGCGGACGGTGAAGCGGACCATGTTGTTGACGTGGCCGTGGTGGTGCTGGTCGGAGTAGAAGGCGATGTCGGGGATGGTGGGCGGCACGAAGTGGTCGCGGGCCTCGACCTCCTTGGTGCGGGGGAGGTTGCCGGCGATGAAGTGCCAGGAGTTGTACTGCATACGGGAGGACATGGCCCAGGCCGTGTCGGCGAGCCGGGCGCTGGAGCCGCCGAAGTAGCGGCGGGCCTCGGGGCTGGGGACCACGCAGCAGAAGAACTCGGTGATGCCCCATTCGGTGATCTCGGCCCAGTTCTCCTCGCGGAGGGCCTGGATCAGCCGGGGCAGCGAGCGGATCCCCCGGCTCATGGCGAAGTCGCAGGCGAAGGCGTCGGTGGTGGCGGCGACGGTCTCGTAGACGAGGGATTCGAGGCCGCTGCCGTACGCGCCGTGCGGCTCGGCGAGCCATGCGGGGGCGGCGGCGAGGGACTCGCCGAGTTCGGCGAGGGTGTCGCCGGTGACGGGCAGGCGTTCGCGGAGCCAGGTGACGACGGCTTCCTCACGGAGGCGGGCGGCGTCCCCGTACGGCTCGGCGACCCGCTCGATCTTGTGCACGAGGGCGCCGTGGATCTCGCGGTAGAGCTGGGCGTTCTGGGTGACCGTCTTGCGGCGCTCGTGCAGGGCGCGGGCCAGGGCGTCGAGTCCGGCGACGGTGGCCTCGGCGGGCCGGGGGACGATCTCGCCGCCGGGTACGGCGTTGTAGTGGCGGCGGTTCTGTTCCAGCTGGTGGGCCACGTGGTCGAGGGTCAGCTGGGTGCCGTTGGCCTCTTCGATACGGGCGTAGCCGGCGGAGCGGATGAGCAGGGTGAGGCAGGTGACCATAACGGCGTCGTTGTCGGGCCACAGGTCCAGCGGCAGGCCGGTCAGGGCGCTGAGGAAGCAGTCCGGGTGGCCGGGCCACAGGGTCTTGCCGGTGACGGTGTTGCCGTCGCGGAAGTTCGTGTACTGCTTGTCCTCCTGGTAGAGCATGAAGGGGGCGGTGCGCTGGGCGGCCTCCTTCAGGGCCGCGAGGGCCTCGTCGCGGCCCTGCGGGCCGAGGGTGTCGAGCCAGGAGCGGCAGTCGGCGACGGACTGCTCGAAGCGTTCGGCGGCGCGGGCGACTTCGCTGCGGTAGTCGGCGAGGGCCTGGGCGGACCAGGGGGCGCGGAGCACTCCGCCGACGAGGTTGGCGGTGCCGGAGAGCGGGCCCTGGCCGGGGACGCGGATGACGATGCGGCCACTGGTGGTGAGGCCGATCTCGCCGAGGAAGACCGGGGCGTCGGGGGCGAGGGCGTCCTCGCCGAGGTGGACGTACGGGTCGTCCTCGCGCCAGGTGATGCCGGTGAGCACCTTGAGGGCGGTCTCGTCGGCGATCCGCAGGGCGCGCAGCTGTACGTCGGCGGGGACGTGGCCGCCGAGGGAGGCGAGGATGCCGACGGCGCCGGCCAGGTCGGCGGCATCGGTGGCGTCCTGCCAGACCTGCTGGAGCAGGCCGGGGAAGCCGGCGTCGTCCTCGCGTACGAAGTCGGGCTTGGCGGTGGCGCCGGCGGGCAGGCCCAGGCGGCTGGGGCGGCGGCTCTGCCGCTTCTTGGCGTTGAGGGCCCGGCGGCTGGTGCCGGGACGCTCGGGGAGCGTGCTCACGCGGTGCCTCCGGCGGTCAGTTCGATGTGGTTCCACATGGCCTCGTCGGTCGGGGTCCAGTCCTCGTCGACGTAGATGCAGTCGACGGGGCATTCCAGGACGCAGACGGGGCAGCCGGAGCACAGCTCGGGAATGATCACGACGTCGATGCCACGGTCGAAGATGGCGCCGAACTCGGCGGGGCAGCTGCGCAGGCAGGTGTCGCAGGTGATGCACTCGGACTTTTCGATGCGGCGCGGCGGCTTCTTCCAGTCGGAGCGGGATCGTGTGGCGATCCGCTCGGTCCTTCCGGACGCCTCCGCCGGGGTGTTGCTTACCTTGAGCATCAGGTGCTCTCCTTATCCACTCCGACTGGGCTCCACAACTCCCGGATATTGCAGCGGTGTGTGATGTATTGGGACTCGAATTGCTCCCGAATCAGGCTCGTATACGGCTTGAGGGCGGCTGGTTCCGGGAGATTTTGCGGGAATACGGGGGACCTTCGGGTCGTGGCCGAGCACGATGTCAAGGGGGGCTGTTCAGCCGCGGAATTCCGACTACGCCGAGCAGAAGGAAGACGTTTCGATGACGAGACCTGTGGTGGCGCTGACCGCCGACTCGACCACGGTGAACTGGAACATCTGGGGAGAGGTGGCGGCGTGTCTACTGCCGCTGACCTACCTCGAGAAGGTGGAACGGGCGGGCGGGGCACCCCTGCTGCTGCCGCCGATCGTGGACACGGTGGACGCGGTGATGGGACGGGTGGACGCGCTGCTGATGTCGGGCGGCGCAGACCTCGATCCGGCTCTGTACGGGGAGCAGCCCGGGAAGTTCACCCGGGCACCGCACCCGGGGCGGGACGCCAGTGAGATGGCGGCGCTGGCGATCGCGGAGGAGCGCGGGATCCCGGTGCTGGGCATCTGCCGGGGGCTTCAGCTCATCTCGGTCCGCCGGGGCGGGACGCTGGACCAGCACCTTCCGGAGCACTCGCCGACGGTGCCCGGCCGGTACGATCCGCGGACCATCCGGACCGAGCCGGGCTCGGTGATCGGCAGAACGCTGGGCCCGTCGCCCACCGTGTACTGCCATCACCACCAGGGCATCGACAAGCTGGGGGCCGGGCTGGTGGCGACCGCGTGGTCGCAGGACGGGGTGATCGAGGCGGCCGAGGCCGCGGATCCGGATGCGCCGTTCCTGGTCGGTGTGCAGGCGCACGGGGAGCTGGGCGAGGACACCGTCCCGCTGTTCGAGGCGTTCATGGCGGCGGCGCGGGAGACGGCTTCCCGGAGGCACTGAGCCGGCCGCCGGCGGCGGCCTGCAAGGGCGGACGGCCCGGTCACTGCTGCTGCGGTGACCGGGCCGTCCGTTGTGCCTGTGGGGGGTTGTGGGGGGTGTGGGGATGCACCGGGTGGCGGCCCGGAGTTCGGGTTACGGGCGGACGCGGACCAGTTCGCCGTTGGTGCCCGCCGACTTGTGGGTCACGTAGATCTGACCCTGGGGGCCGATGTCGAGGCCGGTCGGGCCGAGCAGCGGCGCCCCGGTGGGTATCTGGGTGATCGCCTTGGTGTTCAGGTCGACCTTGGACAGCCGGCCGGGCAGCGGCGGGCCGGCCTGGAAGCCGTCGGTGAAGGACAGCGCGTACAGGTTGTTGTTCTTGTCCAGGGCGATGTCGACGAGGTTCGACAGCCCGGTGACGAAGACCTCCGGCTGACCGCCCGGGGCGATCTTCCAGATCCGGGAGGCGCCCGGGCGGGTGCCGCTCATGTCGGAGACGTAGACGGTGCCGTTGGCGGCGCGGACGATGCCGGTGGGGACGGCTTCGGCGGGACCGGTGGGGGTGTCGTTCTTGGGGAACGTGAACGCGGTGGTGGTGCCGTTGGCGCAGTCGGCGCGGACCAGCGTGTTGGCGCCCGGGTCGGTGATCAGGTAGCCGCCGTTGTCGCGGACGAAGCCCCACGGGTTGGCGTGGACCTCGCCGCCGTCCGGGTTGAGGCGGGTCTCGTGGTCGGACAGGTCGGCGAGGACCTTGCCGTCGCGGGTCCGGAACAGGGTGCCCATCTTGGCGGCGTCGGCGCCGAGGGCGGCGCGGGAGGCGGTGTCGCCGCCCTGGCCGGTGAGCACCAGGTAGCCGCCCCACGGGTCGGGCACCACGCTGCCGGGGCCGTTGACGTGCTGGGCGCCGCCGGTGGCGGCCGAGCCCTGCGCGGTGGAGGGCAGGCCGGTGAGGACGCGGCCCTTGCGGCTGCCGTTGACCTGGTAGATGGAGCCGGTCTTGCCGACGCACCAGGTCTCGGCGGTGGCGCAGTCGGCCTTGCCCTCGCCGGCCTCGGCGACCAGGATCCGGCCGTCGCGCAGGGCGGTGACGTCACGGACGTTCTTCAGGCCGGTGGCGAGGACCTCGAGGGTGGGGGTGGTCTGGGTGCGTGCCTGGGCCTGCGCCGGAACCGCGAGCAGCGGGGCCGTGATGCCGGCCGCGGCCACGGTGGTCACCGCGGTCAGAAGGGCAGCCCTCCAAGACCGGGCCGGCCGTGCTGACCGTACGGATGTCGACATATCTCTCCCTAGTCGTGGACGCCCCCGTCGAAGGAGCGATACGAAATCCCTGCCACGATAGGCAGTCGGTGTGCGGTGAATAACCCCGTAAAGAGCGCGCGTTGGCCGTACTCCAGCAGGCCTCCGGAGTGTGTGCACGCGCGGTGTGCGAAATCTCTGGTTCCGGTGGGTTGCCGGAAAATTGCCGGGCTTATTGTCCGGCTTCCATGAATTCGTCTTTCGGCGGTCTGTCGAGGGGTTTCCGAGTCCGCCTTGAGCGCTTGGGATGACGGTAGGCCGGACGACGAAGGAGGAGAACTGTGGACGGTGGGAACGGGGGAACGCTGGTGCGGGTCGAACGCGGACTCGCCGGGGCCGAAGAGCTGGCCGCGGTGACCGTGGTGCTGCTCTCGCTCCTCGCAGAGCGGAGCGGCGGGGAAGCGGAGGACGGACGGTCGGCCGGAGCCGCCCGCTGGACGCCGCCCGAGTCGGGGTACCGCTCCCCGCGCAGCTGGCAGTGAACACACATCGAGGAAGGGACCTGTCGTGACGATGGTGAGCAACGAAGCTCCGGCCGTTGTGGAAACGGCCGATGCCCGAGGGCGGGTGGCGGAGCTGCATGCCGTCCGTGCGCAGGCGTGGAGCGGCCCCAGCGAGCGGGCGACCCAGGCGCAGTACGCGAAGGGGAAGCTGACCGCCCGGGAACGGATCGATCTGCTGCTGGACCCCGGTTCGTTCAGTGAGGTGGAGCTGTTGCGCCGGCACCGGGCGACCGGCTTCGGTCTGGAGGAGAAGAAGCCTTACACGGACGGTGTGATCACCGGCTGGGGCACGGTGGAGGGGCGGACGGTCTTCGTCTACGCCCACGACTTCCGCATCTTCGGCGGCGCGCTCGGCGAGGCGCACGCGACGAAGATCCACAAGATCATGGACATGGCCATCGCGGCCGGTGCCCCGCTGGTGTCGCTCAACGACGGGGCGGGTGCCCGTATCCAGGAGGGTGTCTCCGCACTCGCCGGGTACGGCGGCATCTTCCAGCGCAACACCAAGGCTTCCGGTGTGATCCCGCAGATCTCGGTGATGCTGGGCCCGTGCGCCGGCGGCGCGGCGTACAGCCCCGCCCTCACCGACTTCGTGTTCATGGTCCGCGACACCTCGCAGATGTTCATCACCGGCCCGGACGTGGTGCGGGCGGTGACGGGCGAGGAGATCAGCCAGAACGGGCTGGGCGGTGCCGATGTGCACGCCGAGACCTCCGGTGTGGCGCACTTCGCCTATGACGACGAGGAGACCTGCATCGCGGAGGTCCGCTACCTGATATCGATGCTGCCGGCCAACAACCGGGAGAACCCGCCGGTGCACGCCACCGACGACCCCGCCGACCGGCGCTCGGACGTGCTGCTCGACCTGGTGCCCGCCGACGGCAACCGCCCGTACGACATGGTCAAGGTCATCGAGGAACTCGTCGACGACGGCGAGGTGCTGGAGGTCCACGAGCGCTGGGCCCGCAACATCATCTGTGCCCTGGCGCGGCTGGACGGGCAGGTCGTGGGCATCGTCGCCAACCAGCCCGGGCACCTGGCCGGGGTGCTGGACATCCACGCCTCGGAAAAGGCCGCCCGCTTTGTGCAGCTGTGCGACGCGTTCAACATCCCGATCGTGACCCTGCTGGACGTGCCCGGCTTCCTGCCGGGCGTCGACCAGGAGCACGGCGGGATCATCCGGCACGGTGCGAAACTGCTGTACGCGTACTGCAACGCCACCGTGCCGCGGATCAGCCTGATCCTGCGCAAGGCCTACGGCGGTGCGTACATCGTCATGGACTCCCAGTCCATCGGCGCCGACCTGACCTATGCCTGGCCCACCAACGAGATCGCGGTGATGGGTGCGGAGGGCGCGGCCAACGTCATCTTCCGCCGCCAGATCGCCGACGCCGAAGACCCCGAGGCCATGCGCGCCCGGATGGTCAAGGAGTACAAGGCCGAGCTGATGCACCCGTACTACGCGGCCGAACGCGGCCTCGTCGACGACGTCATCGACCCCGCCGAAACCCGCGAGGTGCTCATCCGGTCGCTGGCGATGCTGCGCAACAAGCACGCCGACCTGCCGTGCCGCAAGCACGGCAACCAGCCGCAGTAGGGAATCGGCGCAGGCCGGACGGCGGGCGGCCGTGGGCGGGGGACGCAACCACGGCCGCGCGCCGTCGGTGCGCCCCGCCGGCCGCCAAGGGGGTGCTGCAGCAGGGCGCCCGGCCACGGTGGCCCTGCTGGGAAGAGTGCGGCTGGAGCGGGAATCGCAACGGGCCGTCCGGACACACGGTGTGTGTCCGGACGGCCCTTCGGCATGCCCGGGGTTAGGGTCCGGGCAGGTTCAGACGGTTCCGAACTCCGGGACCGCCAGGTCGAGGCGGTCCACCTCGGCCTTCGCCATGACCACCGACACCTCGGTGATCCGGTCCTCGGCAACCGTGAAGAGCATGACGCGGAGTTCCCCGCCGGAGCGCGCCACGACGCCCACCACGCCGTTGACGAGCGCCACCTGCGCGCTCTGGGCGAACTGCGCGAACATGGCGGCCTGCCGGGCCACCAGGGCGGCACCCCGCACCGCGGTCAGCGCACCCGATATGCCGCTGTCGGAGCGGGCCACCACATCGGGGTCGAGGACCTCGAGCAGCGCCGCGAAGTTCCCGTCGCGGGCGGCGGCGAGGAAAGCGTCGACGACCCGGCGGGTGCGGGTGAGGTCGGCGGCCGGGGGCACGGTGTCCGCCTCGCCCCGGACCCGGCGGCGGGCCCGGCTGGCGAGTTGCCGGGCCGCGGCCGGGGTGCGTTCCACAATGGGCGCGATGTCCTCGAAGGGCACGGCGAACAGGTCGTGCAGGACGAACGCGAGCCGCTCGGCGGGCGCCAGTTTGTCCAGCACCACCAGCATGGCCACGCCCACCGAGTCGGCGAGCAGGGCCTCTTCCTGGGGATCGGGCTGCCGGGGCCGGCCCGCGGCGGTGACGGCCGTGTCCGCCGCGGCCGGCTCGGCCGGGCGTACGTCCAGGGGTTCCTCACGCCGCGAGGTGCGCGAGCGCAGCATGTCCAGGCACACCCGGCCGACCACCGTGGTCAGCCAGCCGGCCAGGTTGTCGATCTCCTCGGCATCGGAGCGGCTGAGCCGGAGCCATGCCTCCTGAACGGCGTCCTCGGCCTCGCAGAGCGAGCCGAGCATCCGGTAGGCGACGGCCCGCAGACGGCCCCGTTCCTCCTCGAAGCGTTTGGCCAGCCACTCATCCTCGTGCATGGATTCCGTCCTCGCTTCTTGTCCGCCCTCGTGGTGACGGACTGTCATGTGCTCTTTGACCCGGGGTGATTCTGTCAGCCTCCGCCGCATTTACAGAGTCCGTTCCCGAGCGGGTCTTGAGTGCATTCCGACTGGCTTTCAAGCGTGTCTTGACACCGTGATGCGATCGGACACGCAGAGGAGGAGCTGATGTACGACAGCCATGACGCACCGCCGATCCGTCTTGCCGGGGCCGAGGACGACGAAGGAGCCGAGGCACACATCGTGCGCGGCATCGATTGATCAGCGGGCGGTCCGGTGGGACTCAAGGAGGAGTCGAGAGAGCCCGGGCAGGCTGCCTGGCAGCAGCCCGGCATCGCCGGCGACCGCTCTCACACACTCGATTTCTGCTTAGCTGAGGAGTTACGCAATGGCTGCCCCCGACTTGGTCAAGAGCGGGACAGGAGCAGGGGCCGGCTACAAGGCCGGCGCCATCCTGGCCTTTGTCTGCCTGGCCCAGTTCATGGTCTTCCTCGACGTGTCGATCGTGAACCTGGCGCTGCCGTCCATTCAGGACGGTCTGGGCATGTCCGATGTCAGTCTGGAATATGTCGTCACGGCTTACGCGACCGTGCTCGGTGGCTTCCTGCTGCTCGGCGGTCGGCTTGCCGACCGTTACGGACGCCGCAGGCTTCTGCAGACGGGTCTGACGATTTTCGCCCTGGCCTCGCTGATGGCGGGTATGGCGGACAGCGGAAGCTGGCTGATCGCCGCCCGTGCGGTGCAGGGCTTCGGTTCGGCGATGATCGCCCCCGCGGCGCTCTCGATCCTCACCAACACCTTCCCCGAGGGTCCCGAGCGCAACAAGGCGCTGGGCCTGTGGGGTTCGCTCTCCGGTATCGCCTCGATCGTGGGTGTGATCCTCGGTGGCGTGCTGGCCGACAGCATCGGCTGGGAGTACATCTTCTGGATCAACGTGCCGATCGGCCTGACCGCGGCGCTGCTGGCCCCGAAGATCGTTCCGGACAGCAAGGCCGAGGGCCCGCGGACCCGGTTCGACGTCTTCGGTGCAGCGACCCTCACCAGTGCGCTGCTGCTGCTGATCTTCACCCTGGGTGAGGCCACGCACGTGGGCTGGGGCTCCGAGCGCACGCTGGGCAGCCTGGCCGGCGTGGTGGCGCTGCTCGCCGCCTTCCTGGTGATCGAGACCAAGGTCGAGGCGCCGGTCATGCCGCTGCGCGTCTTCAAGCTGAAGTCGGTGAGCACCGCGAACATCGCGGCCGTCGCGGTCTTCGGTGCCTTCGCCGCCCTGTTCTTCTTCGCCAGCATCTTCATGCAGCAGGTGTACGGGTACTCGCCGCTGAAGGCCGGGTTCGCGTACGTGCCGCTGGCCGTCAGCGTGGCGGTCGGCGCCGGTGTCGCCTCCGGCCTGATCGCCAAGGTCGCGGCCCGGGTGGTCCTCATCGTCGGTCTGGCCACCACCATCGCCGGTCTGCTGCTCCTCTACCGCGCCCCGGCGGGCGGCAGCTACGCGGTGGACCTGCTGCCCGGGTTCA
>NZ_JBEOXT010000065.1:0-19884 GCF_040296685.1 Streptomyces sp. NPDC002054
GTCTCGGTCCAGACGCCGAGGTTTGCGTCACCGCCTTTGTCGCCGCTGGGGGCGCAGCCCCCGTTCGGGAAGGGGCGGGGTGGGGGAACAACCCCGCAGGGCAGCTGCGCAGCACAAGCACCCGCGCCCCCCTCGGCCTGGTGGCCGGCGCCCGCAGCGGCGACAAAGGCGGTGACGCAAACCTCGGCGTCTGGACCGAGACCGACGCCGCCTACACCTGGCTCGAAGCCACCCTCACCGTCGAAGAGTTCCGCCGCCTGCTCCCCGAGACCGCCGGTCTCACCCTCACCCGCCACGCCCTCCCCAACCTCCGCGCCCTCAACTTCACCGTCGAGGGGATCCTCGGCGACGGCGTGGCGGCAGCCCACCGCTTCGACCCCCAGGCCAAGGCCCTCGGCGAATGGCTCCGCGCCCGCCACCTCGACATCCCGACCCACCTGATCCCCGCCCACCCGATCCCGACCCACCCGACCCCGACCTCGGAGGCAGGTCCGTGACCCGGCTCGGCACACGCGTCGACACCCGCGACCCCGACTACCTCGCCCACCGCGAAGCCGCCCTCGGCCGCCTCGCCGAGCTCGACACCGAGCACGCCAAGGCCCTGGCCGGCGGCGGCCCCAAGTACACCGAACGGCACCGCACCCGCGGCAAGCTGCTCGCCCGCGAGCGGATCGAGCTGCTGCTCGACCCGGACACCCCGTTCCTGGAGCTGTCCCCGCTGGCCGCCTGGGGCAGCGACTACCCGGTCGGCGCGTCCATGGTCACCGGCATCGGCACCGTCGAAGGCACCGAATGCCTGATCACCGCCAACGACCCCACCGTGCGCGGCGGCGCTTCCAACCCCTGGACCCTGAAGAAGGCCCTCCGGGCCAACGAGATCGCCCTCGCCAACCGGCTCCCCTGCATCAGCCTTGTCGAGTCCGGCGGCGCCGATCTCCCCTCCCAGAAGGAGATCTTCATCCCGGGCGGGGCGATCTTCCGCGACCTGACCCGGCTCTCGGCCGCTGGCATCCCCACCATCGCCGTGGTCTTCGGCAATTCCACCGCCGGAGGCGCGTACGTCCCCGGCATGTCCGACCACACCGTCATGATCAAGGACCGGTCCAAGGTGTTCCTCGGCGGCCCGCCCCTGGTGAAGATGGCCACCGGCGAGGAGAGCGACGACGAGTCCCTCGGCGGAGCCGACATGCACGCCCGGACCTCCGGCCTCGCCGACCACTACGCCCTCGACGAGGAGGACGCGATCCGGCAGGCCCGCCGGATCGTCGCCCGCCTCAACCACCGCAAGGCGCACCCCGAACCCGCTCCGGCCGCCGAGCCGCTCCACGATCCCGAGGAGCTCCTCGGGATCGTGCCGGCCGACCTGAAGACCCCCTTCGACCCTCGCGAGGTCATCGCCCGCCTGGTCGACGCCTCCGACTTCGACGAGTTCAAGCCCCTCTACGGCACCAGCCTGGTCACCGGCTGGGCCACCCTCCACGGCTATCCGGTCGGCATCCTCGCCAACGCCCAGGGCGTGCTGTTCAGCGCCGAGTCGCAGAAGGCCGCCCAGTTCATCCAGCTCGCCAACCAGCGCGACATCCCGCTGCTCTTCCTCCACAACACCACCGGCTACATGGTGGGCAAGGAGTACGAGCAGGGCGGCATCGTCAAGCACGGCTCGATGATGATCAACGCGGTCTCCAACTCGAAGGTCCCGCACCTCTCCGTGCTCATCGGCGCCAGCTATGGCGCCGGCCACTACGGCATGTGCGGCCGGGCCTACGATCCCCGGTTCCTGTTCGCCTGGCCCAGCGCCAAGTCCGCCGTCATGGGCCCGCAGCAGCTGGCCGGCGTGCTCTCGATCGTGGCCCGGCAATCCGCCGCCGCCAAGGGGCAGCCGTACGACGACCTGGCCGACGCCGGCATGCGCGCCTTCGTCGAGGCGCAGATCGAGTCCGAGTCGCTGCCCCTGTTCCTGTCCGGGCGGCTGTACGACGACGGGGTCATCGACCCGCGCGACACCCGTACCGTCCTCGGCCTGTGCCTGTCGGCCGTCCACAACGCCCCGGTCGAAGGCACCCGTGGCGGCTTCGGCGTCTTCCGGATGTGAGCCCTCAGATGATCCGTTCCCTGCTGGTAGCCAACCGTGGCGAGATCGCCGTCCGGGTCTTCCGCACCGCCCGCGCCCTGGGCGTGGCCACCGTCGCCGTGCACTCCGACCCGGACGCGACCGCCCTGCACGTCCGCGAGGCCGACGCGGCCGTACGCCTGCCCGGCTCGGCCCCCGCCGACACCTATCTCCGCGGCGACCTGATCATCAAGGCCGCCCTCGCCGCCGGAGCCGACGCCGTCCACCCCGGCTACGGGTTCCTCTCCGAGAACGCCGGCTTCGCCCGCGAGGTCCTCGCCGCCGGACTCCGCTGGATCGGCCCGCCGCCCGAGGCCATCGAGGCCATGGCCTCCAAGACCCGGGCCAAGGAGCTGATGCGGGCCGCCGGAGTCCCGCTGCTCGACCCCGTCGACCCGGCCGCCGTCACCCCAGCCGACCTGCCGCTGCTGCTCAAGGCCGCTGCGGGCGGCGGCGGGCGCGGCATGCGGGTGGTCCGCGACCTCGACGGCCTCAAGGAGGCGCTCGACGCCGCCTGCGCCGAGGCCCGTTCGGCCTTCGGTGACGGCGAGGTCTTCGCCGAGCCCTATGTCGAGCGGGGCCGCCATGTCGAGGTGCAGATCCTCGCCGACTCCCATGGCACCGTATGGGCGCTGAGCACCCGGGACTGCTCCCTCCAGCGGCGCCACCAGAAGGTGATCGAGGAGGCTCCGGCGCCCGGTCTCCCCGAGTCCCTGCGCGCCACCCTCCACGAGGCGGCCGTGGCCGCCGCCCGGGCCGTGTCCTACCGGGGCGCGGGCACCGTCGAGTTCCTGCTCGCCGCCGACGGGCGCCCGTACTTCCTGGAGATGAACACCCGCCTCCAGGTCGAACACCCCGTCACCGAGGCCGTCTTCGGCCTGGACCTGGTCGCCCTCCAGCTGCGCGTCGCCGAGGGCGCGGCCTTGCCGCTCACACCCCCCGAGCCCACCGGCCACGCCGTGGAGGCCCGGCTCTACGCCGAGGACCCGGCCCAGGACTGGCGCCCGCAGGCCGGGACCCTGCACACCCTGGACATCCCCGGTGAGGTCCGGGTGGACACCGGATTCGCCGACGGGGACCCCGTCGGCATCCACTACGACCCCATGCTCGCCAAGGTCGTCGCCCACGCCCCCACCCGGGCCGAGGCCGTCCGCGCCCTCGCGCACGCCCTGTCCGCAGCCAGGATCCACGGGCTCACCACCAACCGCGAGCTGCTCGTACGGTCCCTGCGGCACCCGGAGTTCACAAGTGGGCAGCTCGATACCGGCTTCTACGAGCGGCACCTCGCCGCCCTCACCGAGGCCGCCCCCGGGGCAGACCTCGCCGCGGTCGCCGCGGCCCTCGCCGAGTCCGTCCCGGCCCCCGGCGCCCCGCTGACCGCCCGCCTCGGCGGCTGGCGCAATGTCCCGTCCCAGCCCCAGACCCGCTCCTACCGCGCCGCCGGAACCGTGCACCAGGTCCGGTACCGGCACACCCGGCAGAGTCCGGAGCTCGAAGGCCGGGACGGAATCCGGGTCTTGGAGGTGACCCCCGACCGGGTCGGCCTCGAACTGGACGGCATCCGGCGGGTGTTCCACGTGAAACACAATTCGAACAAGCCCGAGGTGTACGTGGATTCTGCACTCGGGTCCCACACCCTCACCCGCGTCCCCCGGTTCGCCGACCCCGAGGACCGCACCGACCCCGGCTCCCTGCTCGCCCCCATGCCCGGCACCGTCGTGCGGGTCGCCGAGGGCCTGGCCCCCGGTGCCGCCGTCACCGCCGGGCAGCCCCTGCTCTGGCTGGAGGCCATGAAGATGGAGCACCGCATCGTCTCGCCCGCCTCCGGCACGCTCGCCGCGCTCCACGCCGTCACCGGCCAACAGGTCGAATTCGGCGCCCTGCTCGCCGTCGTCCAGGAGGAATCGCCCGCATGAGCCCCATCAGCAGCGCCACCCTCGAAACCGAAGAGCACAAGGTCCTGCGCGCCGCCGTCGCCGCCCTCGGGCAGCGCTACGGCCGCGACTACCTGGTCCGGATCGCCCGCGAGGGCGGCCACCCCGACGAGCTGTGGGCCGACGCGGCCAAGCTCGGCTACCTCGGGGTCAACCTGCCCGAGGAGTACGGCGGCGGAGGCGGCGGCATCGCCGAACTCTCCATCGTCCTGGAGGAACTGGGCGCGGCCGGCTCCCCGCTGCTGATGATGGTGGTCTCGCCGGCCATCTGCGGCACGGTCATCTCCCGCTTCGGCACCGAGGCGCAGAAGCAGGCCTGGCTGCCCGGCCTCGCGGACGGCAGCCGCACCATGGCCTTCGGCATCACCGAGCCCGATGCCGGCTCCAACTCGCACCGGATCACCACCACGGCCCGCCGGGACGGCGAGGACTGGGTCCTCACCGGCCGCAAGGTGTTCATCTCCGGCGTGGACATCGCCGATGCCACCCTTATCGTCGGCCGCACCGAAACTGCATCGACCAGCGGGGCCGCCCCGGCCCTCAAGCCCTGCCTGTTCATCGTCCCGCGCGAGACCCCCGGCTTCTCCCGCTCGGTCATCGACATGGAACTCCAGGCCGCGGAGAAGCAGTTCGAACTGGTCCTGGACGAGGTCCGGCTACCGGCCGACGCGCTGGTGGGCGACGAGGACGCGGGTCTGCTCCAGCTGTTCGCCGGCCTCAACCCCGAGCGCATCATGACCGCCGCCTTCGCGATCGGCATGGGCCGCTACGCCCTCGCCAAGGCCGTGGAGTACGCGAAGACCCGCCAGGTGTGGAAGGAACCCATCGGCGCCCACCAGGCCCTCGCCCACCCGCTGGCCCAGGTGCACATCGAGCTGGAACTGGCCCGGCTGATGATGCAGAAGGCTGCGCACCTCTACGACGGCGGGGACGACATGGCCGCCGGTGAGGCGGCCAACATGGCCAAGTACGCTGCCGCCGAGGCCTGCGTACGGGCGGTGGACCAGGCGGTCCACACCCTCGGCGGCAACGGCCTCACCCGCGAGTACGGGCTGGCCTCGCTGATCACCGCCTCCCGGGTGGCCCGGATCGCCCCGGTCAGCCGCGAGATGATCCTCAACTTCGTCTCGCACCAGACTTTGGGCCTGCCGAAGTCCTACTAGGGGGTGCCCGGCGGGTCCGGGGCGGAGCCCCAGGGGGCCGGGCCGCGGGCGTCCCGCATACCCTCCCCGGGAGGGGCCCGCCCCGCCCGTCCCGCCCCGCCCCGCACACCCGCAACCCCCGGAGGAGACATGGCCCCACTCGTGCACGCCGCACAGGAGAGCGGTGTCACCACGCTCACGCTGGACTCTCCGGCCAACCGCAACGCGCTTTCCGCGGAGCTTGTCGGCGGGCTGCGGGCGGCCCTGGCCGAGGCCGGTGCGGATCCGGCGGTCCGGGCCGTCGTGCTCACCCACACCGGCACCACCTTCTGTGCCGGAGCCGACCTGAAGGCGCCCTGCGATCCGGCGGACTTCCTGGCTCTGCTCCGGGAGATCACCGAGCTTCCCCGGCCGGTGGTCGGCCGCGTCACCGGCCATGTCCGGGCCGGCGGCCTCGGCCTGCTCGGCGCCTGCGACATCGCCGCGGCCGGGCCCGGCTCCACGTACGCCTTCACCGAAACCCACCTCGGGGTGGTCCCGGCGGTCATCTCCGCGCCGCTGCTGCCCCGACTCGACCCGCGCGCCGCCGCCCGGTACTTCCTCACCGCCGAGCCCTTCGACGCCGCCGAAGCCGCCCGGATCGGACTGCTCACCCTGCACGGCCAGGACGTGGACGACACCCTCGCCCCGGTGCTGGCCGGACTGCGCAAGGCCGGACCCGAGGCCCTCGCCGCGACCAAACGGCTGCTCACCGCTGCCGTGCGGGCCGCCCTCGCCAGGGACGGCGAGGCCCTCACCACCCTGTCCGCGCACCACTTCGGCTCCGCCGAGGCCCGCGAAGGCATCACCGCCCGCTTCGAGCGCCGGGACCCCGCATGGGCGCTGTGACCGTCGGGCCCAAGCAGGCCCGCAGCCGGGCCACCCGCAGCCGGTTGCTCGAATCGGCGGTCTCCTGCCTGGCCGAACAGGGCTGGGCCGGCTCCACCGTCGCCGTGGTCGCGGAACACGCCGGGGTCACCCGGGGCGCCGCGCAGTACCACTTCCCGACCCGCGAGGACCTGTTCACCGCGGCCGTCGAGTACGTCGCCGAGGAACGCTCCGCCGCCCTGCGGAACCTGTTCCCCGCCGGGCCGGCCGCCCGACCCGCTGCCCGCCCCGCCGTGATCGAGGCACTGGTGGACCTGTTCACCGGCACCCTGTTCCGGGCCGCGCTGCAACTGTGGGTGGCCGCCTCCAACGAGGAGCAGCTGCGCCCGCGGGTGACCGAACTCGAAGCCCGGGTCGGCCGCGAAACCCACAAAATAGCGGTGGAACTCCTCGGCGCCGACGAATCCGTCCCCGGCGTCCGGGAGACCGTCCAGGGTCTGCTGGACCTGGCCCGGGGCCTCGGCCTGGCCAACGTCCTCACGGACGACACGGCCCGCCGCGCCCGGGTGGTGTCCCAGTGGACCCGCATCATCGAGTCCACCCTGGGCCCACCCCCGGCCGCGGCGGGGTCGTAACCCGCTACGCGCCCGCGCTGCCCACAATGTCGGCGTAGCCCTCGATGTCACGAGGGTCCCGGCGGCCGGGGCCGATGTAGCGGGCCGAGGGGCGGACCAGGCGGCCGGTGCGCTTCTGCTCGAGGATGTGCGCCGACCAGCCGGCCGTGCGGGCGCAGGTGAACATCGAGGTGAACATGTGCGCCGGAACCTCCGCGAAGTCCAGCATGATCGCGGCCCAGAACTCCACGTTGGTGGCCAGCACCCGGTCGGGGCGCCGGGCGTGCAGCTCCTCCAGCGCGGCCTTCTCCAGCGCCGCCGCCACCTCGTAGCGCGGGGCGTCCAGCTCCTTCGCCGTACGGCGCAGCACGCGGGCCCGCGGGTCCTCGGCCCGGTAGACGCGGTGGCCGAAGCCCATCAGCCGCTCACCCTGGTCGAGGGCCTTCTTCACGTACGCCACCGCGTCACCGGTGCGCTCGATCTCCTCGATCATGCCGAGCACGCGGGACGGCGCACCGCCGTGCAGCGGCCCGGACATGGCGCCCACGGCACCGGACAGCGCCGCCGCGACGTCCGCGCCGGTCGAGGCGATCACCCGCGCCGTGAAGGTGGAGGCGTTCATGCCGTGCTCGGCGGCCGAGGTCCAGTACGCGTCGACGGCCTTGACGTGCCGCGGGTCCGGCTCGCCCCGCCAGCGGATCATGAACCGCTCGACCACGGACTCGGCCTTGTCGATCTCCCGCTGGGGCACCATCGGCCGGCCCTGCCCGCGGGCGGACTGGGCGACGTACGACAGGGCCATGACGGCGGCCCGCGCCAGGTTGTCGCGGGCGGTCTGCTCGTCGATGTCCAGCAGCGGTTTCAGACCCCACACGGGGGCGAGCATGGCGAGCGCGGACTGGACGTCGACCCGGATGTCACCGGAGTGCACGGGGATGGGGAACGGCTCGGCGGCCGGCAGGCCGGGGTTGAAGGCACCGTCGACCAGCAGGCCCCACACGTTCCCGAAGGACACATGGCCGACCAGGTCTTCGATGTCGACACCGCGGTAGCGGAGGGACCCGCCTTCCTTGTCCGGTTCGGCGATCTCCGTTTCGAACGCGACGACCCCTTCGAGTCCGGGTACGAAGTCGGACATCAGGCGGCTCCTCAGGTAGTGCGAACACGCGCGGCTCCCGGCGTGATTCGCGGTCCGGCGCGGTCATCCCCGTTGATGCCCGGATCGGCCGCTGGTCACCCGCACGGGGACCAGCGGACCGGCCCCAAGATTTTGACGGCTGTGCCTGGCCTGCGGAAGCGTGACATAGGGCACACCCCGGCGAGTGGGGCTACGGCAGGATGGCCCGGTGACCGACCACGACCTTGACCCCGCCACCATGCGCAAGCAGTACCGATCGGAGATCGTGACCGAGGGCAGCCTCGCCGCCGATCCCATGGAACAGTTTTCCCGCTGGTTCCAGGATGCCGTGAATGCGCACGTTTTCGAACCGAACGCGATGGTCGTCTCGACCGCGTCCGCCGACGGCCGCCCCAGCTCCCGGACGGTGCTGCTGAAGCAGTTCGACTCGCGCGGCTTCGTGTTCTTCACCAACTACGGCTCCCGCAAGGCGCTGGAGATCGCCGGGAACCCGTTCGCCGCGCTGCTCTTCCCCTGGCATCCGATCTCCCGCCAGGTGGTGGTGACCGGTTCGGTCACCCGGATCGGCCGGGACGAGACCGCGTCCTACTTCCGGTCCCGCCCGCACGGCTCGCAGCTGGGGGCCTGGGCCAGCGACCAGTCCCGGGTGGTGGCCTCCCGGGACGAGCTGGACCGCCGGTACGCGGAGCTGGCCGACCGGTATCCGGAGGGCGAGCAGGTGCCGGTTCCGCCGGAGTGGGGCGGCTACCGGGTCGAACCGGAGGAGATCGAGTTCTGGCAGGGCCACGCGAACCGGCTGCACGACCGGCTGCACTACGTCCGCGAGGCGGCGGGCTGGCGGCTGGAGCGGCTCTGCCCGTGACATGCAGCCCCTGACATGCAGACGACCCGCAGGCTCGGGTCCTCTTCTGCAGTAAGAGGAGCCGGCCGGACGTGCCGGCGAGCCTGCGGGTCGGGTGACTGCTTGGGATTGACCGGCGTTTCCGCCGGCACCGCACTGGGTGCGTTGCGACGACGGGCGCTAGCCCGCAGTCACCTCACGCGTCCGGAATCCATACATTTCCGGGATCACCTCCTTTCAGTGTGCGACCACTGTAGGCACCCTCCCGCGGACGGTTCAATGGAATTTCGTCCGGGGAATCGGAGGGAATGCAGTGTGGGGTGCGTCACGTTCCAGTTGAATGATCTGACGTGCCGCACACGCGAACACCTGCAGGGGGTGCCAGGTGAGTGCTTCCGGACGTAGTGAGACCACCGACGATCTTCTCGCCGCCCTTCTGGACGGCATGGACGCGGCCCTGTGCGCCTTCGACGCCGACGGGGTGATCACCCACTGGAACCGCGAGGCCGAGCGGATCCTGGGCTGGTCGGCCGCCGAGGCCGTCGGCCGGCGCGGGTTCGCGGGCTGGGCGGTACGGCCCGCCGATGCGCCCGATGTGGAGACCACCCTGATGTCCGCGCAGGACGGGCCGGGCCGGCAGGTGCACGAGTTCGCCCTGCTGACCAAGGACGGCGGGCGGGTCCTGGTGCGGACCCAGTCGGCGGGGGTGCCGGGGGCGGACGGCAAACCGGCCGGGGTGTACTGCGCCTTCTCCGAGGTCCATGCGCAGATAGATCTGGAGCGGTCCATCGCGCTCAGCGAGGCGCTGATGGACGACGCCTCGTGGGGTGTGGTGCTGGTCGATGTGGACCTGCGGCCGGCCGTGGTGAACGCCCATGCCGCGCGGGCCTTCGGGTCCGGGCGGACCGCGCTGCTGGGCCGGCCGCTCGGCGAGCTGCTCGTCCAGGGCGTGGAGGAGCTGGAGGGCGCCCTGCAGCACGTACTGGCGGAGGGCCCGCCGCCCGCCCCGGTGGAGCTGTGGGTGACGGTGCGGGCCGCGGGGGAGTCCGCGCCGCGGCGACGGTGTTGGCGGTGCGGGTTCCTGCGGCTGGCCTCGCCGCTCGCCGAGGAGCCGGTGCCGCTCGGGGTGGGCTGGCTGTTCCAGGACGTCACGGAGGCGCGGCAGGCGGGGCTGGACGCGGCACAGCTGAGGTTCCGGTCCAACCAGCTGTACCGGTCGGGGCGGGCGGCCGGCGAGTACGAGGACCCGGCGGAGGCGGCTGCGGTCCGGCTGGAGTTCGCGCTGGCCGGGTTCGCGGACCATGCGCTGGTGGACGTGGTGGTGGGGGAGGAGCGGCTCGTACGGTCGGCGGTGGCGCCGTCCGGCACGGCGGGCCCGGCTCCGCTGCTGCCGGCCCCCGGCGCGATCCCGGTCCGGTACGAGCCCGGGCACCCGGCCCTCCAGGCGCTGGACCGGGTCGGCCCGGTCCGGACCAGCGCGCCGCGGGGCGAGGCCGCCGATCGCTGGGCGGCGGTCCGCCAGTGGCCGGAGGACGTGGCGCACGGGCTGTGCACGGTGCTGCGCAGCCGCGGCCGGACCCTGGGCGTGCTGACCGTCCTGCGCAGGCCGTCCCGCCCGGCCTTCGACGGCGCGGACGCGGCCTACGCCGAGGAGATCGCGGCCCGCCTGGCGGTCGACCTCGACCTGGCCAACCTGACACGCGGCACATAACCGCCACCGGCGACCACCGGCCGCGCCGAATCGCGCCGCGCCGGGGCTAGTGCCGGTAGAAGATGCGGTCGCCGTACTCCGCCATCACGCGGCCGTTCCACTCGTGGCCGCCGTCGACGTTGCCCGAGCGCAGCAGCGGGGGCTCGATTCCGCGGGCGGCGAGTTCGCCGGCCGCCGCCGCCATCACCGCCTGCATGATCGCGCTGGTGACCACCGTGGACGCCGGCGCGAACGGCGCATCGATGCCGTCCGAGCTGAGTTCGGCGTCACCGACCGCGATCTTGCTGTCCAGGACGATGTCGCAGTGGTCCTTCAGGAAGGTCCCGGAAACGTGCCGCGACCTGGTCTCGGTCGCGTACGCCACCGAGGTCACGCCGATCACCTTCAACCCGATCGCGCGCGCGTTCATCGCCATCTCCACCGGCAGCGCATTGCGGCCGGACAGCGAGATGACCACCAGGACGTCGCCCTCGCCGGCCGGGCTGCTGTCCAGCACCGCCCCGGCCAGCCCGTCCACCCGCTCCAGCGCACTGCCCAGGGTGGCGGGCATGACGTCGACCCCGGCGGTGCCGGGCACCGCCAGGAAGTTCATCAGGGCCAGCCCGCCGGCCCGGTAGACCACGTCCTGGGCGGGCAGCGAGGAGTGGCCCGCGCCGAAGGCGAAAAGCTTGTGGCCCGCCGCGACGGCGTCCGCGATCACCGTGCCCGCTCGGGAGATGCTCGAGGATTCCTCGTCACGGACACGCTGCAGCAGCCCGATGGCGGCATCGAAGAACTGCCCGGCCAGCTTGCTCTCGCTCATGCGCTGAAGGCCCTTCCAGTGGGTGCGGCGTGCGGGTCCGCCGCTCACCGTGCGGTCTGGACCAAGGGCGTGTCAATACGGGCGTCAACCTCGAGACCGACGTCCCGGGGCCCGACGACGCGGGACGGTTGTCGGTGCTCTGCGGCAGAATTGGGGGCAGGGCCAGCGCACGATATCCGAGGGGCACGAATGTCCGGACTGATCGATACCACGGAGATGTATCTCCGCACCATCCTTGAGCTGGAAGAGGAAGGTGTTGTCCCCATGCGCGCCCGGATCGCCGAACGGCTCGACCAGAGCGGTCCGACGGTCAGCCAGACGGTGGCGCGGATGGAGCGCGACGGCCTGGTGGCCGTCGCCAGCGACCGGCACCTGGAGCTGACCGACGAGGGCCGCCGCCTCGCCACCCGCGTGATGCGCAAGCACCGGCTCGCCGAGTGCCTGCTCGTCGACGTGATCGGCCTGGAGTGGGAGCAGGTGCACGCCGAGGCCTGCCGCTGGGAGCACGTGATGAGCGAGGCGGTGGAGCGGCGCGTGCTGGAGCTGCTGCGCCACCCGACCGAATCGCCGTACGGGAACCCGATCCCGGGTCTGGAGGAGCTCGGCGAGAAGAACGAGGCGGACCCCTTCCTCGACGAGGGCATGGTGAGCCTGGCCGAGCTGGACCCGGGCACGGACGGAAAGACCGTGGTGGTGCGCCGGATCGGCGAGCCGATCCAGACGGACGCCCAGCTGATGTACACGCTGCGGCGGGCCGGGGTGCAGCCGGGTGCGGTGGTGAGCGTGACCGAGTCGCCGGGCGGCGTGCTGGTCGGCAGTGGCGGCGAGGCCGCCGAGCTGGAGGCGGAGATCGCCTCGCACGTTTTCGTCGCAAAGCGCTGATCCCCGGCGTCCCTGGGTAGGTTTGGTCCCGGCGCCTTGCGGCGCCGGGACCGGTCCTCCCCTTTGCTGACCCGGAGCCCCGAGCTCTCAGGGTCATCCCCTCGGACCGTCTTCCCCGATCGGCCCGCCTCCCTGCTGGAAATCTCCCCTCGGCAGTGGCGGTCAATCCTTGAGCAAGGTCACTCGAAAGAGCGGTGTTGCGGGCGGGAAGGCCATTTTCGAATAGGGGTTCGATAGTCTGGCGGCAAGCGAAGGGGGTGCATCTGCGGTGGTACAGCGCTTCGATGTGACAGGGGCCGACGGGGTCCGCCTGGCTGCCTGGGAGTTCCGGGAAAGGGATTCCGCTTCCGCCGCCGAGCCCCGGCCCGCGGCCCTGTTACTCCACGGCCTGATGGGCCGTGCCTTCCACTGGGCGGGCACCGCTCGCTGGCTCGCCGACCGCCGCCGGGTCATCGCCCTGGACCAGCGCGGCCACGGCGACAGCGAGGCCCCCGCCCACGGCCCGTACACCCGGGAGGCCTTCGTCGCCGACGCCGAGGCGGCCATCGAGCAGCTCGGCCTGGCCCCCGTCACCCTCGTCGGCCACTCCATGGGCGCCCTCACCGCCTGGCAGCTGGCCGCCCACCGCCCCGAAATCGTCCAGGCCCTGGTCATCTGCGACATGAGGGCCTCGGCCCTCGGCGCAGCCTCCCAGCGCGAATGGGAGGAGTGGTTCTGCCGCTGGCCGCTGCCCTTCCCCACCCAGGACGCCGCCCGGCGCTGGTTCGGCGAGGACGACCCCCGGGTGGAGCGCCCCGACCCCGGCCGCGGGGCCTTCTTCGCCGAGGTGATGCGGCAGGCCGAGGACGGCTGGCGCCCGCAGTTCTCCCGCCGCCAGATGCTGACCGCCCGCGAGACCTGGGTGCACGACGCGCACTGGGAAGAGCTCGCCCAAGTCCGCTGCCCCACCCTGGTGGTCCGCGGCCTCGACGGGGAACTCGGCCGCGCCGAGGCCCAGGAGATGGTCCGCGTCCTCCCGGCCGGGCAGTACGCCGAAATCCCCGACGCCGGCCACTACGTCCACTACGACCAGCCGGACGCCTGGCGGGCCGCCCTGGAACCCTTCCTGGACGGAGTCCTCACCTCCTGACCCCACTCGTGCGCAGCACCTCCACGACGCTCGCAAAACTGTCCGAGCCATGCCCGGCGGCCTGCGTCCGCTCCAACGTGGCCTTCAGCAGCTCGGGCAGGGCGTTGTCGATACCCCGTGCCTCGGCAGCATGGATCAGGTGCCCGATCGCCGCGACCTGTACGTCGACGGTGGCGTCGTCCCCCGGGTAGGCGCCCGCGTCCACCTGGGTCGCGTACAAGCTGATGAAGCGGGCCACGGTGCCCAGCCAGCGCACCGCGACGGCCGTGAAGTCCACCGCTGTGTGCCCCGCCGCCGCATCCGCGGTGGCCAGGGCCGTACCGTGCAGCCAGCCGGTCATGGTGGACCACATCAGCCCCAGCAGGGCGGCGTCGTAGAGCGAGGCTGCCCCCGGTTCGGTGCCCAGGTGCAGCGGGTCGCCCAGTACCCGCAGCACCGGAAGCTGCTGCGCGAAGACCTCGGCCGAGCCGCTGTAGAGGAACATCACCTCGGCACTGCCCACCCCCGGCGGGGTGGTCATGATCGCCCCGTCCACATAGGCGGCGCCCCGGCCGGCCGCCCACCGGGTGGCCTCCTGCGCCTGCTCCGGCGAGCCGGAGGTCAGGTTGACCAGGGTCCGGCCCGCCAACTCCCCGTCGTCCGCGCCGAAGAGCCCGTACATCACCTCGTAGTCGAGCACGCACACGATCGTCAGTGCGCTCGCCGCCACCGCCTCCGCCGGGTGTCCGCGACCCGCGCCCCCCGCTCGGCACGGTCGCGGTCATCGTCCCCGGCGGGATGCCGGCGGCCTCCTGGGACCTGTACGAAGTGAGCATCCCGTGCACGGTCTTCGGGAAGCCGCAGCCCGATCTCGCCGACCCCTGGTACGAGCTGCGGGTCTGCGGCACCGACGAGGTCCAGGGCGGCACCCCGGCCCCCGCCGGTCAGGGCCTGGACCTGCGGACCCCCTACGGACTGGACGACCTGGCCGGCGCGGACACCGTCATCGTCCCCTCGGTACCGGACGCCTGCGTGGAAGAAGGCCGGCCGCTGCCGCCCCGGCTGATCGCCGCCCTGCGCGCCGCCTACGACGCGGGAGCCCGCATGGTCTCCCTGTGCACCGGCGCCTTCGCCCTCGCTGAAGCGGGACTGCTCGACGGCCGCCGCGCCACCGCCCACTGGATGCACACCCGGCAACTGGCCGAGCGCTACCCCAAGGTGGAGGTCGACGACTCGGTGCTCTACGTCGACGACGGCGACGTCCTCACCAGCGCGGGCATGACCGCCGGGCTCGACCTCTGCCTCCACCTGGTCCGCCGCGACCTGGGGGCGCACATCGCCAACCAGCTGGCCCGCCGCATGGTGGTCCCGGCCCACCGACCCGGCGGGCAGGCGCAGTTCATCGGCCTGCCGGTGCCCGTCACCGACGACGAGGGCATCGCCCCGGTGCTGGAATGGGCCCGGGGCCGCCTGGACCGGCCCCTGACCGTGGAAGAGATGGCCCGCCGCGCGGCTCGCGCCTTCGCCCACCGGACCTGACCAACCGCCCTGCCAGGGTTCAGCCCTTGCTCACCGCCTGGAGGATCTCCGGGAGGTTGTCCGCCACCTTCGGGGCCGCCACGCGGAGGCCCGCCCAGCCGAGCAGGGCGCCCCACGCGATGCCGGCCGGGAGGACGGTCCACAGCAGTGCGTGGTGGTCATTCACGCGGAGGCCGACGACCAGGCCGATCAGCGGGGAGCAGAGCAGCGCCGCGGCGAGCATGCCGCCGAAGATGCTGGAGACGGCCAGACCCGCCTGCCCCGGCACCACGCTCTTGAACGCGCCGTCCTGCGGGATGGAGTACGGGGCGTACGCCGAGGACAGTGCGCCGGTGCCCAGCATCGCGCCCAGCAGGCCCAGGCTCAGGCCGAGGGCGTCCGGCAGGGCGGCCCAGTTGCCGACCAGCCAGGCGGTGACCACGGTGACCAGGACCGTGTACGGGAGGGTGATCAGGAGCAGCGCCACGGCGCGGGCCCGGAGTTCGGCGTACGCGTCGCGCGCGGTGGACAGGGTCTGGGCGACCATCCAGAAGGCCGAGGTGTCCTGGCCGAACTGGTTGTACATCAGGGCGCCGAGCATGCCCGCGGCGAAGCAGGCCAGGTAGATCGAGCCGGTGCCCTGGAGGGCGTTGAAGACCGGCACGATCGCCCCGAGGGCCAGGCTGCTGATCCAGCCGGCCTTGGTCTTCGGGTCGCGGAAGGCGTAGCGGAGGGTCCGCTGCATGACCGCGCCCGCCCGGCCGCCGGGCAGCAGGCCCCACAGTCCACCGCCCGGGGCGCCCTCCTTGGTGGGGGCCGAAGCCGCCACGGTCGAGCCGTCCGGGGTGACCATCAGCCGGGTCAGGCTGCGCTCCCAGACGTAGAGGAGGCCGAGGATCGCCAGCAGGGTCACGGCCAGCTGGCCCGCGGCCCGGACGTACGCGCCCTCGCTCGCCGAGTCCACCATGCCGAGCGCGGTCGCCGGCGGCAGCCAGCGGACCACCGCCACGGCCGGCCGCAGGACGGTGAGCCCGCCCTCCTCGGTCAGCCGCTGGGCTGCGAAGTTGACGAACTGTGCGCCGATGGCGATCAGCAGACCGCTGAGCACGGCCAGATCGCGGCCCTTGCGGCTGCTCAGCAGCCCGACGTTGGCGGTGGCCACGGCGCGGGCCAGGGCCACACAGCCGAGCAGCAGCAGCGGGACCGCCAGGATGCCGGCAGCGAGACCGACGGCACCGTGCGCCACCGCGATCACCGAGCCCACCGCCAGGCACAGGGTGAACAGCGGGCCGATGCCGACCTGGGAGGAGGCCAGCAGGGCCCGCACCAGCGGGCGGGGCCGCAGCGGCAGCATCACCAGGCGGCTCGGGTCGAGGGTTTCGTCCCCGGCGGAGAACAGCAGCGGCATGAACGCCCAGCCGAGGCCCAGGATCCCGGTGAGCAGGACGACGACCGTGCCGGCGTGCGCATTGCCGCGCAGCAGGGCCAGCAGCGGCACCGTCAGCGCGGCGATCACCAGGACGGAGGCCAGGGAGCTGATGAAGGCGGCCTTGCGTTTGGTGGACCCCTTGAGGCCGTTGCGGAGGAGCGAGAGCTTCAGTCGGACGAAGACCGGCGTGAGCGCCACGGCAGGCGCGCTCCAGGCCGTGCTCGCGGCCGTGCTCGCCGACGTGCTCGCGGCCGTGCCCATAGGGGTACTCATCGGGTTGCCGCCGTCCCGCCGCCGAGCCAGTCCAGCGAGTCGCCGCCGGTCCGCCCCTGCGCGCCCACCAGTTCCAGGAAGGCGTCCTGCAGGGAGGCGGCGTTGCCCCGTACCTCGGCCAGCGTGCCGGCGGCGCGGATCCGGCCCTCCGCCATCACGGCCACCCAGTCGCACAGCGACTCGACGAGCTCCATCACATGGGAGGAGAACACGACCGTGGCTCCGGAGGCGGTGTAACGCTCCAGCACGCCCCGGATGGTCTGCGCGGACACCGGGTCCACGCCTTCGAACGGCTCGTCCAGGAAGAGCACTTCCGGGTTGTGCAGCAGGGCGGCGGCCAGGCCGATCTTCTTCCGCATGCCGGTGGAGTAGTCGACCACCAGCTTGTGCTGCGCGCCCGCCAGGCCGAGCACGTCCAGCAGCTGGGTGGCCCGCTTGTCGGTCTCCTCGCCCGGCAGCCCGCGCAACCGGCCCATGTAGCCGAGCAGTTCCCGGCCGGACAGCCGCTCGAACAGCCGCAGGCCCTCCGGCAGCACCCCGATCCGGGCCTTCACCTGCGCCGGGTCCCGCCAGACGTCGTGTCCGGCGACCTCGGCCCGCCCCTGGTCGGGGCGGAGCAGCCCGGTCACCATCGACAGCGTTGTCGTCTTTCCCGCGCCGTTGGGGCCGACCAGGCCGATGAACTTGCCCGCGGGCAGCTCCAGATCGATCCCCGAAACCGCGATCTGCTCCCCGAACCGCTTCCACAGGCCCGATATGCGGACGGCGGGAGCGGCTGCGACCGCCCCCGTCCCGTTCGTTGCGTGGGCCGTGCTCGACTGGTCAGGCATACGCCGTCCCCGCCCTTCCCTGCTGTCCCCGTTGGTCGCGTCTCACGATACGGGCACGCATTCCGGCCACCCCATGACGTTTGTCATGACCTGCGGAAAGCTGCGAACAGCTGCGAACAGCGGCGGATCCCCGGGGCGTTGCGCGGTCAGGCGCCCCGGCGGGAGCGGGCGGCGGAGGCCTCCCGGCCGGTCGCGTACGCCAGCGGGTTGATCAACTCCTCGATGTCCGGCAGCCACCGGTTGGCCGGCGTGGGCCGCCGTGCCCACTGCACCGCGCCCCGGCCCCCGTACCGGGTGGGCGGGGCCGCCACGAAGTCCCCTTCGCCGCGCACCACCAGATCGATCGCGGACGGCGACCAGCCCAGCTTGCGCACCAGGTCCGGCACCTTCGCCCCGGCCCCGGGCAGGACGAAGAACAGCATCCGCCGGTCCGGGGTCAGCGTGACCGGACCCAGCGTGAGCTGCATCCGCTCCAGCCGGGCCAGCGCCAGGAATCCGGAGGTCTCCGCGACGTCGATCGCGTCGAAGGTCCGGCCGGTCGGCAGCAGGATGGAGGCCTTGGCGTGCTTCGACCACATCCGCCGGACCTGGACCGCGCTGCCCGTCGCCTGCGCCGCCCCGTCCTTCACCGTGGGGTGTGCGCCGGGTGCCGCGCAGTCCTCCGCCCCGCAGGAGCACAGCTCCCTGCCGTCCCCGGGCTCCAGCCAGGTGCCGGGGAACACGTCCCAGTGCCGCTCTTCCGCGTACCGCACGGCATGGTCCAGCAGCTGCTCACCTCGCTGCTTGGGGATGGCGGCGGTCTCGGTCTCCGTGACTCCCATGGTCTCTTCCACGTCCATCACAACTCCCGCCGTCACCTGGGGTTACGGCCCTGATCCGCCGGAGGCCCCCTAAACCGGACGGGTGGCGGAGCATCGATCCTGCATGCGGGGCGCATCGATGCACGGCCGGGGGCGCGTGGGGGGTCCGGGAGCCGGTGGTGGGTAGCGACAAAGCGCAGAGCGGAAGAATCCCAGGAATATCCACGGAATTCTCCGCACATCCGCCGGGAAGTGATCAATGGAACGATCACCCGCGGCCACAGGGGGTTTTCATGGCAGCCAGGCCTCTCGTCGCCCGCCAGCCGAACGAACGGCTGCAGGCGCTCATCCAGGAAGCCGGGTGCTCGAACGCCGGGCTCGCCCGGCGCGTCAACATGTGCGGTGCCGAGCACGGCCTCGATCTCCGCTACGACAAGACATCCGTGGCCCGCTGGCTGCGCGGCCAGCAGCCGCGCGGCCGGGCGCCGGGCATCATCGCCGAGGCGCTGGGCCGAAAACTCGGCCGGACCGTCACCATCGACGAGATCGGCATGGCGAACGGCAAGAACCTCGCCTCCGGGGTGGGTCTGCAGTTCTCCCCGACCGTGATCGGAGCCATCGAGCAGGTCTGCGAGCTGTGGCGCAGCGACGTCGGCCGGCGGGACTTCCTGTCGGGTTCGACGGTCGCGGCCTCGGCCCTGGTCGAACCGAGCCGGGACTGGCTGATCACCGGCGCGGACGTGGCGGTGGCGCGTACGGGCGGCTCGCGGGTCGGCATGTCCGATGTGGAGGCGGTCCGGGCCACCACCGACGCCCTGGTCGAGCTGGACCACCGGTTCGGCAGCGGCCATGTCCGGCCGGTGGTCGTCCACTACCTCAACAGCGTGGTGTCGGGGCTGATCGGCGGCTCGTACCGGGAGCCGGTGGGGCGGGCGCTGTTCGCGGCGGTGGCCCGGCTGACCGAACTGGCCGGCTACATGGCGGTGGACACCGGCCAGCCGGGCCTCGCCCAGCGCTACTACATCCAGGCGCTGCGGCTGGCACAGGCGGCGGGGGACCGGGCGTACGGCGGCTATGTCCTGGCCGCCTCCATGAGCCACCTCGCAGCGGAACTGGGCAACCCGCGCGAGATCGCCCAGCTGGCGCGGGCCGCGCAGGAGGGCACGCGGGGGCAGGTCACCCCGCGGGCCGAGGCGATGTTCTACGCGGCGGAGGCGCGGGGCCATGCGCTGCTGGGCGATGCGCGGGCCACACAGGTGCTGGCCTCGCGGGCGCTGAGCGCGCTGGAGCGGGCGGAACCGGAGTCCGGGGACGACCCGGTGTGGATCCGGCACTTCGACGAGGCGTACCTGGCGGACGAGCTGGCGCACTGCCATCGGGATCTGGGGCAGGCGGAGGCGGCGGGGCGGCGGGCGGAGGAGGCGCTGCGGGTGCTGCCGGCCACGAAGGCGCGCAGACGGGCCATTGGGCTGCTGCTGTTGGCTTCGGCGCAGGTGCAGCAGCGTGAGGTGGAGCAGTCGTGCGCGACGGCGGGCCAAGCGGTGGAGCTTCTGGCGACAATCCGGTCGAACCGGGGCGCGGAATACGTGGCGGACTTCCGCTCCCGCCTCGACCCATACCGCGACGAACCGGCAGCCCGAGAATTCACCACCCGCCTCACCCCCCAACCGGCCTGACCCGGCCCGGGCGCGGGGGGCTACGCAGCGGTGGTGCCGCTGCGCCCGGCCGGCCCCCGCCCATGCGGCCCCGCTGCGCGGCTGGCTCCGCGCGCGGGGGCTGCGCCCCGGGGCCCTCGGCCCGGCGGGGCTGCGCCCCCGGGGGTCCCGCTGCGCGGAGCCTTCCCCCCCCCCCCCCCCTCCCCAAAACCGGGGGGCGCCCCCGCCCC
>NZ_JBEOXT010000066.1:0-18646 GCF_040296685.1 Streptomyces sp. NPDC002054
CCTCGGCGAGTTGGGTGAGGAGCTCCAGATAGACGGCCTGCGCCTCCTCGCGCAGGCCCGCCGCCCACGGGGCGTACGGCTCGTCGTCCAGGCCGGCACCCCGGCAGCAACAGCCGTCGGCGTGACGACAGCCGACTTCGATCCGGACGGCAAGGCAGACGCCGCGGTACGACGACGGTCAATCCGTTGGACAGCGCCATGCCCGCGAGCCAGGACCAGTGCGCAAGGTCCGTGGGTGTCAGTTCTCGTTGCTATCCCTCGCGATGCCTGCCTTGAACAGCATGTTCAGCGGGATGCAGGACCAGCTGGATGAGGACCCGGTGCTGGACGGAGCGGTCCAGGCGATAGCCGGGTACGCCGACAACCTTTCGGAGCCCGTCCGGATCGTGCAGCAGCTGCTGCAGCATTTTGAGCTAGGCGACGAACTCGTGGCCACAGAGGCGTCCATCCCGGCCGCGGTCGCATGGGTGACCGATCTGCATCCTCTGACGGAGTCCCTCAAAGCTTCCAATGCTCACGCAGCGCGCCACTGCAAGTACCAACACCGTGCCGTGATTCGAGCAACGCCCGGCGGGCGGTCGGAGCCCGCGCCGCCCTGCCTTGCGCAGCGCCTGCCGGGCGTTCAGCAGCTTGGCCGTTGTCCTCCGAGCGCCAGCGCCCACAGGTGGGATGGTTCAGACAAGTCACCAGCCCGAACGACAGAACCCCCGTCCACATCGGTCTGGCCATCACGCCCCCGCCTCACCACCGGGCCGCACCCCCCTCGGCACGGCGTCTGCCCGCACGGAACCGCAGCACCCTCCCCCGCCGGAACGCCAGGCCGGCCCCTGCGCCGCCGACAGAGTTAAGCCGTCAAGCCGTGGGGTGTTATGCCGTCTCTTTCAGATCTTGCCGAGGTCCGTCCCTGCGCCCCAGCCGACGCGCAGGGGTCGGCTGAGGGTGGAGGCCGGGCGGGTGGGTCACCAGGGGCCGAAGAACCGTGTCCACCAGGTGGGCCGTGCTGCGAAGTGCTCCAGCGCGCTGGGGCCCTCGTAGTCGCTCTCCATCTTGCGGAGCTGGCCGGCTCCCCGCCCCCGCGCGGAGCTACTCAGTGAGCCGGTGCGGCTGGCGTCGGCAACCGGGGGCCGACAGGCGGGACTTGGCGATGTTGCGGATGCGCCGGGTACGGCCACCCTCAGCCAGTGCTGCCAGAGCGATCACGGCCGAGGACTCCTCTGCAATGTGAAGCTGAAGCCAGTTGGAGGCCGCGAGCAGGACCTCGGTCTCCCACGGCTCGTCCAAAGTCATCGCCCGCAGCAGAGTCCACTCACGCAGGCGCCGGGCGGAGAAGTCGTCCACCGCCACGGGACCGGTCATCTCCAGGCACCAGGAAGGATAGCCAGGGTCCGCGAGCAGTTCAGCGGTCCGCCGGTCCAGGTACTCGCATACGGCGCTGCTCGCCATCCCCGTATCGAGGTCGGTGAGCACACGGGTGACGAGGGCGGCTGCATCCGCTGCGGCTACCTCCTCGAATGCCCTCCGGTAGTGGGCAAACCGCACGTCGTCCGGTTCCCCATCCAATTCATCAGCTGACACCGCATCGCCCAAAATCGCCATCCCATTTCAACCGCTGGGAGGTGGAAGTCTGTCACAGCCGACGATCCTGAAGCTTCTGACGGGTACTGCAGCAGATCCGGAGCAGCAGGCGTTCGACCGCTTGTCCGCAGCCGACCACATCCCCCACCTGAGGGGGCTCGGGGACCGAGCCAACCACGGCCGGGGGCGTGTGCACGACGACTTCCACGAATTCGTGCTCATCGAACGCTCAGTTGGACGGATCACGCTACTCGTCGCGGCCGACGATTGAGTCGATCAGCATAGGAAGGACGCCTGAGAGGTCAGGAACGGAGCCAGAGCCGAAGCGCGGCCAGGGTCACCGCGCCGTGGACCCCCCGGCCCGTCACAGCCTGCCGAACGGCGGTAGGCCGGCTTCGCCGGGTCCCGCAGGCCGCTGGTCAGATACAGCGACGGAATGCCCGAGAGCCTGCCTGCCGACGTAGCCGACGTGCTTGCGGCAGTCCTGAACTCGGGCAATCAGGTTCATGTCGCGCTCCGGAGACAGGTTCCGCACCTCAGTGTGCGACCTCGCTGTACATGCGGGTGCGGTACCGCCTACTTCGAACCCGACACCACCGAGGTGGAGCCCGCCCCCACCGTCCTCAGCACTGTCGTGGCGGGCGAAGCACAGCCCGTCACCGAGGCCGGTGAGTGCCCCGGTGAGGTCCTGGCCTTCACGTAGGGCGGCTGCCTGTCGTGGCTGGAGGTCTGTTCATGGAGCGACGACATCAAGATGACGCTGGCCGCCGCGCATCATTGGCTGCATCGACGCCTTTGATCCCGAACGGCCAGCGTCCAGCTATCTCCTCTCTGCACGACACCCCTCCGAAACGGCCAGCGGCACACCAGGCCAATCCAGCCTCGCCCTGAGGGCCGGTTGCAGGGTGGCGACCAGCAGACTGGGATCCGGGGCCTCAGCGCGGCCAGCGTGGTCGGCCAGCAGGTCCGACGGAAGCCGGCAGCCGTCCCAGTCGTGTCCGGATCGACTGGAGGACGTTGGGCGCAGCGTCCTGCCGCTGCCCGGGGTTCACCCGTTTGGGGCCACCCTCGGCATGATGTCGAGGTCACCCGCCGCGACCCGGGCGAGAAGGGCTTCAAGGTCATCCCGCGGCGCTGGGTGGTCGAGCGGACTTTCGGCTGGCTGATGAACCACCGCCGACTGGCCCGCGACTATGAAACTCATCCGCACCGTTCCGAAGCGATGATCCGCCTCGCAGTGATCGACCTGATGAGCCGCAGGCTCACCCGAGAGTCAACTCCGAACTGGAAGGACTCATAGCCAGAGCGCGAGCAGCAGACTCGCCGGCCCGACAAGCCCACCCGGCGATACGAGAGGATGCAGGTTAGCCCCTCTCAAGAGAGCGAGACGTACGGTGACTGAACCGGCCCCGGTGAACCTGATCGATCTGGGAGACGCGGATGGCAACCGCTGCGTCGTCCGCGTGACCGGCCGCTACCAACCCGGAGTACTGACCGGCCACGACATTCTGCAAGCCGATGTCTTGGTCTCCGCGAGTTTCGTCGACGCCAGACTTGAGCTCCACCTGTTCCGGCAGGACCTCAACACCTGGCAGCACGACTTGACCCAGTTCACACCGGGCAAGGGCGCAACCATCGGTGGCGACCGCGGGCTGAGTCTCGACTTCTTCATGCACGAGGACCGCACGTTGTCGTTGATGGTCCAGGACCCCGACCGCATGAGCCTCGCGCTGGGGATCGGACCAGAGGAGACCTGGATTCAGGACCACCACCAGCGACTCGACCAGGTCCGAAAAACCTGGCCCAGCGAAGTCGTGGAGACGGCTCCCATGAGCTACGAGTGGGGCTCCAACCGCAAACGCTAAGTCGGACGCACGCCCCCGAAGGTCAGCCACATCGACTACTTCTCAAACACCCCTGCCGGGACAAAACGCTCTTTTATGCGAACACGTGATGGCCGCGGGCCGGGACCGGGGAACGGACCCTGACCTGGCGCAACGGATCCAAGGCCGCGATGAGCTCGCACTTCGTGCTCCTGCGCGTCCGCCTCGCCGGCAGGCGGCCCAAGCCCGCCGCCGATGGCACGATTCCCGTGGTCTGGCTGATCGCCCCATGGCCCGAGGGGCACGACGAGCCGGTCAGGTACTGGATCTCCAACCTGCCGGCCGGCACCCCCGCCAAGGACCTCGTCCGCCTCGCTAAAGCCCGCTGGCGGATCGAGCACGACTACCGCGAGCTGAAGACCGCTCTGGGCCTGGACCACATCGAGGGCCGTTCCTTCGCCGGCTGACACCGGCACGTCACCCTCGTCACCGCCGCCCACCTGTTTCTGACCGAACATCGGAGGAACCCAAAAGCCCCTGCCAGGTTCTGACCCTCTACCGGCCTTGGACCTCCTCCAACACCTCATCGCCACCTGGACCGGTACCTGCCCCACCTGCCAGCAAACCGTGCCATGGCAGCTCTACGACACCACCTAACAAAGCACTACTAGGCAGTGTCGTGTGGATCAGGCCGGCTCCGGGAGACGGCGCCGTGCGGTCGAGCGCGACCCCGGCACGAGGCAGTGATTCGGTGATCGGTCTTCGGATTCGACGCACGGCTCGTACGATGTGAGCTGCCACGCGAAGCAGTTGAGGGGGAGTCATGTCGCAGCTCGTGCGCTTGCAGATGCCGGACGAGAAGGTCATCTGGGCAACGGTCGACGACGGCGACGGGCCGAGCGACTCGGGTCTCGGCGAGCGAATCACGGAAAAGCTCGACGGGTTCCAGGAGGCGCTCCAGACCGTCGCCTCCAATGTGCGCAATGCGGTGGCGTCAGCCCGCCCCGACGAGACCAGTGTCGAGTTCGGTCTGGAACTGGCCGTCGGTGAGAGCGGCATTGTCGCCGCAGTAGTCGGCGGCAGCGGCAAGGCGGCGTTCAAGGTGACGTTGACCTGGAACGGCCAGGGGCTGCCCGCCACACCGGCGACACCGGTCGTGCCACCGCAGCCGGCACAGCCCCCGGCCGTACCCCCGGTGCCACCGGTTCAGGACTGAGGCCGTCCGCTGTGCGCAGGCCCTCACCCCAGTCCCTTCTTCAGGAACACCTGGGCTCCTGTCGCGTGCGCGTGCAGGGGGTAACGCAGGGGACGGGTTTCTTCGTCGCCCCGGGCCACGTCGTGACCTGCGCCCATGTGGCGGGGGCGCAGCCAGGGACTCGGTTGCCCGTCTTCTGGGAGGACACGGAGTTCGAGGGAATCGTGCTGACCGCGTCGGCCCCGCCCAAGGGCAGGGAACTGTGGCCGTATCCCGATCTGGCTGTCGTACGACTCCTCGACGCCCCCTCGGGTCACCCGTGCGTCTGGCTCGACACCGTGACTCCTTCGCGTGACGCCGGCCTGACCGCGATCGGCTTCTCCGACGTCTACGAGCCCGGCAGCGCGGCTGAGCGCTCCGCCGCCCTCGTCCGCGGGGGCACCACGAAACTGCAGGTCGGCGAGATGCTGGAGCTAGTGGGCGGCGAGGTCAACAAAGGGCTGTCCGGTGGCCCGGTGCTGAACCACGAGTCCGGTGGTGTCTGCGCGATCGTCAAGGCGACCAGACTGCGGAACACATCCATGGGAGGTCTGGGTACCCCCGTGAGCGCCCTGAGGCTGCTGGACCCGGACGTCTACCGCAACCTCATCCGGGCACACGACGCCTTTCACGGGCAGGACGACCGATGGTCCCGGCTGTCCGACCGCGTCGTGAGGCATGACGCGGTCGGGGCCGACGAGGGCCTCGACACGGCGCTCAATTCCACCGAGGAGCGGCAACTGCTGGCGCTCATCTCCCAGTTGCCGGAGGACTCGATGGACGAGACCCTCTCCGGTACGAGCAGTCATCTCGCCGCGTTCTTCGCCGCGGCCGTCGAAGGCGCCCTCCCGCCCGCGTCGTACCCGCTGCTGGACCACCGTGACGTCTTCACCCAGCTGGCCGCCCAGATGCCGCCCGAGGACGGTGGGCTTCCTTACGAGCTGGCCTTCGCTGCCGACCTCGTCCGCCGGGGCGCGACAGCGGGGCCGGCCTGGCAAGGCGCTGTCCAGCAGCTGCGCGACCGAGTGCTGATCACGGCGGGCAGGCTGGGACTCGGTGACACGATGCAGCAACGTCTGGCCGAGCAGCCCGGGCCGAAAGTCCAGCCCTCGATCATCGGCAGGATTCGACACTCCATGCGCGACCGGCGGCTGTACCACGTCATGGTGTGGCGATACCGCTCGGCGAGCGACATCCGGCCGGCCGCCCCGGAGTCGGACGCGCTTCCCCTGGACCAGGCGGTTAAGCATATGGCGGAGCTGCTGCCCGCGCAGATCGAGATCATGGGTGGGGCCACCAGCCCCGGTCTGATCGAGTTGATCCTTCCCGTGGAGGCACTCGACGAAGGCTTCGCCGATCTCAAGCTCTGGCCGCGGTTGCCCTGGTTCTCGCTGGGCCGCAAGCAACAGGTGGTCGTCCGGCCGCTGGAGCGACACGAGGCGCCCTCGTTGCATGCTGCGTGGGCTGAGCGCTGGCAGCAACTGGACGGCAAGGCGGTCGGCGACATGGTGGTGTGCGTGTGCGGCCGAGGTGACCAGGATCAGGCCGCACTGGACGCCTCGTTCGACAACGACCCGGCGTTGGGCGCGCTCGCGCTCGCGGGTACGCCCCAGTCGCCACCGGTCTCGGACGCCTACCAGGTGGCCGTCGCGTCCGGAGTACCGATGATGATGTGGCGGCGGGGCAGCCCGGCCTGCGAGCGCGCCGACGGCGGCAGGTGCGGGGTACCGGGCCGTCGGGCGTGCCCCGGCAACGGATTCTTCACCGAGCTGTGTGCCTCCTTGGACGACGCGCGGCGGGACGACCTGCCCGAGCGGATCCGCCGGTTGCGCGTCGATGCGGAGAAGCCCCCGAAGAGGGAGGGGCACCTCGGTGGCGACATCGTTCTGCTGTGGGACGACCCGCTGCGCCAAATCCCTCGATCGCCTTTGGCCCCGGCCCAGGAAGGACGCTCCCGATGAGCGAGTGGCGGATCTATCAAGGTGTGCGCGAGCCGCACGACGGCATCGACCGCCTGCCGGCCCCACCGCCGTGGCGGGACTTCGAACACACCGGTGAGGTGACGCCGTTCGACCGGAACGTCGAGTCCCACGGGGACCGGCGACTGCCGAAGGCCGACGCGTACAAGGCCGAGGAGGACACGGTCGAGGCAGTGAACACGGCCCTCTACTTGCGCCGCCCCCTGCTGGTGACGGGCGATCCCGGCGTAGGGAAGTCCACACTGGCCTACGCGGTCGCCCGTGAACTGAAGCTGGGCACGGTGCTGCGCTGGCCGATCAACAGCAAGTCCGGACTGCGCGACGGTCTCTATCAGTACGACTCCCTGGGCCGTCTGGAGGACGCCGGAGTCACCCGCGCGGTCAGGGACGCCCCACCGGGTTCCGAGGAGGAAGAGGAGCGCGCCACGGACATCGGGCGCTACCTGCGGCTCGGGCCGCTCGGGACGGCCCTTGCGCCGTACGCGTTGCCGCGCGTCCTGCTCATCGACGAGATCGACAAGAGCGACATCGACCTGCCGAACGACCTCCTCGATGTCTTCGAGGAAGGCGTGTTCGAGATCCCGGAGCTTTCCCGGGTGGTCGACAGACATCCCACGGTCCGGGTCCGTCCGGCGGACGACGGCGAACCGGTCAAGGTCGTGAGCGGCAAGGTACGCTGCCGCACCTTCCCCTTCGTCATCCTGACGAGCAACGGCGAACGCGAGTTCCCACCCGCGTTCCTCCGCCGCTGTGTCAGGCTCAATCTCCCCGCCGTCGACAGCGACGAACGGCTGCGGACGATCGTGAAGGCGCATCTCCCCACCGCGGCCGAGGACGTCGACGAAGTCATCAGCCGGTTCCTCAGCCACGCTGCTTCGGGCGAGCTGGCCACCGACCAGCTTCTCAACGCCATCTACCTGGTGAGCCGTACGACAGGTGACGGTGCGCCGAGCCTCGATCGGCTCAGCGAATTGGTCTTCCAGCATCTCAATACGACGGTTCCGGCGAAACCGTGATCGAGCGGCTCGGCGCGTTGCTCGCCGACCTGTGTCCGGCAGAGCAGTCGCCCACACCTCGCGAGGTCGCTGAACTCATCTGGCTGGCACGGCACTTGCCCGAGGAGACCGGGCGGACCTCGTCGACCGCCATGCCGACCGAGGGACGTTCGACGCCGCCCGCTCTGGAAGGCGGCGCCGAACAGGAGCCACCAGAGGCCGGTGACGACGACCGCTCCGAGTCCGAGGTCACGCGGTTGTACGTGCCCAGGCGCCCCTCCCCGGACGGAGAGGAGGAGCCACAGGTCGAACGGGCGGCGCCGGTCCGCGTCACGGGTCCGCCGGCGCTGCCGCGCCGCCGCGAGCTGGCGCGTGCCCTGCGCCCGCTCAAACGGCGCGTTCCCTCCAGGGTCCGGACCGTCCTGGATGAGGACGCCACCGTCAGCCGGATCGCCGATCACGATCACTGGATCCCGGTCCTCGCACCGGCGGCAGACCGATGGCTCGACGTTCGGATCGTCCTGGACTCCTACGGTGAGAGCGCCGTCTTCTGGGAGCCGCTCGCTCGTGAGCTGCGCACGTTGCTGCTCCAGCTCGGCGCGTTCCGCGATGTCCGGCTGCACTGTCTGGCTCCCCGCGGCGACGGCGCCCCCGGGATCGGAACAGGAACAGTTTCGTCAACGTCGTCGCAGCCGCTTCGCTCGACGGGGTCGCTCGTCGATCCGACCGGCCGCACGGTGACCCTGGTCCTCACGGACGGCGTGGCACCGGCCTGGCGCGCCGGCCCGATGCTCCAGGCGCTGCGGACGTGGGCGGACCACGGCCCGACAGCCGTTCTCCAGACCCTCCCCGAGAACGTGTGGGCACGGACAGCCCTGGCGCCCGAGCCGGGGCGCTTTCGCAGCACAGAGGCGGGCAGTCCCAATTCCCGTTTGCTGTATACGGGTTACGGGCTGCGGCCACCCGTTGTGGGACACCGCGTCCCGGTACCGGTGCTGGGGGTCACTCCCGAATGGCTGGGGCCGTGGGCACACGCGATCGCGCAACCGGCCGCGTTCGACGGAGCGGCCATGCTGCTGCCCGTGTCACCCGGATCTCCGCACCACCGCGTCGATGCGCCCGGGGACATCGACGTACCCGACCGGAGCATCATGCTCGAAGACTTCCAGGCCCAGGCACAGCCGGATGTCCTCCGTCTCGCCGCGTATCTCGCCGCCGCCCCGCTCAATCTCGGGGTGATGCGGACTGTGCAGTCCGCGATGCTGCCGGCCAGCCCGCTGTCCGACCTGGCGGAGATCGTCTACAGCGGACTGCTGCGAAAGGTGAACGGCGGCAGCCGCCCGGACGACGCGCTGAACCAGGCCTACGAGTTCGTACCGGGCGTACGGGAACGCCTGCTGAGCAGCATCCGGCGGGACGAGGCCGACGAAGTGATCGCCGCGGTTTCGGCGTACGTGGACCGGAATGCTCCGACGAGCGGCGCTCGCTTCACGGCCGCCGTGCGGGACCCCGACGGAACGCTCGCCCTGCCGATCGGCGCGCGTCACTGGGCGGAGGTGCACAACCTCGTACGCCGACGACAGGGCAGGCACACGGCCCCGGCGACACCGCGCGTACGGACGCCGGTGGACGACCTGGTGCCGAAGCCCTCGGCGGAATCCGCAGGGAAGATCTCGGTCCCGTCTGGCTCGGACACGGAGGGACGCCGCTTCCTCGTCACCATCGGTGTCTCGCGTCATGAGGACCCGTCGCTGGGTGACCTCCCTGGCGTGCGGCCGGGCATCGTGCGTGTGCACGACATCTTCGAGAGGCTTGGCTACACACACGTACTGCTCGAACTGGCCGCCGATCCGAAACGCACCGAGCTGGTGCAGGGCCTGCGTGAATGGGCTGTCGACGCCTCACTGGGTCCCGCCGACGTGGTCGTCGTGTACTTCGCCGGATTCGCCGAGCGTGTGGGCGGGCAACTGCGTTTGCTGGCCTCCGACAGCGTGCGACAGGACGCACGCACCACCTTGATCCCCGAGGCGGCGTTCGAGGGCCTGCTCCGCAGCGGAGTCGGGCATCTGCTACTCCTCATGGACACGTGTGTCGGCGATCCGGATGCCGCCGGCGACGACACCTTTCGGCGGCTCGTCCATTCCTCTCGGCCCGGGGTCGAGCTGTCAGTGCTCAGCGTTTCGGCCAGTTACGAGTCGGAGGAGGGAAGCCGGTTCATCGTGGCGCTGGCTCACGCATTGTCCGTTCCCGTGACCGTCGGCAGTGGTCGCTTCATCGATCTGGGGGAGGTGCGGCGAAAAATGTCGGAGTTCCTCGGCTCACGGTATGGCGGAGCGGGCGGGGAGGTTTTTCTCTCCACGTCGGGTGCAGCAGAGCAGCCGTTCTTCCCGAACCCGGAGCGCTACGACGTGTTCGTCTCGTACGCGCATGAGGACGGGCAATGGGCGGTCACGTTGGCCGAAGATCTTCGGCGGCGAGGACTTGCGGTGTGGCTCGACCGCTGGGAACTGTCCCTGGGACAGGATGTGGCCGCACGCTTGCGGGACGGGCTGGCGAAGGCCGACGTGATGGTGGCCGTGGTGAGTCCGGGGTGGCTCGCTTCCGAGTGGGCCAACAGGGAGTTCGAGGCGGCCACCGCGGACGGCCGCACGCGGGTGTTCCCGGTGCTCTGGGGGGGGTTGACGAGAATCCCCTCCTTCATCGCCGAACGGGGGTACTTCGACTTCCGTAGAGGGATGACGCCGGATGAGTACGAGGAGAGTCTTCGGCAACTGGTACGCGCGATCCGGGCGTTGCCGGCTTCCGCACGCCCGGCGGCGCCGCCAGCGGCGTTGTCCTGGCTCACTCGGCCGATGCAGGACAGCGGGATCCGCGCGGGGGGGCGTGACTCCTTCACGCTGTTCGGCCATCCGACCGACTGCCACATCTACGAAGGTGACGGAACCCGCTCCATCGAGGAGGAAAACGTCCGCATCCGCTACACCCCGGAGCGCGTGACGTTCCCCGAGGAGATCGCAGGCTGGCGGCGGACGATCGAGGACCAGGAGCAGCGCAAGGAGGCGGCGGGCGTACCGTACAGCTGGAACTCCCGCCGCTTCGCCGTCGATGGACTGACCGTGTCCCGCACGCACATCGGCGAGTCGCCGATCGTCACGCTCTCGCTACGGGATGCCGACTACTTCGACTTCCTGACCACATCCATCAACCTCGACCGCCCGCAGACGAATGGGCTGACTCTGCGCCAGCAGTACCTGGAAAACCGGGACCCCGTCCACGCCCCCTCGTTCATGTCCTGCAGCTTCGGAGTTCACGTGGCCGTACGGACCCGCAGGGACGGCAAGATGTTGTTCTCGCACCGCAGCGGCAGGGTCGCGGGACCGAACCGCTCGCGCTGGAACTCTTCGGCGAACGTGGGCATGGCAGTCAACGACGACCTCGGGCCAGACATGCGGATCAGCTTGCACGCCGTGGCCCGGCGCGCCCTGCGCGAGCAACTGGCGATTCAGGCGGCGGACAGCCTCGACCTCGAACTTCTCGGCTTCGGCCTGGACCTCCGGAACAACCAGTGGGCGGCGTTCTTCAGCGCGGAACTCCACGACCTGGACGAGCGGGCACTGCGCCAGCGATGGGCCCGCGGAATCGAGGACAAGTGGGTGCACGACAAATACGACTTCGTGCCTGCCGACCCCGATTCCGTGCTTTCGTTCCTGCTGAACAAGCACGTCGACACGTGGACGCCGTGCGCCCCGGCCGTGTACTACCTGGCCTTGGTCCGTGCCGCCGTACGCAGCCGCGACGGTGACCCGGCGGGACGCTTCGACGTCGAAGTTGCGGAGCAACGGGTGCAGCGCGCGGCAGGGGGGGCGGACGGCTGAGGTCAGCTGTCAGTCGGACAGTCCGACGCCTTCTCCCACAGAGGCTCCCGTCGACGAATCCGCAGGCGAGGGTGACCATGGCTTTGTAGTGGCGGGCGACCAGCACAACCTGACGCGCTTCCAGTTCCTCGCCCCAGCCTCACGCCGCTTCTACCCCGACTGGGAGCTGTGAGGTTGTTCCTGTTTGGTGGACAGGTTGCGTGTGTTGGTCAGGCTGCGGTGGTTTCGTACTCGGCTGGGCTTTGGTAGCCGAGGCTGGAGTGGAGTCGTCGGGTGTTGTACCAGCCCTCGATGTAGTCGAAGATCGCGCTTCGCGCGACGGACCGGCTGTGCCACCGGCGCTGGCTGACCAGCTCGTTCTTGAGGGTGGCGAAGACCTGGCTGGTGTACTGGCTGCCGTGGTCGGAGTGGAAGACGACCGTTCCTTCCGGTTGCCGCTGGTGGCAGGTGGCCTTGAGAGTGTCCGCGGCCAGTGAGGTGCCCAGGTGGTCGGCGGTGGCCCAGCCGGCGACGCGGCGGGAGGCGATGTCGATCACGGTGGCGAGGTGGAGCCGGCCCTCGCCGGTCGCGATGTAGGTGATGTCGCCGCACCAGCGGGTGTCGAGGGCGGCCGGGTCGGGCCGGAAGTCGCGTCGGACCAGGTCAGGTCGGGTTTGTGCGTGAGGGTCGGGGATGGTGGTCCGTTGTCCGCGCTTGCGGTGCCAGCCGGTGAGACCGGTGGCCCCGCATCAGTCGGGCGACCCGTCGCCGGCCGCAGGAATGGCCGTCGCGCAGGAGGGCGGCATGGACGCGCGGGGCGCTGTAGAGGCCGCCGGACCGGGTGTGGACTTCGGTGATCTGGGCGGTCAGCTCAGCGTCCCTGGCTGCCCGGAAACCGGGGTGACACTTTGGCGGGCGTAGTAGGCGGACCGGGAGACCTTCATCAGTTCACACGCCCGTTTGACGTTGTGACCTGCCTGCTTCTCCGCCTCGATGAACGGGTCGACGGTCACCGGGTCCCCCTCGCGAAGAATGCCGTGGCCCGCTTGAGGATCTCGATGTCCTCCCGCAGGCGGCGGTTCTCCCGCCGCAGTTCGGCGAGTTCCGCCCACTCGTCACGCTCGATGTCCTTATGCTGGTTGCTTCCGTCGGCCTGGGCCAGCCAGAGCCGCACTGCGGTCTCGGTCAGGTCGAAGTCCTTCACGACCTCGGGCACAGACCGGTCAGCCCGCAGGCACAACTCGACAATCTCGGCCTTGAAATCGGCCGTGAACTGCCGCCTGGGCCGCGGCTTCTTCTTCGGCATGTTCTCCATCATGGACACCACTCCCCGGGCACCAGCCCAGATCTCGGATGTCCGCCAAACCGAAGCAACCTCAGTTCGGATGGCCGGACACAGACGGAGTCAGGCCCAGGGGTCATCGCGCTGGACACCCGGGAGCGCGTTGTTCAGCATCTGATCGAGGATGCGGTCAAGTCCGTTGTCGTCGACATGTGCAATCCACGGCACACCGTCGAGGACCTCTGCCAGGCCATCCGTGACCAGAACATCAAGCGTTGCCCGCAAGTCGTCCGGGACGGGATCGTCCACGAGGCAGAGCCAGGCCAGTGCGGCAGGCACTCGGACATCTGCGGGCTGTGTGGGATCAGCCCAGAGGGCGCGGGCCCAGACGGCGGTGCCGGCGATAGTGTGCTCGCGGCCCAACTCCGCAACGGCCAGAACGAGGCTCGCGCGGACCCGGGGAGTCTTCTCCATGATCAGGCGAGCACGGAGGGCGTCGGTGATGCGGCCTGCCTCGCCCGAGACAGTGGCCAGGGTGTAGCAAGTGGAGGTACGAACGTCGGAGTCCGCATCGTCGAGAAGCGGAAGAAGCAGGTCGACATCGGCCGTGACGGCGTTGCGTGACGCTTCGATGGACCAGTTCATCAAGTATCCGCCGCAGTCGCACCGCAGTTCCTGCGTGGCCACCCTGAGGAAGGTACTGCGAGTGCCGTATCCCCAGTGCTCTTGTCGCGCTGCCGCGGCTGCCAGGCCGAGTATGCCTGCACGTACATGCGCCGAGGGGTCGGCAGCGGTCCGCAGAAGGAACGGCACCGTCAGCGGGGCCACCGAACCGACCGTGCCCTGGTGAACGACACTGCCCCACAGTAGATCCAAGGCCAGCCTAGCCGTCTCGGCATCCTGGGAGCGCAAGCGGGTCAGTCGCTCAGTCACATCGTGTCCCGAGCCATAGGCATGCCCGAAACGGCTCCAGGCCACCTCTTCGAAAAGGAATCCGTCCTTGACGTTCTTCGGCATGCCCGCGATCACCGCGCGCACGTCGAGCTGAGTTCCCTCGTACAGCTCGAATCCGTGAACCTGTACCTCCTCGTGATCGAACACGAGCTCCTCAGACGTCATGCTTCTCCCCCGTTGCGCCGCCGGTCGGACATCCCCCTGTCGTATCACGCCGCACCGGCACCGCCTGCCGAGCATCCGTGGCTCACCTCCCGCTCCTCAGTGAATGCCAGATCACCCTTCATCCCGACGCCCCGGCTGCGGTCAAATGGACAGTTTCAAGCCCTGTCCACAAGATGCCTTGTGCACAGACGGTCACTGAGCATGACGAATCCGATCACCATCCCGACCTCCAGTGGGAACGGAACTCCCCCGCGTCGAACACCGAGCCGAGAACGAGTCCGGACAGGCTAAGGAGAACTCCCACTCCTGATGAACACCTCGTGGTGCCGCCGACCACGGCGAAGGGGTGGCGTGCCGCGGGGCGGGCGGCGAGGATCATCCCCATGGGTCGGGGAAGGAACTGGGGCGTCCGTGCGGGAGTGGCCTGCTGTGTGGCCGCGGTGGTCTGGCTGGGCGCGATGGCGGTGCGGGACGGTTGGGGCGAGGCGGACCCCGTCGCCAGTGTCCTGGGAGCCACGGCGGGGATCGCCGCGCTCATCGTGGCGTTGCGCATGTCCAGCGCCGGTAAGGCCTCAGAGGCGGGACTCCCCCTGTCCGCGGCGCCGGTGGTGCCCGACTGGGTGGTGGACAGGGCCGAGGTGAGGGAAGTCGTCGCCGCGGTGTGCCGTCGGCGGGGCGGTGGGGCGGTGGGTATCACCACGGGTCTCCATGGCGCGGGCGGTTTCGGGAAGACCGTGCTAGCCAACGTTGTGTGTGCGGATCCCAAGGTCCGTCGCCATTTCCGCGGTCATGTCTACGTCGTCACGATCGGGCGTGAGGTGCGCGGTCGATCGGCGATCGCGGCGAAGGTGGCCGAGGTGACCCGGTATCTCACCGGCGATGCGCGGGACATCGGTCAGGACCCCGACCTGGCAGGCCAACACCTGGCGGGCCTCCTCGCACAGCAGCCCCGCATGCTGCTCGTCTTGGACGACGTCTGGGAAGCCGAGCAACTGGCGCCGTTCCTGCAAGGTGCCTCTCGCACGTGCGTCAGACTGGTCACCACGCGAAACCCCGGTGTGCTGCCACCGGGATCGAGGCCCGTCACCGTTGACCGGATGTCGTCGCAACAGGCGCTGGCGGTCCTGACGCACGGTCTGGATCTACCCGAGTCAATCTCACGCGCCCTGGTCGACGCCACGGGTCGATGGGCACTGCTCCTGCGCATGGCCAATCAGCGTCTGGCTGCTCAGGCCGCCACCGGCGCCGACCCCGCCGCCGCTGCCTACCAGCTCCTCAACCGGCTGCGTGCGCAGGGGCCGACCGGCGCGGACGATCCCGATGCCCCTTTGGACTTGAACGACCCCAAGCGACGCAACGCCGCCGTACGCGCGAGCATTCAGGCCGCCACCACCCTGCTGCCGCCCAACGGCGGCCGACGCTTCGCCGAACTCGGCATCTTCGCCGAGGACGAAATCATCCCCGTACCGCTGGTACTCCGGCTCTGGCAGGCCACCGGTCATCTGGAGGAAGCACGGGCGCGAGCCTTGTGCAAACAGATGGCGGACCTGTCCCTGCTCACCCTCGACACCACCGTGGCTGAAGGCGTCGTACAGGTCCACGACGTCGTCCGGGACTACCAGCGCGCCGAACTCGCCGGCGAGCTGGCTGCGGTGAACCGCACGTTCGTGGATTCCCTGGCCGTGGACCTACCCCAAGCTGTCCCCGCTTCGGACACAACGACACCCGTGGTCAGAGCATGGTGGCAGACCGAAAGCCGCTACCTGCAAGACCACCTCATCGGACACCTCGTGGACGCCGGCCGGACAGACGCTGCGCAGGCGCTGGCCGGTGACCTGCGCTGGATCAGGGCGCACCTGGACCGGCTGGGGCCCAACGCCGCCATCCGCGACCTCGATCGCGTTCGAACCCCGGCCACGCGCACCATGGCACGGGATCTGGCCCGTGCGGCGCACCTGCTCACACCGACCGACCCGCCCGAGGCCCTCGACGCCGTGCTCCGCAGCCGACTTGGACCGCTTCCCCATTGGAACACCCACCGCATTCCCCTCCCCACCTCCCACCCCACTCTGGTCAACAAGTGGGCCCCACCGGACCTGCCCGACCCCTCGCTGATGCGCAGCCACGCCGACACGAACCACGGCGCGACCGCCCTGGCCGTGAACGCCCACGGCACATGGTTCGCCACCGCCGGCCAAGACGGCGCCGTTCGCATCCGGAGCGTCAGCACCGGCACGGAGATCAGGACCTTCGGAGAAGCTCAGAACGGCCCCCTGGGCACGCTGACGATCAGTCCGACGGACACGTGGCTGGCCACAGCCAGTGTGGACGGAACCGTACGCGTGTGGGACACGGCGTCCGGAGCTCACGTACACACCCTCGCCGGCAACACCAGCTGGGTAGTCGCACTGGTCGCCGATCCGAACGCCGCATGGCTTGCCACTGTCAACCGCGACGGCACCACACAACTGTGGAGCACCACCTCCTGGAGTCGGCTGCGCACTCTCGCCCTACCGAGCGGCGCACCTGCGGCCTGGTCCCCGAACGCCGTGTGCGCGGTCGGCGCGACCACTGATGGCGCCCTGCTCACCACAGTCGACTCCGCCGGCACAGTGCGGACCTGGAACACCGCCGACGGCACCCTGCTGACCACCGCAACTTGCGGTGCGGGCCCGGTGCGCGCCGCCTCCGTCAGCCCGGACGGCAGGTGGCTCGCCATCGCCGGGAGCGGCGGCACGGTGAGTCTGCACACCACGGATACCGGCGCCGAGATCCGGGCGCTGACAGCCCATCCCCGTGCGGTGAACGCCCTGTCCGTCAGCCCCGACGGCACGTGGTTGGCCGCCAGTGGCACTGACGGCACGGTGCGGCTGTGGGACGCCGCGACCGGAGCCGAACTCAACGCCCTGACCGGAATCGACCATGTGCGGAGCATCGCCATCAGTCCCGACCGCACTTGGCTCGCCGCCCTCCGAGCAGACGGTGCGGTACGCGTCTGTGATACATCCGTCGATACGGGGCCGACCAGCGAAAGACGCCCGGTCGTCGCCGTACGTACCCTCGCGATCAGCCCGGACGGCACCTTGCTCGCGACGACCGGCGACGACGGGCTGGCTCGCACGTGGAACCCCGTGACAGGGGAGAAGACGGGAACACTGACCGGCCACCGTGGCCACCTCGACGCGGTGGCCATCAGCCCGGACGGCACCAGGATCGCGACGAGCGCAAGAGACGGATCCGTACGACTGTTCAACCGCATCACCGGGCAGGAGTCGGTCTCGAGCCGGCGAGGCAGTGTCCGAGCACTGGCCGTCAGGCCGGACAACACGACGGTCATCACGGTCAACCGGGACGGCTCGGCAGGCAGCCGAAGTTCTTCGATGGCATATGAGATCCCAGACCGCCTTGGCAAAGCCAACTCTGTGGCCGTCAGTTCCGACGGGAACTGGTTCGCGCTCGCCGCTCGGGGCAGCATCGAGATTTACACCGGGGACAGATGGTGGCGGGCGGAACGGCACGACCTTCGCGACGACAAGTGGACAAGGAACACCGGCGTGGCGATCAGCCCCGATGACACATGGCTGGCGGCATCCCAAGAACGTGGAACGATCCAGATCTGGGACATCCACAGCCGACACGCGATAGGGACGCTCATCGGCCATACCGGTCGGGTGAACGCGGTGGCCATCAGCCCGGACGGCACCAGGATCGCGTCGGCCGGCGCCGACATGACCGTGCGGATCTGGGACCCTGGCCAGGAGAGCGCACTGACACTCATGCGTACCCGCAGCCCACTCCACGCCCTCGCGTTCGGACCGGACGGCCGCTCCCTGTACGTCGGTGGCGACCACGGCCTGTTCGGATACTCCCTGGACCCGGCCACCACAAGACGGCCCTGACATGGGAAACGAGCCACAGGCCTACGCAGCCACCCCCGGCCGGCCGCGCCCCACGGAGGGCCGCCCCAGCGAGGCCCCTCCAGCTCCGTCTTCCCTCCACCCACCACGGCGTGCAGTCCGACCCGGTCCCTGTCGCAGGGTTGTGGGGACGCGGGGCGGAGCCCCTGCGCACAATCGGTCAGCGCCAAGCCATGACTACAAGATGCCTTCGACGCCGGAGACGTCGGTCCAGGACTCCGGCCGATCCCGAGCCTTGGCCAGGTCCGTCGTCATCGGGCGCAGCGTCCACGGGGCTGCGGTTCAGGCCCGCACCGATCCCGCTGAGCGCCGGATCCTGCACGGATACGCAGTCTGGCAGCACCTGCGGCGACTCCGACGTCCCCATCTCCAAGCCCTGAACGTCCGCTGCCACGTCACCGCAACGGCCAACTTCCTCGACTGGCTAGCCGGCAATGGCCTGACGCTCAGCGACTGCACCCAGGCTGACCTGGAGCACTGGACCTCATGACCATCAGCCAGCTTACCGTCGGCGACGTTCACCTCGACAACGGCACCGTCGCGATCACGTTCGGCACCTCGCCGGTCGTCCTCCCCGAGCCGCTGGCCGCACTCGTCCGCGAACTCGTCGCGACCCGCCGAGGCAAAACCAGGTTCGGAACACCGGACGACGTCCCCTGGCTGTTTCCCGGCGGCCGCCCCGGACACCCGCTCGGTGACGACCGGATCGGCCAGCGTCTCCACAAGATCGGGATCCGGCCCCGGCAGAACCGCTCCACCGCGCTGTTCACCCTCGCCGCCGACGTCAGCCGCCGTGTCCCGGAGAACCAATGAAAATACCGATCACCATCCACCAAGCACGGCTCGGATCAACGGAGTTCAAGGTCAT
>NZ_JBEOXT010000067.1:0-18166 GCF_040296685.1 Streptomyces sp. NPDC002054
TGTCCACGTACGCGTCGAGCTGGCCGGTGAGCAGCCGGGAGATGGACCAGGTGGCGCTGTTGAAGACGAACACCCCGCCGGTGTTGGCCGAGCGGGTTACTTCTTGCGGCGGCGGCCACCCGCCGCCTTCTGCGCCTTGCGGCGCTCCGCCCGCGTCAGCCCGTCGCCCGTGGCCGGCTGGCCGTCCGCGTCGAAGTCGCCCTCGACCACACCGCCCTCCCCGTCCACCGTCGGCGCGGAGAAGTGCAGCCGGTCCGGCCGCTGCGGCGCGTCCAGCCCCTTGGCCCGGATCTCCGGACGCGGCACAGACGGCGCAGCCTGCGCCGACGGCGCCGCCGCCTCCACCGGGACCTCCTCGACCTGCTGCTCGACCTGGACCTCCAGGTTGAACAGGTAGCCGACGGACTCCTCCTTGATGCCGTCCATCATGGCGTTGAACATGTCGAAGCCCTCCCGCTGGTACTCGACCAGCGGGTCCTTCTGCGCCATCGCCCGCAGGCCGATGCCTTCCTGCAGGTAGTCCATCTCGTACAGGTGCTCACGCCACTTGCGGTCCAGCACCGACAGCACGACCCGCCGCTCCAGCTCCCGCATGATGTCGGAGCCGAGCTGCTTCTCGCGCGCCTCGTACTGCTCGGTGATGTCGTCCTTCACGGACTCCGCGATGAACTCCGCCGTGATGCCGGCGCGGTCGCCCGCCGCGTCCTCCAGCTCCTCCACCGTCACCTTGACCGGGTAGAGCTGCTTGAACGCGCCCCACAGGCGCTCCAGGTCCCACTCCTCCGCGAAGCCCTCGACCGTCTCGGCCTGGATGTACGCGTCGATCGTGTCGTCCATGAAGTGGCGCACCTGGTCGTGCAGGTCCTCGCCCTCCAGCACCCGGCGCCGCTCGCCGTAGATGACCTCGCGCTGCTTGTTGAGCACCTCGTCGTACTTCAGGACGTTCTTACGCGTCTCGAAGTTCTGGGTCTCGACCTGCGACTGCGCCGAGGCGATGGCCCGGGTGACCATCTTGTTCTCGATCGGCACATCGTCCGGCACGTTCGCCATCGCCATGACCCGCTCGACCATCTGCGCCTTGAACAGGCGCATCAGGTCGTCGCCCAGCGACAGGTAGAAGCGGGACTCGCCCGGGTCACCCTGACGGCCGGAGCGACCGCGCAGCTGGTTGTCGATACGGCGCGACTCGTGCCGCTCGGTGCCCAGCACATACAGCCCGCCGAGCTCCTTGACCTCTTCGAACTCGGCCTTCACGGCCAGCTCGGCCTTGTGCAGCGCCTCGGGGAGGGCGTGCGCCCACTCCTCGATGTGCTCCTCCGGGTCGAGGCCGCGCTGCCGCAGCTCCGCCTCGGCGAGGTCGTCCGGGTTGCCGCCGAGCTTGATGTCCGTACCGCGGCCGGCCATGTTCGTGGCGACGGTGACCGCGCCGCGGCGGCCGGCCTGGGCCACGATCTGGGCCTCGCGGTCGTGCTGCTTGGCGTTCAGCACCTCGTGCGGGACGCCGCGCTTGCTGAGCTGCTGCGAGAGGTACTCGGACTTCTCGACCGAGGTGGTGCCGACCAGGATCGGCTGGCCCTTCTCGTGCTTCTCCGCGATGTCGTCGACGACGGCGGCGAACTTGGCGACCTCGGTCCGGTAGATGAGGTCGGCCTGGTCCTTGCGCTGCATCGGCCGGTTCGTCGGGATCGGCACGACGCCCAGCTTGTAGATCTGGTGGAACTCGGCGGCCTCGGTCATGGCCGTACCGGTCATGCCGGACAGCTTCGAGTAGAGGCGGAAGAAATTCTGGAGGGTGATCGTGGCGAGGGTCTGGTTCTCGTCCTTGATGTCCACCCCTTCCTTCGCCTCGATCGCCTGGTGCATGCCCTCGTTGTAGCGGCGGCCGGCCAGGATACGGCCGGTGTGCTCGTCGACGATCATGACTTCGCCGTCCATGACGACGTAGTCCTTGTCCTTCTTGAACAGCTCCTTGGCCTTGATGGCGTTGTTGAGGTAGCCGACCAGGGGGGTGTTCACGGACTCGTAGAGGTTGTCGATGCCGAGCCAGTCCTCGACCTTGGCGACACCGGCCTCATGGATGCCGACGGTCCGCTTCTTCTCGTCGACCTCGTAGTCGCCGGTCTCCTCGATGCCCTTGAGCGGCTGACCGGGCTCGCCCTTGGTGAGGCGGGTGACCAGCTTGGCGAAGTCGCCGTACCACTTGGTGGCCTGGTCGGCCGGGCCGGAGATGATCAGCGGGGTGCGGGCCTCGTCGACCAGGATCGAGTCGACCTCGTCGACCACGGCGAAGTTGTGGCCGCGCTGCACCAGCTCGTCCTGCGACCACGCCATGTTGTCGCGCAGGTAGTCGAAGCCGAATTCGTTGTTCGTGCCGTACGTGATGTCGCAGCCGTACTGCTCACGGCGCTGCGCCGGCGTCATGTTCGCCAGGATGCAGCCGACGGTCAGGCCCAGGAACTTGTGGACCCGGCCCATCATCTCGGAGTCACGCTCGGCCAGGTAGTCGTTCACCGTGATCAGGTGGACGCCCTTGCCGGACAGCGCGTTCAGGTACGCAGGCAGGGTGCCGACGAGGGTCTTGCCCTCACCGGTCTTCATCTCGGCCACATAGCCGAGGTGCAGGGCCGCGCCGCCCATCATCTGGACGTCGTAGTGGCGCTGGCCGAGGACGCGCTTGGCGGCCTCGCGGACCGTCGCGAACGCCTCCGGAAGCAGGTCGTCCAGGCTCTCGCCGTCCTGGTAACGCTGCTTGTACTCGTCCGTGAGCGCCCGCAACTCGGCGTCGGAGAGGTTGACGAAGTCCTCTTCGATGGAGTTGACCTGGTCCGCGATGCGGTGCAGTTTGCGCAGGATCTTGCCTTCGCCTGCACGCATGAGCTTGTTGAAGACGGACACCGAGGTTTGTCTCCTTGCCGGTCGGGCCTGGCACTGGTTCGTGACGGGCACGGCAGGTGGACCCCACCGCAACGGCCATCGTAAGCGAGGACGCCGCCACGTCGGGAGGTCCGCCGTATCCGCAGGGCGGCACGCGCCCGGAATGAGAACGTACGGGGGACACGGAAGGTGCCGCCGTCACCGAAAAGTGTTCGCCCCGGCCCGGCACGGACCGCAGAATCCGCTCATGGAGCCGATCACCCTGACCACCGAGCGCCTGGTCCTGCGCCCGCACCTGCCCGCCGACGTCACCGAGGTGCACGCGGCCTGCCAGGACCCGGCCATCCAGCGGTGGATCCCGGTGCCGGTGCCGTACCGCCTCGAGGACGCGGAGACCTTCGTGACGGAGAAGGTCCCGGCCGGCTGGCAGGACGACAGCGAGTACAACTTCGCGGTGCTGCTCGGGGCGGACGGGCCGCTGGTCGCCGCCGTCGGCCTGGTCACGCGGGGCGCCCACGCGCACGAGATCGGCTACTGGGCCGTCGCCGCCCACCGCGGCCGGGGCTACACGGCCGAGGCGGTGCTCGCCGTGGCTCGCTGGCTCTTCACCGAGGCCGGCTGCGTACGCCTGATCTGGCGCGCCGGGGTCGGGAACACCGCCTCCCGTGCGGTCGCCGAGAAGACCGGCTTCCGGATCGAGGGCGTGGCGCGCGCGGGCATGGAGCACCGCGACACCCTGCGCGACTGCTGGGTGGGCGCACTGCTCCCGTCCGACCTCGGCCTGCCCTCCCGGCTGCCGTACCTGCCGTCGCCGTCCTCGTCCCCGTCTCCGTCACCCGAGCCCGTCGATGTCAGTGCCGGGTCCTAGGGTGCGGCCATGACCACTGTTTCTCTTTCGGCGGACGAGGCACGGCGGATCGCGCTGCGCGCGCAGGGCTTCCTGGGGGCGCCGGACCGGCGCGGTGGCGTCCGCGGTGTGCTCCGGCACCTCGGGGCGGTGCAGCTGGACACGATCTCGGTGCTGGCCCGCTCGCACGAGCTGATCCCGTACGCCCGGCTCGGCGCCGTGGGCCGCTCCGCCGTCGAGCAGGCGTACTGGACGGAGAATCACGCCTTCGAGTACTGGTCGCACGCCGCCTGCATCCTGCCCATCGAGGAATGGCCGCATTTCGCGTTCCGGCGGCGGGCCCGGCGGGAGCACGGCTACCGCTGGCACAAGATGCAGGACCGGGAGGCCTCCTGCGCGCTGGTCCTGGACCGGCTGAAGGCCGAGGGCCCGCTCACCTCCACCGAGCTGGGCGGGGCGAAGAACGGCGGGCCCTGGTGGGACTGGTCCGAGACCAAGATCGCGGTGGAGTGGCTGCTGGACGCCGGCGACGTGGTCTGCACCCAGCGGCGCAGCTGGAAGCGGGTCTACGACCTGGCCGAGCGGGCCGTCCCGGACGCCCTGCTGCACGACGATCTGGACGACGCCGAGTGCCTGCGCAGGCTGGTGGCCCTGTCCGGGCAGTCGCTCGGCGTGGGTACCCGCGCCGATCTCGCCGACTACCACCGGATCAAGGGGGACCAGTTCGACGCGGTGGTTGCGGACTCCGGGCTGGTGCCGGTCGAGGTCGAGGGGTGGCAGAAGCCCGCCTGGGCGGACCCGGCGGCGCTGGCGACCGTACCGCGCGGCCGGCACCGCACCACTCTGCTCTCCCCCTTCGACTCGCTGGTCTGGGACCGGCCCCGGACCGAGCGGATCTTCGGCTTCAGCCACAAGCTGGAGGCGTACGTCCCCAAGCCGCAGCGGATCCACGGCTACTTCGCGATGCCGCTGCTGGCCGGCGGCCGGCTCCAGGGCCGGGTGGACCCGGCCCGCGAGGGCAGCACCCTGGTGGCCCGGCAGCTCTCCCTGACCTCGCCAAAGGCCGCGCCCGCCATGGCGGCGGCCCTGCGGGAGGCGGCGGAGTGGGTCGGCTGCGATGCCGTCCGCATCGACCGCGCCCAGAGCCCGGCCGAAGCCGCGGCGGTCACCGCCGAGCTGGCTGCCCTCGGCTAGGACACCCCCTGTCCACTGACCCGGGTCAGCGGATCTCCAGGATCTTCTCCCGCATCGCGTAGACCACGGCCTCCATCCTGGAGTGCAGCTGGAGCTTCTCCAGGATGTTCCGGACGTGGTTCTTCACCGTGTTCTCGGAGATGAACAACTCCTTGGCGATGTCCCGGTTGTTCATCCCGGTGGCCACCAGCTTGAGGACCTCCAGCTCCCGGTCCGTCAGCCGCGGCGCCGGCACCAGCCGGCGCTCGTCGGTGCGCTGGATCATCGACTTGAACTCGGTCAGCAGTTTCGACGCCATCGACGGGCTGATCTGGGACTGCCCGTCCGCGACGGCGCGGATCGCCGTGGAGACCTCGTCCGTCGAGATCTCCTTCAGCAGGTACCCGGTCGCCCCCGCCTTGATCGCGTCGTAGAGGTCCGCCTCCTCGTCGCTGATCGTCAGCATGATGATCTTCGCGGAGGGTGCCACCTCCTTGATCGAGGTGCATGCCTCGATCCCGCCCCGCCGCGGCATCCGGACGTCCATCAGCACGATGTCGGGCAGCAGGTCGGCCGCCTTGTCCACCGCTTCCGCGCCGTCCCCGGCCTCGCCGACGACCTGGATGTCCTCCTCCTGCGCGAGGACGATCTCCAGTCCCCGCCGGAACAGCGCGTGGTCGTCCACCACAAGCACCCGGATCGGCTCGCGGCAGCCCGCACCGTCCTCGGCGTGTACCGGTCCGAAGCTGTCCGCCATCATTCCTCCCCCTGCAGGCCCATGGACCGTGGCCCGAGGTCCAGTTGACTGCCCGCCATGATTCCATGCCGCGATGTCCGACATCCGGTCACTTTTCGGCCGGTTGGCTCATACGGGTGCCCCCGCAGGTCGCCAGAGCGATCCGCGGGGGCACCAATGGGACGTAACCGTCGGATTTCCGCGCCGGGCCGTCAGCCGCCGAGCGCGCCGCCCGCACCGCCGGCCTCGAAGTCGCCGGAGGTCGCGGCGTCGGGGCTGAGGTGGATGACGCCGTAGTCATAGGCATGGCGCCGATAGACGACGCTGGGCTGCTTGGTCTCGGAATCGACGAACAGGTAGAAGTCGTGGCCGACCAGCTCCATCTCGTAGAGAGCCTGGTCCAGCGACATGGGTGCCGCTGCGTGCGTCTTCTCGCGGACGATCAGGGGGCCTTCGCCCCGCACTTCGATCGATCCGATCCGGGTCGTCGGAATCGCGTCCGCCTGCTGTTCGGAGACAATTTCTCCGTTTCCGTTCAGATGTGCCGCGTCCGGCACGGCGTCGGCGACCTCGGCTGCCGAGAGCCGCCCATTTCCGCGGCGGGTGTGGCGCTTGTCGTGCTGCTTGCGCAGCCGGGCCTCGAGCTTGTCCTGGGCCAGGTCCAGCGCCGCATACGCATCGGCGGCTGCCGCCTCGGCACGGATCACCGGGCCTCGCGAACGAAGGGTGATCTCCACGCGGTCGGAACGGTCGGCCTGGCGCGGGTTGTGCTCCTTGGACACCTCGACGTCCAGGCTGATCACCTTGGCGTCGAGCTTCTGGATCCGCTCCGGATTCAGCTTCTCGGCCACGTGCTTGCGGAACCGCTCGGGCACTTCGGTCTTGCGGCCCTTGACGACGATGTCCACGCAGAACTCCGTTCCCGGATTGCCCCGCCGCTCGTCGGACGAGGCGTCTCCCTCTTGCACCAGACTCCGGTGAGCACCGGAGTCTCGGACTTGGCGACTTTCACCTCCTCCTCCCCCATCGGCAAGATCACCACCCCACCGACTTCGGGAGTCGAGAGACACCACCTGCACACGACTTGCACATGTGTCCCGACTGCGTCGGCGCCCAAGGATCGCCAGTTCCTTACAACCGAACATAGCTCTGATGGACGGTTGTCGGCACCCGCTACCGGGATGAACCTCCGTTCAAGTGGCCATTCCCTCTTACTACCTGCAACGATGGGCGTTCCCCGGCAGTTCCTAATCTATTCACGCGATTTTCGAGCCGCACTCTTTTCGAACGCTTCAAACGACTCCGCCGGCGCCGCCACGACCGCAGCGGCCGTCACCGGCAGCCCGGCTTCCCGAACCGCCCTCGCCGCTTCCGCGAGCGTCGCTCCGGTGGTGATCAGGTCGTCCACCAGGACCAGCGCTCCGCCGGCCGCTGCCCGGGCCCCGCCACCGCATATCTCCAGGGCCCCCGCCAGGTTCTCCCGCCGCTGCCGGGCGCCCAGCCCCGACTGGTCCGCCACCGCCCGCCGCTGCCGCAGTACGGGCGCCACCCGCGCCGCGGTCCCGCCCCGGCGCAGCTCAGCGGAGGCCGCCAGGGCGATCCTGCGGGCCGGATCGTGCCCCCGGGCCCGCACCTGCCGCCGCGCCGACGGCACCGGCACCAGCACCACCTCCGGCCCGCTCCGGGCGGCCTCCCGCCGCACGCCCTCGCGAACCGCCGCCTCGCGAACCACGGCCTCCCGCACCGCCGCGGCCAGCGCCCGCCCCAGCGGCCCGGCCAGCGGAAGCGCCCCGCGTTCCTTGTGGGCCAGCAGGACGGCCCGTACGGCCCCCTGATAGCCGACGGCTGCATACACCTCCGGCAGTCCCGGCGGACGCGCCCGCGGCCTCACAGGCCCCGCCTCGGCCCCGCCCAGCGCCTTCCTGCACTCCCCGCACACCAGCATCCGAACCTCCCCGCATCCGGCGCAGTCCACCGGCAGGACCAGCCCGACGAGCTCCTGCCACCACCCGCGCATGGCTCCACGGTGCCGGACCCTCCCCACCGCCCGCGACCCCTGTGGAAAACTCCCCTACGGAAGCGAAGAGCGCAGGTCAGCCAGGTCAGCCAGGTCAGCCAGGTCAGACCGGATCAGACCGCGTCAGCCCGGGTATACGGGGGCGCTGCCACCCGCCGAGACGGTGCGCCACTGGGCGCCCGGCGGCAGCCAGACGATGCCGTCGGCGTCGGAGTAGGCCACCACCGGCTGCTTCTCGTCCTCGGACGCGGCGACCTCGGTCAGGCCGTTGGCCCCGGGCAGGCTGCCCGCCACCATCGACCCGTCGGCCTGCATGTAGCGGGCCTGCATGACGCCTTCGCTCTCCCGGCCCACCACCAGCAGCCGGCCCCGCGGCGCCCAGCTCATCGCCGTCACGTCCGCCATCTGCGGGGCGGCGGGCCGCAGCTCGCGCACCGCGACCTTGCCGCCGCCCGTCGCCTCGGGCCGCTCGACCCGGCCGATGTAGAGCTCCTTGCGCGCGCCGCTCGTGGACAGGAGCAGCGCGATCCGCACCCCGTCCGAGGAGATCCGCAGCTCCTCGATGCGGCGGCCGTCCAGCCCGGCCACATCGACCCGCTGCGGGGTGCCGGTACCGCCCGGAATCCGCCACAGCACCTGGTTCTGCGGGTCCCGGTCGGCGACCCAGAGGTCGCCGCGGCCATCCCAGCTGGGCGCGGACAGGCCGTTCTTGACCCGGCTGGTCAGCACGGGTGCGGGCAGCGGTCCCCCGGTGGCCAGCGACACCGTGTACAGGGAGTGCCCGTCCTCGGAGACCACTCCGGCGCGCTTCTCCTCGTACGCAACCGCCGCCGTGCCCACCTTCAGCTGCGGCGCGCCGGCCAGCGGGCCACCGACCGGCACAGCCTGTTCGAAGGACTGCTCGGGGTCGCTGGGCAGGCTGACGCGCAGCAGTTTGTGCTGGTCGATGTAGTACTGGTGGCGGGGGGTCGGCACCCGGTTGGCGATGGAGGCGGCCAGGCTCTCGTCCACCCCGCACAGCACCGACTTGTCGGGGCGCACCAGCTCGACCCGGGCCACCCGCGAGGAGGTCAGGTCGCGGACGGTGTACATCAGCTGGGTGGCCATCTTCTGGCACTGCGGTTCGGCGACGTTGTCGGCCTTGTCGTTGAGCGGCACCCGCAGGGTGTTCTGTGCGTCGTACGACAGGGACTTGGTGCCCTCCTTGAGGGCCGTGCCGGTGGGGAAGCTGGAGCTGACGACCGGGCCCAGCCACTTGGACGGCCCGTCGAGCAGCGACTGCACGGTCTGCGTCATCTTGTCCATGCGCGAATCCGGATCGGTGCGCTGGCGCACGTACACGGGATCGGCGACGAGGGTGCCCGAAGCGAAGTAGTACTTGTTGACGGGCAGGAAGATGCGCTGGAAGTCGGACTCGCTGAGCACCAGCCCGTCGGGCAGCTCGGAGATCCGCCACTCGTTGCCCTCCCGGACCAGCTGGAGGTGCTGCTCGAACGGCACCCCGCCGGGCTCCGGCTGGTAGGCGTTGCGCTCGTCGACGGTGGCGACCTTGTCGCCGGTCAGCTTGAAGCGCGGGGCTTCCGGCTGCTTGTCGAGCTTGTCGGGCTTCTCGGGCGACCGGCCGAGGCCGCTGGACAGCACGGTGACCTTGGAGCCGGGCTTCCAGCTCTTCGCGGCCTCGGCGGTCAGGTACTGGCGAGCCGTGGACAGCTGCGGGTCGTCACTGGTCATCGCCTCCAGGAAGCCGCCGACGATCTCCGAGGGGCTGGCGTTGGGGGCCGGGGGCACGCCGTACACCCGGACCTGCGAGTCGGCGCCCTGCGTGGCCGACACCGGGCGGACCTCGCCGCGGGTGGGCATGGAGGCGCAGCCGGCCAGCATGAGCCCGGCGCCGCCCAGCGCCAGGACGCTCACCGCCTTGGCCTCCGTCCGCCTAGCCTTCACCGCGCTCCCCCTCTCGTTCCGTGGTTTCGCCCGAGCCGGGCCGGGCCACCACCCGGGCGCCGCTGCCCGGCAGGGCCGTCGGGTCGGCCGGGACCGGCACGGCAGTGGTCACCGCAGGTCGCGGCGGTATCGGCGACCGGTGTTCCGGGCCGGCACCGTGCGTCACCGCATCCCCGCCACCGGGCCGCCCGCCCACGCCCACGCCCGCCCGGCCCGCGGCACCGTTCGCCGCGGCTGCCGCAGCAGACGCAGCGGCGGACGCCGCAGCAGCCTTGGCGGCGGCCTTCTCGGCGGCTGCCCTGGCCCGGTTGGCCCGCGAGTCCTCGGGCTCCAGCGGGATCGGCGAGCCGCGCAGCGGTTCGTCCGCGGTACGCGGCAGGGTCAGCCGGAACTGCGAGCCGCCGCCCGGTTCGCCCCAGGCCTGCAGCCAGCCGCCGTGCAGCCGGGCGTCCTCGACGGCGATGGACAGGCCGAGGCCGGTACCGCCGGTGGTGCGGGCCCGGGCCGGGTCGGCGCGCCAGAACCGGTTGAAGACGCGGGTGGCCTCGCCGGGCTTCAGGCCCACGCCGTAGTCGCGGACGGCCACCGCCACGGCACCGCCGGCCGAGGCCAGCCGCACCACGACATCGCGGCCCTCGCCGTGCTCCACGGCGTTGACGACCAGGTTGCGCAGCACCCGCTCGACCCGGCGGGAGTCGGCTTCGGCGATCACCGGCTGGGTGTCGCCGAGCACCCGGATCCGGGTGCCCTTGCGTTCGGCGAGCGGCTCGGCGCCGTCGATGACCCGGCGTACGACATCCCGCAGATCTATCGGTTCCGCCTCCAGGGCCGCCGCCCCCGCGTCGAACCGGCTGATCTCCAGCAGGTCGGCGAGCAGCGACTCGAAGCGGTCGAGCTGTCCGGCCAGCAGCTCGGCGGACCGGGCGGTGATCGGGTCGAAGTCGACTCGGGCCTCGTGGATGACGTCGGCGGCCATCCGGACGGTGGTCAGCGGGGTGCGCAGCTCGTGCGAGACGTCGGAGACGAACCGCCGCTGCATCCGGGAGAGGTCCTCCAGCTGCTGGATCTTGTTGTGGAGGTTCTGGGCCATCTTGTTGAAGGCCTCGCCCAGCCGGGCGATGTCGTCCTCGCCGGTGACCTTCATCCGTTCCTGCAGCCGCCCGGCGGAGAGCCGCTCGGCAATTCCGGCGGCCATCCGGACCGGGGTGACCACCTGGCGTACGACGAGCCAGGCGATGGCGCCCAGCAGGACGACCACGAACAGGCCGGCCGTGGCGATGGTGCCCTTGACCAGGTTGAGGGATTCCTCCTCCTGGGTGAGCGGGAAGAGGTAGTACAGCTGGTACGGCTCACCGTTGATGTCGGTCAGCCGCTTGCCGATGACCAGCGCCGGCTCCGCCGGGGTGTTGGGCGTGCCGTAGTGGATCTTCGAGAAGGTCTGGTGGGCGCCGACCTTGGTGTCGACGTCCCGCCGGAGGTCGGCGGGCACACTCGCCGCGGGATCGACCTCGCCGGAGGCACGCGCTCCGCGCACGCCTCCGGTGCCCTGGTCTCCCTCTCCGGCGCCCAGGGCAACCACTTCGAAGGCGGTCTGGCCGCCACTGGCGAGCTGCTTGACCAGCCCGTTCATCCAGGTGCTGGCGTCCCGGCCGACGTTGTTGTCGACGGTGGCGGGCTCCTGCCCGTCCGCCGCGGTCGGGGCGTTGGCCTTCTCCTGGGCGACCGCGAACCCGCCCGCGGCCTGGCTCTGCGCGGCCTCCTGCTTGGCGTCGAGGAGCCCGTTGCTGACCTGACCGATGACGACGAAGCCGAGCAGCAGGACCACGCCGAGCGACATCAGCAGGGTGGCGGCAACCACCCTGAGCTGGATGTTCCGCCGCCACAGCCGGACAGCCGGAAGCAGCGGCCGGCGCGCCAGTCGCGCAAGAAGCCGCAGTACGGGGCTGCCGGGCGCCCCGTCCTGGAGCAGCCGGCCGGCCCTGGGGGACCTGCCGGGAGTCATGGTCAGCTCGGTCCGGCCTTGTAACCCACGCCGCGGACCGTCACGACGATCTCGGGGCGCTCCGGGTCCTTCTCGACCTTGGAGCGCAGCCGCTGCACGTGCACGTTGACGAGCCGGGTGTCGGCCGCGTGCCGGTAGCCCCAGACCTGCTCCAGCAGCACCTCACGGGTGAACACCTGCCAGGGCTTGCGGGCGAGGGCGACCAGCAGGTCGAACTCCAGCGGGGTCAGCGCGATCGATGCCCCGTCCCGCTTGACCGAGTGGCCGGCCACGTCGATGACCAGGTCACCGATGGCCAGCTGCTCCGGCGCGGGCTCCTCCGAGCGGCGCAGCCGGGCCCGGATACGGGCGACCAGCTCCTTGGGCTTGAACGGTTTGACGATGTAGTCGTCAGCTCCTGACTCCAGGCCCACCACCACGTCGACCGTGTCGCTCTTGGCGGTGAGCATGACAATAGGCACGCCTGACTCGGCGCGAATCAGCCGACAGACCTCTATGCCGTCCCGTCCGGGCAGCATGAGATCCAGCAGCACCAGGTCCGGCTTGGCCTCGCGAAAGGCAGCCAGGGCCTTGTCGCCGTCCGCGACGAACGACGGCTCAAAACCTTCTCCACGCAGCACAATGCCGAGCATCTCGGCCAGCGCGGTGTCGTCGTCGACGACAAGGACGCGTCCCTTCATGGTTGACATCATCCCATTAGCCAATCGTGACCCGGCGTGAGCTGGCACACAGCGGGGGTGCTGTGATCCAGTCGTCCAGTCTGCCGCCTCGGCGGGCCACAATTGAAGGTGTCCGCGGAACCGGGACGGTGGCCGGAATTCGCCGGGGGACGGCCGGTCCCCCCGGAGATCACCCATGACACGATGGCAGCGACCAGCGACAGTGATTTCCGCCGCGCCCCCGACGTACGGGCACCCCTGAAGGAGCGACGATGAACGACTCTCCGGGCTGGGCCTCGCCCGGATCCGACCCGTCCGAGCCGTCCGACCAGTCCGACGGCGCCAAGCCGGCGGCCGGACCGCAGCCCACCCCGCCGGACCGGCCCGACTCCAAGTGGTCGGCCGAGCAGCCGCCGCCCGGCCAGTGGTCCACCCCGGGCACCGGCCAGACCCCGCCACCGGCCGCCCCGCAGCCCGGCGCGGGCTGGGGCGCGTACGGACAGCAGCCCGGCCGGCCCGGATACGGCACTCCGGGCGGCCAAGGCGGCTGGGGCAAGCCCCCGGCGGCCAAGCCCGGAGTGATCCCGCTGCGCCCCCTGGGCGTCGGCGAGATCCTGGACGGCGCCGTCACCACCATGCGCACCCACTGGCGCTCGGTACTGCCCATCACCATGGCCGTGGCCGTGTTCATCCAGCTGATCAGCCTGACCCTGCAGCGCACCGTGCTGTCGGAGTTCGCGGTCACCCCGGACGAGAACGCCACCCCCGAGGAGCTCCTCGACTCCCTCGGCAGCAGCATGGTGGTCACCCTGAGCGACAGCTTCATCCAGCTCGTCGGCTCCGTGATCGTCACCGCGATCCTCACGATGATCTTCAGCAAGGCGGTGCTCGGCCAGGCCTCCAGCGTCGGCGAGGCCTGGCGCGGCGCCCGCCCCCAGCTGCTCAAGCTGGCCGGCCTGGCCCTGGTACTGACCGTCGGCGCCCTGGTGATCGGCACCGTCCTGATGATGCCCGGCGTCATCGCCGACAGCACCGGCCTGATCGTCCTCGGCCTGATCGTCGCCCTCGGCGTCATCGCCTGGCTGTGGACCAAGTTCGCGCTGGCCTCCCCCGCCCTGATGCTGGAGCGGAGCACCATCCCCCAGTCCCTGCGCCGCTCCTCCAAGCTGGTCGGCGGCTCCTGGTGGCGGATCTTCGGCATCTCGGTCCTCACCAATGTGATCACCGGGTTCGTCGGCGGCACGATCGTCGCCGTGTTCGCCGTCGTCGGCAGCCTCTTCACCAGCGAGGGCGTGTCCGGCTTCCTCAACGGCAACGCCGTGGACAGCTGGCCCTTCCTGATCATCGCGGGCATCGGCGGGGTCATCGCCCTGACCATCGTGCTGCCGATGCAGGCCGGCGTCACCGTCCTGCTGTACATCGACCAGCGGATCCGGCGCGAGGCCCTGGACCTGGAACTCGCCCGCGCGGCCGGCGTCGAGGACTACGGCAACCACGGCGGCTCCCAGCCGCCGGCCGGGGGCTGATGCGGTGACCGGCACGGGGGGCCTGCCCATCGGCGAGACACCGCCGGTGACCACACCGCGCGACGCGGCCCGCGAGGCCGCCGAGCGCGAACTGTCCAAGCCGATGTACCACGAGAACGACCCCAGCCTGCTGGACCGGGCCATGCGGAAGTTCTTCGACTGGGTCGACGAGCTGTTCGGCGCGGCCTCCGGGGCGACCCCCGGAGGCACGCTGGGCATCGTCGTGGTGATCCTGCTCGTGGTGCTGGCCTTCGGCCTGCTGTGGTGGCGGCTCGGCACCCCCGAACGGTCCCTCGCCGGCACCGGCACCCTCTTCGGCGAACGCGCCCGCAGCGCCGCCGAACACCGGGCCGCGGCCGAGGCGCACGCCGCCGCGGGCCGCTGGACCGAAGCCGTCCAGGACCGGATGCGCGCCCTCGTGCAGTCCCTGGAGGAACGCACCCTGCTGGATCCCCGCCCGGGCCGCACCGCCGACGAGGCCGCAGCCGAAGCCGCCGTCTCCCTGCCGGCCCACGCCGCGGACCTCCGTACCGCCGCCCGCGTCTTCGACGACGTCACCTACGGCGGCCGGCCCGCCGACCAGGCCATGTACGCCCGGCTCCTCGAGCTCGACCTCGCCGTCGAGCGCGCCAGGCCCGCACTGACACCCGCCGGAACCGCCGGCCCCGCCGGAGCCGTTGCAGCCACCGGGACCACCGGACCCGCCGGCCCCCCGGAGGGCAGCTCATGACCGGCCCGGCCGCGCACAGCACCTCCACCGCACCCGGCGCCGCAGAAGTATGGCGGCGCTCCCGCGGGTTCCTGCTCGCCCTCGGCATCCTCCTCGTCGCCGGAGTCGCGCTGGCCGCCATCGGCTCCGGCACCCGCCACGGCGCCCTCGACCCCCGGTCCGTCGACCCCCTCGGCAGCCGCGCCCTCGCCGAACTCCTCGCCGAACGCGGGGTCACCACCCGGGTCGTGACCTCCACTCAGGAGGCCGCCGACGCCGCCGGTCCCGACACCACGCTCCTCGTCGCCGACCCCGCCCTGCTCGGCCCCGCCCAGCACAACGTCCTGCGCACCGCCATGGACCTCTCCGGCGGCCGTACGGTCCTGCTCACCCCGGACGACGACGCCGCCCGCGCCCTCGCCCCCGGGGTCGACACCCGGGCGAGCACCGGCGCCGAAGTCCGCGACCCGGACTGCACCCTGCCCGCCGCACTCTCCGCGGGCCGCGCCATGACCGGCGGCGACCTCCGCTATCACACCGTCAACCCGGCGGCCACCGGCTGCTATCCCGACGGCGGCCGGCCCACCCTGCTCCTCCTCCCCGGCACCGCCGGCGGCGACACCGTCCTCCTCGGCAACAGCGCCCTCCTCCACAACGAGACCCTCGCCGAAGAAGGCAACGCCTCCCTCGCCCTGCAACTCCTTGGCACCCGGCCGCAGCTGGTCTGGTACCTGCCCTCCGTCGCCGAACTCGCCGAGTCCGGCGGGGTCGAGGAGAAGGGCTTCGTCGAGCTCATCCCGCCCGGCTGGGGCTGGGCCCTGCTCCAACTCACCGTCGCCGCCGCCCTCGCCGCGCTCTGGCGAGGCCGCCGCCTCGGCCCGCTGGTCACCGAAAACCTCCCGGTGGTGGTCCGCGCCTCCGAGGCCACCGAGGGCCGCGCCCGCCTCTACCGCAAGGCCGACGCCCGCGACCGCGCCGCCACCGTGCTCCGCGCCGCCGCCCGCGAACGCCTCGCCGCACTGCTCGGCGTACCGCCCGCCCAAGCACACGACCCGGCCGTCCTCCTGCCCGCCGTCGCCGCGGCAACCACCGGCCAGGCTCACCCGCCCCAAGTGCAGCCCCCGGCACGAGATCTGACCCGGGATCTGACCGGGCTTCTCTTCGGCGGCACCCCTGCCGACGACGCGGCACTCGTCGCGCTCACCGACCACCTCGACGCCCTCGAAAGAGAGGTCCGCACCTCATGACGTCCCCGACCACCGAGTCCGCCGCTTCGGCGGACCGCGCCCGCGCCTCCCTCGAAGCGCTCCGCACCGAAATCGGCAAGGCCGTGGTCGGCCAGGACTCCGCCGTCACCGGTCTCGTCGTCGCCCTGCTCTGCCGCGGCCACGTCCTCCTCGAAGGCGTCCCCGGCGTCGCCAAGACCCTCCTCGTGCGGGCCCTCGCGGCCTCCCTCGAACTCGACACCAAGCGCGTGCAGTTCACCCCCGACCTGATGCCGTCCGATGTCACCGGCTCGCTCGTCTACGACGCCCGCACCGCCGAGTTCTCCTTCCAGAACGGCCCGGTCTTCACCAACCTCCTCCTCGCGGACGAGATCAACCGGACTCCGCCCAAGACCCAGTCCTCCCTCCTCGAAGCGATGGAGGAGCGTCAGGTCACGGTCGACGGCACCCCGCGCCCGCTGCCCGACCCCTTCCTTGTCGCAGCCACCCAGAACCCCGTCGAGTACGAGGGCACCTACCCCCTCCCCGAAGCCCAACTCGACCGGTTCCTGCTCAAGCTGACGGTCCCTCTGCCCTCCCGCGAGGACGAGATCGGCGTCCTGACCCGGCACGCCGCCGGCTTCAACCCCCGCGACCTCAAGGCCGCCGGAGTACGCCCGGTCGCCGGCCCCGCCGACCTCGAGGCGGCCCGCGAGGCCGTGGCCCGCGTCTCCGTCTCCCCGGACATCACCGGGTACGTCGTCGACATCTGCCGCGCCACCCGTGAATCGCCCTCCCTCACCCTGGGCGTCTCCCCGCGCGGCGCCACCGCGCTCCTCGCCACCTCCCGCGCCTGGGCCTGGCTGACCGGCCGCGACTACGTCACCCCCGACGACGTCAAGGCCCTCGCCCTGCCCACCCTCCGCCACCGGGTCCAGCTCCGGCCGGAAGCGGAAATGGAAGGAGTCACCGCCGACTCCGTCCTCACCGCGATCCTGTCCCACGTCCCCGTCCCCCGCTGATGGGCTTCACCGGACGCGCCGCCCTGATCGCGGCCCTCGGCAGCATCCCGGTCGGCATCCTCGAACCCAGCTGGACGGGGATGCTGGCCGTCAACGGCTCCCTCGCCCTGGCCTGTGCGGCGGACTGCGCCCTCGCGGCCCCCGTCCGTACGCTCCGGCTGACCCGCTCCGGCGACACCTCGGTCCGCCTGGGCGACACCGCGGACGTCCACCTGACCCTCACCAACCCGGGCACCCGTACGCTCCGTGCCCGGCTCCGTGACGCCTGGCCGCCCAGCAGCTGGCAGCCGGGCACCGAAACCGCCGCCTCGCGGCACCGGCTCGACATCCCGCCCGGCGAACGCCGCCGCCTGACCACCCGCCTGCACCCCGCCCGCCGCGGCGACCGCACCGCGGACCGGGTGACCATCCGCTCGTACGGGCCGCTGGGCCTGTGGGCCCGCCAGGGCTCGCACTCCGTACCCTGGACGGTCCGCGTCCTGCCGCCCTTCACCAGCCGCAAGCACCTCCCGTCCCGTCTGGCCCGGCTGCGCGAACTGGACGGCCGCACGAGCGTGCTCACCCGCGGCGAGGGCACCGAATTCGACAGCCTCCGCGACTACGTGCCCGGGGACGACACCCGCTCCATCGACTGGCGGGCCACCGCCCGCCAGAACAAGGTCGCGGTCCGCACCTGGCGCCCCGAGCGCGACCGGCACATCCTGATCTGCCTGGACACCGGCCGCACCTCGGCCGGCCGGGTCGGTGACGCACCCCGGCTGGACGCCGCCATGGACGCCGCCCTGCTGCTCACCGCCCTCGCGACCCGGGCCGGGGACCGCGTGGACCTGCTGGCCCACGACCGCCGCACCCGCGCCCAGGTCCAGGGCCGCCCGCCGGGCGAAATCCTGGCCGCTTTCGTGAACGCGATGGCCCCGCTCGAACCCGAACTGGTCGAGACGGATGCCCGCACCCTGGTGTCCACCATCCTCCGGAATGCCCCGCGCCGGTCCCTGGTGGTCCTCCTGACGAGCCTGGACGCCGCCCCGATCGAAGAGGGCCTGCTCCCACTCCTCCCCCGCCTCACCCAGCGCCACACGGTTCTGCTCGCTTCGGTCGCCGACCCGCATGTGGCCGCGATGACCGCGGCCCGGGGCTCGGTGGACGCGGTGTACGAGGCCGCGGCCGGCACCCAGTCCCAATCCCAGCGCCGCCACACCGCGGACCAGCTGTCCCGCCACGGCGTCCACGTCGTCGACGCCACCCCGGACACCCTGGCCCCAGCCCTGGCAGACGCTTACCTGGCCCTGAAGGCCGCCGGCCGCCTCTAAGCACTCTGACGGACACGCCCCATCGGCCGAAAGGCCGGAACTGTCCCTAAACGCAGAAAAGCCCCGCACCATGACTGGTGCGGGGCTTTCCCACAATGATTGTTCGGCGGCGTCCTACTCTCCCACAGGGTCCCCCCTGCAG
>NZ_JBEOXT010000068.1:0-17183 GCF_040296685.1 Streptomyces sp. NPDC002054
GTCCAGCCGGCGGCCCCAGACCACCGCGGCCTCGCCCCGGCACCCGTCCCGGGGGCTCCGCCCCCGAACCCCGGCGGGCGCGAAGCGCCCGGGCCTGCGGGCCGGCTGTGGCTGGTCGCGCAGTTCCCCGCGCCCCTGACGGGGCGGAGCCCCGCACCCGGGGTCCGGGGCGGAGCCCCGGTTTCGGGAAGGGGCGGGGTGGGGGATATGGCCCCGCGCAGCGGCCGACACGACCCGACCCAACCGAGAAGGAACCCATGCTGCTGGTCCCGTTCTATGAGCATCCCGCCCACCACCCCACCGCCTGGACCACCCTCGTCCGCGCAGCCGACCGCCTCCACTCCGTCGTCCTCAACCCGGACAACGGCCCCGGCACCGCCCCCGACGAACGCTTCGCCGAGGTCGCCGGCCGCCTCAAGGACGCCGGCGTGCCCGTCCTCGGCTACGCCGACACCGACTACGGCCGCCGCCCGCACGCCGCCGTCGTCCAGGACCTGCTCCGGCACCGCGACTGGTATGGCGTCGACGGCGCCTTCCTCGACCAGGCCGCCGCCGACGGCGAACTCCTGCCGCACTACCGGCGGCTCGCCGTCGCCGCCCGGGCCGCCGGCGCCCGCACCCTGGTGTTCAACCACGGCGTCCACCCGCACCCCGGCTTCGCCGAACTCGCCGACCTGCTGGTCACCTTCGAGGGCCCCTGGGACGCGTACCGGGACGTCGAAGTGCCGGAGTGGACCGCCGCCCACCCCGCCCAGCAGTTCTGCCACCTGGTGTACGCGGTCCCGCCCGGCGACGCCGCCCAGGCCGCCGCCGCCCTCGCCGCCGAGCGGCACGCGGGGGTGCACTGCGCCGTGCCCGGCGCGGGCGCCCACCCCTGGGGGGCCCTTCCGCACGCCCTGGAGGCGAGCGAATGACCCGGCACCTCCGCCGCCAGGCAGGGGCTGCCGCTCTGCTGTCGGCCTTGGCCCTGTTGCTCGCCGCCTGTACCACCGTCCCGCCGGAACCCGGCCCGGAACCCGACCCGCACCCCGGCGGCGCCCGCTGGCAGCCCACCCCCGGCACCGCCTGGCAGTGGCAGCTCAGCGGCCGTCTCGACACCTCAGTCGATGTGCCCGTGTACGACATCGACGGGTTCGACACCGGCAAGGAGCAGGTCGGCCGACTGAAGAAGGACGGCCGCCGGGTCATCTGCTACCTCTCCACCGGCGCGTGGGAGGAGTTCCGGCCGGACGCCGGGAAGTTCCCCGAGGAGCTGCTCGGCCGCGGCAACGGCTGGGACGGCGAGCGGTGGCTGGACATCCGCCGGACCGACCTCCTGGAGCCGCTGATGGCCGAACGGATCGACATGTGCCGCGACAAGGGGTTCGACGCGGTGGAGCCGGACAACATGGACGGCTACCGCAACACCACCGGTTTCCCGCTCACCGCCGCCGACCAGCTCCGCTACAACCGGCTGATCGCCAAGCTGGCCCACGACCGGGGCCTCGCCGTCGGCCTCAAGAACGATCTCGACCAGATCCCCGAGCTGCTCGGCGATTTCGACTTCGCCGTCAACGAGCAGTGCGCCGAGCACGGCGAGTGCGAGCGGCTGACCCCGTTCATCAAGGCGGGGAAGGCGGTGTTCCACGTGGAGTACGAGGTTCCGGCCGCCCGGTTCTGCGAGACCTCCCGCCGGCTGCGGCTGAGCTCCCTGGAGAAGAAGTACGAGCTGGACGCCTGGCGTAAGACCTGTTGACCTGTTGAGGAGCCCGGGGTCACACCGGCAGGACCACGTGGACCCGGTAGCCGCCCCCGAACCGGGGCCCGGCGTAGCAGGAGCCGCCGAGGGCGCCGGCCCGCTCCCGCATGCCGAGCAGGCCGTGGGTACCCCCGGGCCGGGCGGCGGCGGATTCGGCTTCGGCTTCGCCTTCGGGCGAGGCGGCCGGGCCGCTGCCCCCGTCGTCGAGCACGGTGACCTCCACCGAGCTGCCCACCCGGACAACGCTGACCTCCGCCTTCGCACCGGGGCCGGCGTGCTTGCGGACGTTGGTCAGCGCCTCCTGGATCACCCGGTAGGCGGCCAGGTCCACCGCGGCCGGCAGCGGCCCGTCGGACCCGGCCGGCCGGTCGACGGCCACGGCCACCGGCAGGCCGGCGTGCCGGAAGGTGTCCACGAGTTCGTCGAGCACGGCCAGCCCGGGCGCCGGCTCGGTCGGTGCCTCCGGGTCGCCGGACTGCCGCAGCAGTCCGACCGTGGCCCGCAGTTCGTTGAGCGCCGAGCGGCTGGCCTCCCGTACGTGCGCCAGGGCCTCCTTCGCCTGGTCCGGCCGCTTGTCCATGACATGCGCGGCCACCCCCGCCTGCACGTTGACCAGGGCGATGTGGTGGGCCACCACATCGTGCAGGTCGCGGGCGATCCGCAGGCGCTCCTCGGCGACCCGCCGCCGGGCCTCCTCTTCCCGGGTCCGCTCGGCCCGCTCGGCCCGCTCCCGGATGGCGTCGACGAAGGCCCGCCGGCTGCGCACCGCGTCACCGGCCGCCGCGGCCATGCCGGTCCAGGCGAAGATGCCGATGTTTTCCTGCGCGTACCAGGGCAGCGGCCCGGCCAGCATGGCCACTCCGGTCAGCCCGGTCATGGTGAGCAGGCCGACCCGCCAGGTGGTGGGCCGGTCGGTGCGCGCGGCCACGGTGTACAGGGCCACCACGGTGCAGACCGCGACCGGCGCCCGGGGTTCCATGGTGGCCAGTTCCATGAAGGCCAGCACGCTGGTGGCGGCGAGCACCGCGCGCGGGCGGCTCCGCCGCAGGATCAGCAGGGCGGAGCCGAGCACCATCAGGACCAGCGAGGTGGACTGCGGGGTGCGGGTGCCGAAGGTGGGGCCCTGCGGGGCGTGCGGGTCGGCGAAGGACATGACGATCATGCAGAGGAGCACGGAGAGCGCCAGCAGGGCATCGGTCGCAAGGGGGTGCGCCCGCGCCCAGTCGAGGGCGGAACCGAGCGGTCCGGTGCCGGTGCCGGGAGACGGCCGGAGGGATGTCGTCGTCACCCGGCTACGGTACGGGCGGCCGGGGCCTCGGGCCCAGCGGGGTGCGGGAGCGGTTCGCGCGGCTTGGACGGTTCGGGCGGTTCGGGCCCAGGGTCGTCTGGACCGCGATGAGCAGCGCCACCGCGGCGATCGCCGCCAGGTGCTCCTTCCCGGCGAGGTTGTCCTTGACCGTCAGCTCCACGATCATCAGCAGCACCACCAGCCCCGCGGTGAGGTACGCGCCGTAGCGCCAGCAGACGTACACGGCCAGGCCGACCACCGCCGCCGAGGGCCCGGTGTCGTTGACCAGCCGGTCGGACTCGGGCAGGCCCAGCGGATGGTCCGGGCCGAGCGCGAGCCCGACCCGCGCGTATGTGGTCCCGGCGAGCGTGGCGACGTAACCGATCAGCAGGGTCCGCCACCAGCCGATGCAGATTTCGGAGATCCCGAAGACCAGCAGCATCTGGGCCAGCGCACCCCAGACCGGCAGGTCCAGGGCGGGCACGAAGAGGGAGAGCGGGGTCCGGAGCAGGGCGAGCCACAGCGGGTCGGTGGCCTTCACCGAGCCCAGGTTCTGGACGAACTGGAAGCCCCATGGCTGGTTCTGCACGAGCTGGAAGACGCAGGTCAGGCCGACCGCAGCGAGGGTCATCGGGATCGCCCGCCACCGCCGGCGGACGAGGGCCGCGCGCACCGTCCGGTACAGCGGCCCCCACTCCCGGTCGGTGAACCGCCGCAGCGAGCGCCTGCTCCGCGCCGTCAACGCATCGTCTCCAGATGTCTGCGGTGCAGCCACTTCGGCAGGCCCGGAGCCTCCAGGAAGCCCTCGGCGCGGCCCGCCGCGATACCGATCCGCAGCAGGTCGGAACTCTTCTCGAAGAGCATGAACCGGGGTTCCCAGATCGGCCGGTATTTGGCGTTGGCCCGGTAGAGGGACTCGATCTGCCACCAGCGGGAGAAGAAGCTCAGCAGGGACCGCCACAGGCGCAGCACCGGACCCGCGCCGAGCCGGGAGCCGCGCTCGAAGACGGACCGGAACATCGCGAAGTTGAGCGAGACCTGGGTGACCCCGATCTCCCTGGACCGCTCCAGGAGCTCGATCACCATGAACTCCATCAGGCCGTTCTCGGAGTCCCGGTCACGGCGCATCAGGTCGAGGGAGAGCCCCTTGGGACCCCACGGTACGAAGGACAGCAGGGCGCGCAGTTCGCCGTGGCCGTCGGTGCACTCCAGCATCACGCACTGGCCGTCGGCGGGATCGCCGAGCCGGCCCAGCGCCATGGAGAACCCGCGCTCGGTGGCGCCGTCGCGCCAGTCGTCGGCGCGGCGCAGCAGCTCCTCCATCTCGGCGGCCGGGATGTCGGCGTGCCGTCGGATCCGTACGGTGTACCCGGCCCGCTTCACCCGGTTGTAGGCCTGCCGTACGGTCCGCATGGCGCGGCCCTCCAGGGTGAACTCGGCGGTCTCGACGATGGCTTCGTCGCCCAGTTCGAGGGCGTCCAGACCGTGCCGGGCGTAGATCGTGCCGGCCTCCTCGCTGGCTCCCATCACCGCCGGCACCCAGCCGTGCTCGCGGGCCTCGGCCAGCCAGGGCTCGATGGCGCCGGGCCAGGCCTCCGGGTCGCCGATGGGGTCCCCGGAGGCGAGGGAGACACCGCCGACCACCCGGTAGGTCACGGCGGCCTTCCCGGTGGGGGACCAGATGACGCTCTTCTCGCGGCGCAGCGCGAAATAGCCGAGCGAGTCGCGGTCGCCCTGCCGGGCGAGGAGGGCGCGCAGCCGCTCCTCGTCCTGCTCGGTGAGCGGGTCGACGGCCCGGCGGGACCGGAACGCGGCCAGCAGCACGGCGAGCAGCAGCAGGAAGGACATCACGTTGATGGCCACGTCCACCCAGCCGGGGGTGTTGATGTCCGGGTAGCCGGAGTCGTCGGCGGCGAGGGTGACCAGCCGCATCACCCCGTACCGCCAGCGGGTCGGGAAGGAGGCCGTCGCCTGGTCGGGGGCGGTGTTGGTGGCGCCCACCAGCAGGGCCGCGACCAGGGAGGTGAGGAGCAGGCCGACGGCGGCGACGGCGGCGGCCAGCTTCGGGTTGGACCGGTCGCCCTTGGCGTAGAACTCGCGGCGGCCCAGCAGCAGGGCGGCGACGAAGGCGGCGGTGAGCACGAGCGACACCCAGTTCTGGGCGTGGCTGCGGATCTCCGGGTAGTCGGGGGTGCAGAAGGCGGCGAGGAACAGGGCCAGCAGCAGGCCGCCGAGGACCAGGTTCAGGATCCAGGCGGCCCGTTTGCGGCGGCCCATGGTGACGGCGAGCAGCAGCGAGAACAGTCCGGAGCCGAAGCCCGCGGTGAGCAGGTAGGGGGTGTAGAAGTCGGCGGTGTTGTGGGCGCGCAGATCCTGTCCGAGCGAAACCCACACCGCGCTGAGGAAGTTGACGAAGGTGACGGCGCGCAGGTACCAGACCACGAACGCGGCGCTCCGCCGCGACCGGACCGTGCCCCTGCTCCTACCGCTACTGCCGTTGTTCCCCGTGCCCTCATCCGGCTTCCGACCGGGTCCACGGTCGTTCCTCCGGACGGTTTCTGTGCTGGTCAAAAGGACCTCTCCCATGAAAAGCGATCATATGGGGCATCGCATTCCATGCGGAGTCAGGGAGCGACGGCCTGGTCGAGGCCGTCGCCCCCGCAGCTCACCCAGCCGTATCCGACTCGTCCGGCCCCGGTCGCTCGGGAAGCTCCGCCGCGAGTGCGGCAGCGGCCTGGACGAGGGGAAGCGCCAGCAACGCCCCGGTTCCTTCCCCCACAGTGACGCCGTGGTCGAGCACCGGGTTGAGTGCCATCCGGTCCAGCGCCTTCGCCTGGCCCGGCTCGCCGCTCGCCTGGCCCGCCAGCCACCAGTCCGGCGCCCGGAACGCGGCCCGCTGCGCGACCAGGGCGCACGCGGCCGACACCACCCCGTCGAGGATCACGGGCGTACGGCGTACGGCGCACTGGAGCAGGAAGCCGGTGATCGCGGCCAGATCGGCGCCGCCGACCGCCGCGAGCAGCTCCACCTGGTCGCCCAGCACCGGGCGGGCCCGGCGCAACGCGTCCCGGATCGCCGCACACTTGCGCATCCAGGTGAGGTCGTCGATGGGGGCACCGCCCCGCCCGGTGACCACCGAGGCATCGGTCCCGCACAGCGCCGCGACCAGGGTGGCGGCGGCCGTCGTCCCGCCGACGCTCAGATCGCCGAGGACGACGAGGTCCGTTCCGGAGTCGGCCTCCTCGTCGGCGATCCGCATGCCCAGCCGCAGTGCCGCCTCGGCCTCTTCCACGGTGAGGGCGTTCTCGATGTCGATGCGCCCGCTGCCGCGCCGCACCCGGTGCCGTACGACCTCCTCGGGCAGCAGCCCGGGATCGCAGTCCAGCCCCGCATCCACCACCCGGACCCCGGCACCGAACCGGGAGGCCAGGATCGCCACCGGGCTGCGCCCGTCCAGCACGGCGCGGACCAGCTCGTGCGCCCCGCCCGCGGGACGCGCCGAGACCCCCAGGCCCGCCACCCCGTGGTCACCGGCGAACAGCAGCACCCTGGCCCGCTCGATCGGCCTGACCGGTACGGAACCCTGCGCGGCGGCAAGCCAGTCGGCGAGCTCGTCCAGCCGGCCCAGGGCGCCGGGCGGCACCGCCAGGCGCTCACGGCGGTCCTCGGCGTCACGCCGGACGCCCCCGTCGGGGCGCTCGATCAGATCGGAGAAGTCGTCGAGATTCAGCGTGGTCATTTCCCGAACAGTACAGGCGGTAAGGCCCTACCCAAGCCCGCCGACCACGGCGCTGGCAGCTACTGCTTCAGGACGATGGCCTGCCCGGCAACCACCAACAACACATGCTCGCACTCACCGGCCACGGCCGCGTTCAGCCGGCCCAGTTCGTCCCGGAACCGCCGCCCGGCGGGCGTAGCGGGCACCACTCCGGAACCGACCTCGTTGCTCACCGCCACCACGGTCCGGCGGGTCGCCCGCACCGCCGCCACCAGCTCCGCGATCCGCTCCCGCAGCCGCCGTTGCCCGCCGTTCACCCAGGTGTCCTCGTCCCACGCGCCCACCCGGTCCATGGCGTCCGTCAGCCACAGCGCCAGGCAGTCGATCAGCAGCGGCGGCCCCTCTGCCGCGAGCAGCGGCGCCAGTTCACAGGTCTCCAGCGTCCGCCAGGAGCCCGGCCGCCGGTCGCGGTGCAGCGAGACCCGCGCCGCCCAGTCCGCATCGCCCTCCCGGGTGCCGCCGGTGGCCACGTACTGCACCTCGGGGAACGCGCCGAGCCGCTGCTCCGCCTCCACCGACTTCCCGGACCGGGCCCCGCCCAGCACCAGGGTCCGCCGGGGCAGGTCCGGGACGGCGTGGTACTCGCCGACGATCAGCGTGGCCCCGTCCGGCACGGCCCGCGCCCCGGCCGCCGCGCACCGCCGGTCCAGCTCGGACCCCGGCGGGGTGTCGTGGTCGATGTGCACGGCGATCACATCGGTGGCCGGGCCGACCGCGCCGGAGGCCCGTAGCCGTGCCAGGGCGTCGGGCCGGCCGAGCACGTCGGCGAGCACCATGTCGTACGGCCGTACGCCGCTCTCCCCGGCCGGCGACCCGCCGGGCGGCAGGTACAGCAGCCGGTCCCCGTCCGGCCCGGTCACCTCGTAACCGGTCCCCGGCGCATCCATCGGCACCGCCCGCACCCGGTGCCCGCTGATCACCGCCAGCTCCCGCCCGTCCGGCACCCGCCCGGCGGCGGGCAGCCCGGGCGGCAGCTCCACGGCCGGCCCGTCGTGCGGATGGGTGAGCAGCACCTGGCGCACCCCGGCCAGCGAATGCCCGGCCCGGGCGGCGGCCAGCACGGCCCCGGGGGTCAGATCGAGCAGCAGCGCACCGTCCACGAGCACGGCGGTCGCGGCCCGCGCCCGCGCGCCGACGGAAACGGCACAGGCGGCGCAGGGACAGCCGGGGCGGGGCAGTCCTTCGGGTGTGCCGGTGCCGAGCAGAGTCAGTTCCACAAGGAAGATCCTCCCGCGTCCCCGCGGGTGGTGCTCGCCCGGCTAGTCTGCGGGCAGACAGCGGACAAGCAACGGAGGCGGACATGGCGTGGACGTGGCGGTTCGAGACGGCAGACGGCGCGCAGGCGGCACCCGCGGTGGAGCCGGAGGAGTTCACCACGCAGGGGGACGCGGAGTCCTGGATCGGTGAGTACTGGAAGGATCTGCTGGAGGGCGGGGCGGAGCGGGTCCGCTTGTCGGACGACAACGGCACGGAAATCTACGCCATGAGCTTGCGCGAAGCCCTGGACGCGTAGCCGCGCCGAGCCCGGCGCCCTGGCCCCCGCTCCGCGGGGCGCTGCCCCGGCCCCCGCAGGGTGCGGGCTCCGCCCGGCCCCGGACCGGGTCGGGGTGCGGGGGCGGAGCCCCCGCAAAAGAGTGCCGGGCGAAGCCCAGGCACCCGGCGGGCGCGGGGCGCCCCCGCGCCTTCGGCCCCACGGGCGGGGTCGGGGGCGGAGCCCCGCAACGTGTGCGGGCCGAGCCCGCAGCCCCGTACGGGGTCCGGGGCGCAGCCCCGAAGGGTGCCGGGCGAAGCCCGGGCACCCCGGGGTGTGGGGCAAAGCCCCACGGGCAGGTCTGGGGCGGAGCCCCGAACGTGCGGGCCGAGCCCGCGCCTCCGCTTGGGGCATAGCCCCGCATTGGGTCCGGGGCGGAGCCCCGAAGGGGTTCGGGGTGCAGCCCCGAAAGGTGCCGGGCGAAGCCCGGGCACTCCGGGGTCCGGGGCGGAGCCCCGGTTTCGGGAAGGGGCGGGGTGGGGGAAGGCTCCGCGCAGCGGCACCCTTGGCCCCGCTCAGCCACGCAGCGGCCTCGGCGGGCCGGAGCCCAGCCTCCGGCGCGAGGCGGGCCGGAGCCGCAGGCGTGAGCCGGGGTGGCGGGGTCAGCCGCGGACGCCGCAGAGGTGGAGGAGGGCCGCGACGCCCCGGTACGGGTCGGATCGGCCGGCTCGTTCCTCCGCCGCCAGCAGCCGCTCCAGCTCGTCCTCCGGCGGCAACGCCTCGCCCGTCTCGGTCCCGTCCGTGAAGACCCGCACCCCGTACCACGCCTCCAACGGCGCCCCGATCCCGGACAGCGTGGCCCGCAGCCCGGACAGCCGGTCGGCCCGCACCTGAAGGCCCAGCCGGTTCGTGTAGTCGACGGAGTCGAACGCAGCCAGCGCACCCGCCCAGTCCCCGCCCAGCCCCGGCCGCATCGCGAGCGCGTCGCCATTCCGCACCAGCAGGGACAGCAGGCCGCCGGGCGCCAGCATCCGGGCCAGCCCGGCGAGCATCCCGTCCGGCTCCGGGACGTACATCAGTACGCCGTGGCACAGCACCACATCGAAGCTGCCCGGCAGGAAATGCGCGCCGGTCTCCCGGCCGTCGCCCTCCAGCAGCCGGACCCGGTCGCGGATCCCGGCCGGTTCCGCGGCCAGCGCGGCCCGGGCCACCTCGATCATGCCGGGGTCCTGTTCCAGGCCGGTGACCATGTGCCCGGCCCGGGCCAGCCGCAGCGCCTGGGTGCCCTGACCCATGCCGACGTCCAGCACCCGCAGCCGCTGCCCGACCGGGAAGCGCTGTGCGATCTGTTCGTCGACCTGGCGGCCCACGAGTTCCTGGCGGACGGCGTTACGCAGTCCGCCCAAACCCTCCAGCCACAGCCTGGCTCCCCCCGCGAACTTCTCGCTCAGGGTCGTTCCCCACGCTTGACCTGCGGCTTCGGCAGGCGCAGCCGGCGCATCTGGAGGGTGCGCATCAGGCCGTAGGCGACGGCGCCGCGCTTCGGCTCGTCCGGGAAGCGCTGGTTCAGGGCCTTCTTCAGGCGGATGAACAGGCCGATGGAGTCGACGATGATCAGCGCGATCACGCCGAGCCACAGCAGCAGCGCGATGTTCTGGATGGACGGGACCCGGATCATGCTCAGCACCAGGATGACCACCGCGAGCGGCAGGAACATCTCGGCGACGGAGAAGCGGGAGTCCACGTAGTCGCGCACGAACCGGCGGACCGGACCCTTGTCACGGGCCGGCAGGTACCGCTCGTCGCCACTGGCCAGCGCCTCGCGCTGCTTGGCCAGCTCGACACGGCGCCGTTCACGGGCGCGCTTGGCATCCTCCTTGCGGTTGCCGGTCGAGGCCACCACGGCCTTGCGCTGCGACTGTGCGACAGCGCGCTTGGGCGTCGGGCGGCCCTTCGGGGCCTGAGGGTCACGGGTCTGCGAAGCGTCGGCGCTCACCTTGTCGGTGGCGGCGGCCTTCTCTTCCTTGGAGGAACGGCTACCAAACACAAAACCCAAGGGTACGTGGTCGGGCGGAGGACCCCCACCCCGGTGGGGAACGATCCGGCAACGGCGGACGTCTTCCAGTGCAAGGGGATCACCTACTCCCTACGCCTGAGAAAGCGGCGGCGCACTCGTCCTCCAGGAGGAGCGCATCGGCGTCCGAACAGTGCGGTAATAGAGACAGGGCCCGTAGTGTGGTCCTGAGGTTCGCACCTGTAGGTGACCTGCAGCCGAAGTCCGTCAGAAGGGGGCGCGCGAAGCCCATGAGCGGTGTCATGAAGCGTATGGGGATGATCTTCCGCGCGAAGGCGAACAAGGCCCTTGACCGGGCCGAGGACCCGCGCGAGACCCTCGACTACTCGTACCAGAAGCAGCTGGAGCTGCTCCAGAAGGTGCGCCGCGGTGTCGCCGATGTCGCCACCTCCCGCAAGCGCCTGGAACTGCAGCTCAACCAGCTGCAGGGGCAGTCCGCCAAGCTAGAGGATCAGGGCCGCAAGGCCCTCGCGCTGGGCCGCGAGGACCTGGCCCGCGAGGCCCTGTCCCGCCGCGCCTCGCTCCAGCAGCAGGTCAGCGACCTGGAGGTGCAGCACCAGACCCTGCAGGGCGAGGAGGAGAAGCTGACCCTCGCCGCCCAGCGGCTCCAGGCCAAGGTGGACGCCTTCCGGACGAAGAAGGAGACCATCAAGGCCACCTACACGGCGGCTCAGGCGCAGACCCGGATCGCCGAGTCCTTCTCCGGCATCTCGGAGGAGATGAGCGACGTCGGCCTGGCCATCCAGCGGGCCGAGGACAAGACCGCGCAGCTGCAGGCCCGGGCCGGCGCCATCGACGAGCTCCTCGCCTCCGGCGCCCTCGACGACCAGAGCGGCCTCGGCTCGAAGGACGACATCCAGGCCGAGCTGGACCGCCTCTCCGGGGGTACGGACGTGGAGCTGGAGCTCGCCCGGATGAAGGCCGAGCTGGCCGGCGGCCCGTCCGCCCAGCAGCCGGCCATCGAGGGCGGCACCCCGGGCACCCAGCAGCCGCAGCAGACCCAGCACCGGTTCGACAAGCAGTAGGACGGGGCCCGTCATGATTGTCCGCATCATGGGGGAAGGCCAGGTCCAGCTCGGCGACGACCATGTCGCGGAGCTCAACAAGCTGGACGACGAGCTGCTCGCCGAGATGGAGGGCGGGGACGGGGAGGGCTTCCGGCGGACCCTGGCCGCGCTCCTCGACCGGGTCCGTGACCTGGGCACCCCGCTGCCGGACGATGCGCTGGAGCCCTCCGAGCTGATCCTCCCCGCGCCGGACGCGAGCCTCGAAGAGGTGCGGGCGATGCTCAGTGACGGCGGTCTGATCCCCGGCTGACCTCAGGGTCGGGCGGGGAGTCCGGCGGGGCGGCATCCGGTGCCCCGCCGATGAAGTCCTGGAACCTGCGTCGCGGCCCGGCCCAGCGCCGGTCGTGGTGGAACGCCCGCAGACCCGCCTTCGCGCGGGCCCGCGGGCGTTTTGCGTAGAACCTCTTCGCGTACGGGGAGCTGGGCCGGGCCAGCCGGACCGCGCCGATCAGCGCCACGAACGGGACCAGGATGCCGATCAGCGCGGTGCGCGGCTTGCCCTTCCACAGGGCGATCAGGGCCAGGAAGAAGTTGGCCGCGGCATTTATGGCGACCAGGCCACGGCTCTGCCGTTCCTCGTACGTCAGGTCGTTGACCCCGAACGGCAGGAATCCGCCGAGCACCAGCGCGACCAGGGCGGCGGTCAGCACCACGATCTCCACGCTCTTGCGGCCCTGCTCGCTCCAGTAGACGTCGTCCAGGTGCAGGATCAGCGCGAACTCGTCCAGCACCAGGCCGGCACCGATCCCGAAGACCACGGCGGACAGCAGGGCACCGAGTCCGTGGCCGCCACTGCCGACCGCACCGAACCCGCCGACGATCACCAGGATGACGCCCGGCACCACGTGGTGGACGTGCATCCCGCCCGGGGTGATGTTCTTGAAGGGGCCCCGTCCCGCCCGGATCATGCGCGTGATCACGCGGGTGACCAGGAAGGACATCACGAAGGAGAGCAGCGCGAGGAGCATCGGCAGCTTCCCCGGCTCGATGATGTTGCGATACCACCAGTGACCCATACCACCGTCTCCCCATTTGACCGGTAATGCGCAATTTACCGGTCGCCGTGAGCGGGTAGCGTTCCGGGGGATGACCGACTCGCACTCCTCCGATCCGCACCTGTCGCCGCCCGCCGAACGCGCCTCGCTCCGTGACGGCGTCCGGTTCGCGTTCGGCACCCTCACCGTGTTCCCCGCGCGCATCACCCGCTGGGACCGCCCCGCCGCCCGTATCGGCATGGAGTGCGCCCCGCTGGCCGGCCTGGCCGTGGGCCTGTGCGCGGCCGTCCCCGGGGTCCTGCTGTTGCTGCTCGGCGGCGGCCCGATGCTCGCCGCCGCGGTCACCGTGGCCGTGCCGGCCGCGCTGACCCGCGCCCTGCACCTGGACGGGCTGGCCGACACCGCCGACGGGCTGGGCAGCGCGAAGCCTGCGCAGGACGCGCTGCGCATCATGAAGCAGTCCGACATCGGCCCGTTCGGCGTGGTGACCCTGGTGGTGCTCTTCCTGATCCAGGTGGCGGCGCTGGCCAACCTCTACACCGAGAGCTGGCAGCACGGAGCCCTGGCCGCCGTGGTCGCCGCCGTCACCGCCCGCCTTGCCCTCACCCTGGCCTCCCGGGCCGGTGTCCCGGCGGCCCGCCCCGGCGGCCTGGGCGCAGCCGTCGCCGCCACCGTCCCGGCCGGCGCCGCCTTCGGCCTCGCCGCCCTGGTCGCCGCCGCGGCCGGCCTCGCCGCCCTCCCGCTGGGGCTGCCCGCCGCCCTCCAGCAGGCCGGCGCGGTGGTCGCCGCCCTGCTGGCCGCCGAACTCCTGCTCCGCCGCTGTGTCCGCCGCTTCGGCGGGGTCACGGGCGATGTCTTCGGCGCCGTGGCGGAAACCGCCGCCACCACCACCCTGGTGGTCCTGGCCCTGGGTTAGGGGGTGCCCGGCACCGGCCCACCGGCGGGACCGGCCCACCGCCCGTGCCGCCACACCGGCGGGGCCGGCCCACCGCCCGTGCCGCCACACCGGCGGGGCCGGCCCACCGGCCGCGCCGGCCCACCGCCCGCACCGGCCGCGCTGGCCCACCGGGCGCACCGGCCCACCGGCCGCACCGGCCGGGCTGGCACTGGTGCGCCAGCCCATTTTCGGCCATGCGCCGGCCCGCACCCCGAAGCCGCCCGTCGCCCCAACTGCCCTGTGCCCAGGGCTCGAACCGGCCCGGCACCGCCGGAAACCCGCCGCCGGAATCCGGCCGAGTCCCGCACCCACCGTCCCCGGGTGGGCAGGTCCCGCGCCATGCCCCCGTACTCTCTCGTCCCGTGGAACAGACGCCGACGGACCTGCCAGCCGCCGTGCCCATCAGGGTGCTGCTCGCCGACGACCAGGCGCTGTTGCGCAGCGCCTTCAAGGTGCTCGTCGACTCCGAGCCCGATATGGAGGTCGTGGGCGAGGCCTCCGACGGGGCGCAGGCCTATGCGCTCGCCGGGGAGCGGGCGGCCGATGTGGTGCTCATGGACATCCGGATGCCCGGTACCGACGGCCTCGCCGCCACCCGGATGATCAGCGCCGACCCGGCCCTGGCCGGCGTCCGCGTGGTGATGCTGACGACCTTCGAGGTCGACGAGTACGTGGTGGAGGCCCTGCGGTCCGGTGCCTCCGGCTTCCTGGGCAAGGGGGCCGAGCCGGAAGAGCTGCTGAACGCCATTCGGATCGCCGCCGCCGGCGAGGCCCTGCTCTCCCCGGCCGCGACCAAAGGGCTGATCGCCACCTTCCTCGCCCAGGGCGGCGGACTGGATCCCGCCGCCGGGCTGCCGGGCGGCAAGCACGCCGAGCGGCTGTCCGCGCTCACCGGACGGGAGCGCGAGGTGCTCGTCCAGGTGGCCGCGGGACTCTCCAACGACGAGATCGCCGGCCGACTGGAGGTCAGCCCGCTCACCGTGAAGACCCACGTCAACCGGGCCATGGCCAAGCTCGGCGCCCGGGACCGGGCCCAGCTGGTGGTGATCGCCTACGAATCGGGGCTGGTCCGCCCGCGGGCCGAGTAGCCGGAATGCAAGAAGGGGCACCCCCAGGGGTGCCCCTTCAGTGCTGCGGCGACGGCTACGGCAGCGCCAGCATCCGCTCCAGCGCCAGCTTGGCGAAGCTCTCGGTCTCCTTGTCGACCTGGATCCGGTTCACCAGGTTGCCCTCGGCCAGCGACTCCAGGGTCCAGACCAGGTGCGGCAGGTCGATGCGGTTCATGGTCGAGCAGAAGCAGACCGTCTTGTCGAGGAAGACGACCTCCTTGTCCTCCGCGGCGAATCGATTCGCCAGGCGCTTGACCAGGTTGAGCTCGGTGCCGATGGCCCACTTGGAGCCGGCCGGGGCCGCCTCCAGGGCCTTGATGATGTACTCCGTCGAGCCGACGTAGTCCGCGGCGGCCACGACCTCGTGCTTGCACTCGGGGTGCACCAGCACGTTGACGCCCGGGATCCGCTCCCGCACGTCGTTGACGGAGTCCAGCGAGAACCGGCCGTGCACCGAGCAGTGCCCGCGCCACAGGATCATCTTCGCGGCGCGCAGCTGCTCGGCGGTCAGCCCGCCGCCCGGCTTGTGCGGGTTGTAGACCACGCAGTCGTCCAGGGACATGCCCATGTCGCGGACGGCGGTGTTCCGGCCCAGGTGCTGGTCCGGCAGGAACAGCACCTTCTCCCCCTGCTCGAAGGCCCAGTCCAGTGCTTTCTTCGCATTGGAGGAGGTGCAGATGGTGCCGCCGTGCTTGCCGGTGAAGGCCTTGATGTCGGCGGAGGAGTTCATGTACGAGACGGGGACCGTGATGTCGGCGATGCCCGCATCGGTCAGCGCGTCCCAGCACTCCGCGACCTGCTCGGCGGTGGCCATGTCGGCCATCGAGCAGCCGGCCGCCAGGTCCGGCAGGACGACCTTCTGGTCGTCCGAGGTCAGGATGTCCGCGGACTCCGCCATGAAGTGCACACCGCAGAAGACGATGTACTCGGCCTCCGGCTTGTTGGCGGCGTCGCGCGCCAGCTTGAAGGAGTCGCCGGTGACATCCGCGAACTCGATGACCTCGTCACGCTGGTAGTGGTGACCGAGGATGAAGACCTTGTCTCCGAGCTTCTCCTTGGCCGCGCGGGCGCGCGCCACCAGGTCCGGGTCCGACGGCGAGGGGAGGTCACCGGGACACTCCACCCCGCGCTCGCTCCTCGGGTCGGCTTCGCGGCCGAGCAGCAGCAGGGCGAGGGGCGTCGGCTGGACGTCCAAAGGCTGGGCGGTGGTCACGACACGCACCCTTTCTGTTCTGCGACTACGATGCTTCTCGTCTATTTGACGCTATCTATGATATCCGGTTCACGTCAGTTTGACGATGCCGATAGTGTCGATGTGACGAATTCGCGCTCCGGAACAGTAGGGTCCACCGCTCGACCCCGGTGTGCGAGCATGGGAATGAATCCGAGGCCGCGTCGGTTGCAGCCGACGGCAAGAGTCCGCCCCACTTCGGGAGTGAATGCAGATGTCCGTTCAGGACGAAAAGACCACTGTGAGCGACGGCATCCTCCTGTCCGACGCCGCCGCCGCCAAGGTCAAGGCCCTGCTCGAGCAGGAAGGCCGGGAGGACCTGGCCCTGCGTGTCGCCGTTCAGCCCGGCGGCTGCTCCGGCCTGCGCTACCAGCTCTTCTTCGACGAGCGCTCCCTGGACGGGGACGTCGTGAAGGACTTCGACGGTGTCAAGGTCGTCACCGACCGCATGAGCGCCCCGTACCTGGGCGGCGCCTCCATCGACTTCGTCGACACCATCGAGAAGCAGGGCTTCACGATCGACAACCCGAACGCCACCGGCTCCTGCGCCTGCGGCGACTCCTTCAGCTAAGCCTGAACGCGCCAGAGGCCCGCACCGATCAGATCCGGTGTGGGCCTCTTCCGTTTTTCTAGGCGCGGCGCAGTTGCTCGCCGGTCGACGCGTCGACGACCTTCCGGGTGCCCAGCGGCTCCGCCAGCGTCGCCGACAGCGACATCTCCTGGGCGATCAGGATGCAGGCCCGCCCCGGCTCCTTCGGCGTGTCCGTGATCCGCACCGTCACCGACTCCGGGTGCTCCTGCACCTCCAGCGCGTAGGTGCTGCACACTCCGCCCCAGAAGTGCACCGTCAGCTTCCGGTCATTCTCGTTGTACGCGAATCCGGGCACCGTACGCCCCTTCGGCTGCTCCTTCTCCGCCCCGGCCGGCTGCGCCACGGTGTGCCCCGGGCCGCCGCTGCGCCCCGCCACCTCGAACAGCCAGGCCGGTTCCAGCCCGCGCACCCCGTCCACCGTGGTCGCCGTCAGCCCGAGCACCGCCCGCTCCACCGTCTCGGTCCGCGGCGGCTTCATCGGGCGCGGGTCCGGGTTGCAGGGCACCGAATCGGTCGACCGTACGGTGTCACCGTCCAGCGGCACCGGGGTCGCACAGGCGCTGGGGCCGGTGCTCTGCCAGCCCCGCGACCTTTCGTTCAGCCGGTCCAGCGCCGCCGAGGCCCCGACCACCGGCCGCTCGCCCGACCGCTCCGGCGGCTTCAGCTCGCCGCTGCCGGCCGCCACCGTGCCGTCCGCCGCCACGCTGATCCTGGACGACCAGCCCTGGGTGGGCAGCCCGCCGATCACCGGGTCCGCCACCACCACCCGGACCGCGCCCTGGAGCAGTCGGGCGTCCAGGTGGGCCTCCTGCTGGCCGGCCGCCGCGAGCACCGGGGCCGGGGGGGGGGCGCGCCGCGGCGCGCGGCCGGCGACGACGGGGGGCGGGGGGAGAGGGGAGGGAG
>NZ_JBEOXT010000069.1:0-16956 GCF_040296685.1 Streptomyces sp. NPDC002054
CTTCCTATGTGCCGGGCCCCCCCGGGGGGGCGGGGGGGGCGCCCGGTTTTGGGGATGGGGGGGGGTGGGGGAAGGCTCCGCGCAGCGGCCCGGCCCCCGGCCCCGGCCGACGGTGAGGTCGACAGCCGGAACGGGTAGGGGCGAGACTCGGTGTCATGAACGAGCGAGGCACCGCGCGCCTGGTCCTGCTGCGGCACGCCAAGTCCGCCTGGCCGGACAACGTCCCGGACCACGACCGCCCCCTGGCGCCGCGCGGACGGCGAGACGCGCCCGTCGCAGGCAGGCTGCTGCGCGAGCTGGGCTGCGTACCCGACCTGGTCATCTGCTCGACCGCACGGCGGGCCCGGGAGACCTGGGACCTCGCCGCCGAGGAACTGGCCGCGCCGGTGCCGGTCCGCTACGACCAGCGGACCTACGGCGCGGACCCGGACGAGCTCACCGCCGTACTGCGGGAGGTGGACGACCGGGTGGGGGTGGCCCTGCTGGTCGGGCACAACCCGGGCATCGAGGACCTGGCGGCCTCGCTCACGGGTGAGGCGGAGGGCGACGCCCTGGCCCGGATGGCGGAGAAGTTCCCCACCTCCGCCTTCGCGGTCCTCAGCCTCACCTCCGGCTGGGCGGCCCTCGCCCCCGGCACGGCCCGCCTGACGGCCTTCGTCGTCGCGCGAGCCTGACCGGCAAGACACCACTACAGCGGGGGCGGGTCCGCCTGGGGCCCGCGGCCCGAGAGGACCTCCCCGTATGCCTGCATCAGATCCGGCAGCCGCAGCGTGGCCAGGTCCTCCCGCGATGGCGTCCCGCCGTACCCCGCCAGCCGCAGATCCCGGTACGCACAGCTCTTCTCGTACAGCGTCCGCAGGAACCGCCCGTTCCCCAGCTCGTCGATCCAGCCCTGCTCCACCACGTGCCCGCTGATGCTGCGCAGCTCGTCCAGCGCCTCCTCGTCCCAGCGGTCCCCGTTCGACTCCGCCAGCACGCCGCCGATCGCCGTCAGCTCCAGCGGCCGGTACGAGGGGAAGTCCACCCGCGTGGTGAACCGCGAGGACAGCCCCGGGTTCGCGGCCAGCAGCCGGTCCATCCCCGCCGGATAGCCCGCCAGGATCACCACCAGGTGGTCCCGGTTGTCCTCCGCCCGCTTCAGCAGCACCTGCAACGCCTCGTCCCCGTATGCATCGCCCTTGCTGTAACCCGAGTTCGACAGGCTGTACGCCTCGTCCACGAACAGCACCCCGCCGATCGCGGAATCGATCAGCTCGTTCGCCTTCACCGCGGTCTGGCCGAGGAACTCGCCCACCAGATCCGCCCGCTGCGCCTCCACCAGATGGTCCCCGCCCAGCAGCCCCAGCGCATAGAACACCCGCCCGAGGATCCGCGCCACCGTGGTCTTGCCCGTCCCGGACGGTCCGGAGAACACGAAGTGGCGTTTCGGCGGCTGCACCGGAAGCCCCTGCCCGGCCCGCAGCCGGGCCATGTGCAGCTGCGCCGAGAGCGCCTTCACCTGCCGCTTGACCGGTTCCAGGCCCACCATCCGCTCCAGCTCGGCCAGCGCCTCGGCGAGCAGTGCCGGATCCGCCGGGCCGGGCGGCAGCCCGGCGGGCGCGGCTTGCGGTGGTACCGCGGCCTTCCGCCGTACGCCGTCCGGCCGGCCCGGTCCCGGCGGCGGGACACCGGCCCCCGGGCCGGCCCCCGGCCCGGGCCCCGCAGCCGCCCCCGGCCCGGCCGCCGGCCCCGCGAACCGGGGTTCCACCGGCTCACCGCCCAGCAGCGGGTCCGGCTCCGCCAGGGTCGGCATCACCGCCGCGAAGTCACCGCCGACCGGCGACAGGTCGTACCCCTCCAGCCCGTCCGACTCGGCGATGGCCGTCAGCCGGGCCGCCGTGTCCATGAACGCCGGATCCACCCGGTGCACCGCCCGGTACAGCGGCAGCGCAGCCGCACTGCGCCCCGTCCCCTCATGGGCCCGCGCCAGCCAGTACCGCAGCTCCTTGCGCTGCGGCTGCTCGCTGCGGCACCGCATCAGCGCCGCCGACAGCATCGGCTCCGCCTGCCCGTACATCTCCAGCCGGACCCGGGCCATCCCGCCGAACAGCCCCGCCTCGATGCCCAGCAGCGGATCGTCCACCAGCGGCTCGGTGTGCCGGACCAGCTGCTCCCAGTCCTTCACCAGATAGGCGCGGCAGGCGTGCAGGAACCGGACCTGGGCGTCGGTGTCCACCGGCGGCAGGGCAGCAAGGGCCTGGTCCAGCTCGGGTACGTGGCGGCCGTCCAGCCAGTGCGAGGCGTGCGCCAGCAGCAGATCGCGCCGGCTCTCCAGGACCGGCTGCACCCACCAGCCCAGCCAGTACCAGGAGTTGAGGGTCCGCCGGTGCCGGGCCCGCTGCTCCCCGAACCGGTCCCGGTGCGCGTACATCCGCAGCAGCGCATGGGTGGTGTCCACCCGCAGCGCGTGCAGCCCCAGCCAGGCGTCCGCCATGGTGGGGTCGAGTCGTACGGCCGCCCGGAACTCCTCCTCGGCCTGCGGATAGGCGCCCATGGTGCAGGCATCCACCCCGCGCAGCCAGGCGAGTTCGGCCGGGGCGTGCGCGCTGCCGCTGCCCTGCGTGCCGAAATCCATCACGTCCCCCACAAGCCTGCCCCCGTGGTGCGCAGCAACCCCCGCTGTGTGCAGCCGAGTTGCCCCTGCGCCGATGAAATCAGGCTGGCATCGTACCTGCGGCCACTGGCCTTACGCAGTGCGCCGGAAAGACGGATCGCCTGGCGCCCGCAGGAAGGCATGGTCACGCAGCGTGAAGAACGGGGGAGGGGAGAAGACTCATGGAGGCCCGCGGAGGGCAGAACGAAGCCCCCGGTCACGGGGGAACAACCGGGGGCTTCGCGTCCGCGGCGGCCGTGTGAGGCCGCGCATTCAGAACGTAAGGCCGGTGCGGGCCCCAGGTCAAGCGATGTCGAGCAGGGCTCCACGGGCGGCCGGGCCGGGCCGATCAGGCCCGGGGGAGTTCGTCACCCTGGGTGACGGAACTGGCGGTTCCCGCCGTCCCGCCGGCCCCGGAAGTCCACTCGTATCCCGTACTGCACTGGCGCACCAGCGTGTCGGCGAAGGGGCGTGAAGGGTCGTCCGCGAAGTGCGCGAGCTCCGCGCGCTCCCACCCGTCCCAGAAGGCGTCCAGTTCGCGCCCGTCCCGGTCCCGGCCGCGCCCCCAGGACTGCGCGCGGGGGGTTTCCATCCACAGCAGCCGGGCAAGATGCGGGCGCAGCGCGCGCCGGCCCGCGCCCACGCCTTCCACGAGCAGCAGCGGGACCGGCTCCAGCACCCGGGCCGGACCGAACCGGCGCTCCACCCAGTCGTACGGCGCCCAGTGCGCGGCCCGCCCCGCGGACAGCGGCTCCAGCACCTGCTGCCGCAGCCGCTCGGTCCAGCCGAACAGCTCCTCGTGCGTGGCCACGTCATCGAGGTGCAGCACCGGCACCCCGCCCAACGCCTCGGCGAGCCGCCCCGCAAAGGTGCTCTTCCCGGACCCGGCATGCCCGTCGATCCCGATCACCCGCACCGGCCCCAGCGAGGGCGGCAACACGACAAGCTCCCGCGCAAGCACGCGAAGCGCACGAGAGGACGGCCGGTACTCTTCCACCCGCCCAAGCCTACGACCCGGCCGACCCCGCCCCAGGCCAGGCGGGGCCATGGTGCGACACGCGCCCCGTGCGCCCTGGCCTCGGGTGGGCTTGGCCTGGGAGGGTGGCGGGAGTCGCCGCCGTTACCGAGCTGGGGGTACTGCCCATGACCGAACTCACCCCCCGCCGGACCCTGCTGGCAGCCGCGCTCGCCGCAGCCGCCGCGGCGGGCGGCAACCCGGCCGCCGCAGCCGCGCCCGGCGCCGCAGCCGCCCGCCCCACCGTGGACAACCGGTTCTGGTTCTCGTACGCGAACTGGCAGGCCGGCACCCACCACGGCACCACCGCGGCCCCCGGCACCCGCCCCGCCCTCGCCTTCGGCACGCCCGCCGGCCGTACCGCGTACACCGACCCGCACACCGGCAGGCAGAGCACCTGGGAGTACGCGGCCTGGACCTCCCCGGTGCACCGGTCCGCCGTGCCCGCCACCGAGCTCATCGCCTCCTGGAACGCCCGCACCCCGGCCGGGAGCTGGCTGCAGACCGAACTCCGCGGCACCTACACCGACGGCACCGCCACCCCCTGGTACGTGATGGGCCGCTGGGCCTCCGGGGACGCCGATATCCGCCGCACCTCCGTCGACGGCCAGACCGACGGCCGCTCCACCGTGTGGACCGACACCCTCGCCGTGGACGACCCGGCCAAGGGCCTGCGGCTGCGGGACTGGCAGCTCCGGCTGACCCTGTACCGCCGCCCCGGCACCACTGCGCGCCCGTTGGTCTGGCTGGCCGGGGCGATGGCCTCCGACGTACCCGACCGGTTCATCGTCCCCGCGAGCACCCCCGGCCCCGCCACCGGCCGGGAGCTGAAGGTCCCGCGGTACTCCCAGGAGACGCACACCGGCCAGTACCCGGAGTACGACAACGGCGGCGAGGCCTGGTGCAGTCCCACCTCCTCCCAGATGATCATCGAGTACTGGGGGCGGAAGGCCGACCCGCAGGACCTGGCCTGGGTCCGGCCCGACTACGCCGACCCCCAGGTCTGCCACGCGGCCCGGTCCACCTACGACCACGCCTACAAGGGCTGCGGGAACTGGCCCTTCAACGCCGCCTACGCCGCCACCTACCCCGACCTCGCCGCCGTGGTGACCCGGCTCACCTCCCTCACCGACCTGGAGACCCTGGTCGGAGCCGGGATCCCGGTCATCACCTCGCAGTCCTTCCGCGAGGGCGAGCTGACCGGCGCCGGATACGGCACGGCGGGCCACCTGATGACGGTCGTCGGGTTCACCCCGTCCGGCGACGTGGTCGCCAACGACCCGCACGCGCCGACGAACACCGCTGTCCGCCGCGTCTACAAGCGCCGCGAGTGGGAGAACGTCTGGCTCCGGACCAAGCGGTACAACGCCACCGGCAAGGCTGTCTCCGGCAGCGGCGGCATCTGCTACCTCTACGCCCCCGCCCTCCCGAACCTCGACCGGATGGCCGCGCTGCGAGCGGTCGGAGTGCTCTGAAAAGCTGGCATGACCTGCAAACAAACCGGGCATAAGGTGGGCATAAAGGGCATTGAGCGACGTCTCTAGGAGGCGGCCCACCATGACCACCCATCCGAGAATTGAGCAACACCCCGACCTCGCCGAGATGCGCACGCGGTTCGAGCGGGTGACGAGCACCCCCCGAGCCCAGGCCGTGGAGACACTGGCCCTCATCACCGGCCTGTACCTGGCGGCCTCGCCCTGGATCGCCGGGTTCAGCGGGCTCGGTCCGCTGGCCGTCAACAACCTGATCACGGGCCTCGCGTTCTGCGTCTGCATGAGCGGCCTGGGCTCCGCCTACGAGCGCACCCACGCGATGGCCTGGACGGCGGTCGCGCTGGGTGCCTGGACCATCATCGCCCCGTGGGTCATCGCGGGTGAGATGGACACCACCCGCAGCGTGGTCAGCAATGTGATCACCGGTGGCGTGGCCCTGTGCCTCGGCCTCGCCATGGTGGCCATGGCGGGACGCGACCGCGACACCGTCTGATCGCGACACCGTCTGATAGCGACACCGAACCCGGGCCCCGGCGGCAGTGACCAACGTCTCTACCGCCGGGGCCCGGTTCGCTGGCACATTGGAAGGACGCCGGGGGGTGTCCGTCCGCTGCCAGACGATCGTGAGAACACCCATGACTGCGAACACCGCCGCCCTCGCCCGCGCCCGCAAGCTCACCCGGACCGGCGGTCCGGAGGACAGCCCCAAGTGGCTCGAGAACGTCCTCGGCTGGACCCTGGTGGTCGTGGTGGCCATGTTCGTCACCCAGGTCGGCTGGATGTAGCCGCTCGGCGGCGGCCGGTGCAGCCGCCGCACCGACTTCGCCCTCGGACTCCGCCCTCGGATTCCGTCCAGGATGCGATACTGCCGGGATCTTTCGGCAGTTCGAGGCGAGGTCTGGATTTGAATCGTAGTCAACAGCGGGGAACGACCGAGCGTTCGCAGGCTCGAAGAGCCGAACTCATAGCGATCGGGCGGAGGTTGTTCGCCGACACCTCGTACGACGTGCTGTCCATGGACGACATCGCCAAACAGGCCGGCGTCGCCAAAGGGCTGATCTACTACTACTTCGAGAGCAAGCGCGGCTACTACCTCGCCATCGTCGAGGACTCCGTCGCCGAGCTCGTCGCCCGGGCTGCGGGTGAGCCCGAGCTGCCCCCCGCCGAGCGGGTGCGCCGCACCATCGACAGCTACCTGCACTACGCCGAACACCACCAGGCTGCCTACCGCACCATCGTCACCGGCGGCATCGGCTCGGACGCCGAAGTGCTGGCCATCCGCGACGCGGTCCGCGAGGAACTGGTCGCCACCATCGCGGAAGGCGCCTACGGCCGCCGCACGCTGCCGCCGCTCGCCCGCCTCGCCCTGATCGGCTGGCTCTCCGGGGTGGAGGGCGCCACCCTCGACTGGATCGGCACCCTGGGCACCGCCGGCCGGCCGGGCCGGGAGGAACTGGGCGCCCTGCTCGTCCGCCAGCTGCGGGCCACCCTGACGGTCATCGGCGAGTTCGTGCCCGAATGCCCGGCCCCACCGCTGCTCCCCGGACCGGCCCCCGTCACGGTGCCCGGCCCGGCCCAGGGCGCGGTCCAGGTCGCGGTCCAAGTCGCAGCTCAGGCCGCGGCGCAGGTCACAGCCCGGGATCAGCCGATCTTGCACCCGTGACGAGAAGCATCCGATCGGGCATACTCAACCCGCCGCAGCCGCTCGTCCGTCCCTTCCGTGATCCGGGAGGGCAGCATCGGCTGCCTGAGCACCGAGACCCCGGCGGCGCGTCCCACACCTCGCGCGCCGCCGCCGTGCCCGACGAGGGAGGAGAGCGCCGCCATGACCGACCGCGCCCCGCAGCCGGTGGACCGACAGCTGCCCACCGAGGAGTCCCGGGACCTCCTCGCACTGGTACGTGAGATCGCCGCGCGGGAGATCCGCCCGCAGGCCGCCGAAGAAGAGGAAGCCGGCCGCTTCCCCCGCGAGGTCTTCCGGCTGCTCTCCGACGCCGGCCTGCTCGGCCTCCCGTACGCCGGCGAGTTCGGCGGCGGCGACCAGCCGTACGAGGTCTACCTGCAGGTACTGGAAGAGCTGGCCGCAGCCAGGCTCACCGTCGGCCTCGGGGTCAGCGTGCACTCGCTGGCCTGCCACGGCCTGGCCGGCTACGGCACCAAGGAGCAGCAGGGCGAGCACCTGCCCGCCATGCTCGGCGGCGGCCTGCTCGGCGCCTACTGCCTGTCCGAGCCCTCCTCGGGCTCCGACGCCGCCTCCCTGACCACCAAGGCCGTCCGCGACGGCGAGGACTGGGTGATCACCGGCACCAAGGCGTGGATCACCCACGGCGGGGTCGCCGACTTCTACACCGTCCTCGCCCGCACCGGCGCCGAGGGCCCCAAGGGCATCACGGCCTTCCTGGTCCCCGGCGACGCGGCCGGCCTGTCGGCCGCCGCCCCCGAGAAGAAGATGGGCATGAAGGGCTCGCCCACGGCCCAGCTGCACTTCGACGGGGTACGCGTGCCGGACAGCCGGCGGATCGGCGAGGAGGGCCAGGGCTTCACGATCGCCTTGGCCGCCCTGGACGCCGGCCGCCTCGGCATCGCCGCCTGCGCCATCGGCGTCGCACAGGCCGCCCTGGACGAGGCCGTGGCCTACGCGCAGGACCGCAAGCAGTTCGGCCACCCCATCGCCGACTTCCAGGGCCTGCGGTTCATGCTGGCCGACATGGCCACCCGGATCGAGGCCGGCCGGGCCCTCTACCTGGCGGCGGCCCGGCTGCGGGACGCGGGCAAGCCGTTCTCCCGGCAGGCGGCGATGGCCAAGCTGTTCTGCACCGACGCGGCCATGGCCGTGACCACGGACGCGGTGCAGGTCCTCGGCGGGTACGGCTACACCCAGGACTTCCCGGTGGAGCGGATGATGCGGGAGGCGAAGGTCCTGCAGATCGTCGAGGGCACCAACCAGATCCAGCGCATGGTGATCGCCCGCCACCTGGCCGGGCCGGAGTCGCGGCCCTAGTCCTCGGTCCTCAGTCCTCGAAGAGGGGTCCGTCGGGCCATACGGGCGTGGTGGCGACCTGGTACCACTCCGGGTCGCCCCGGCCCGGCAGGGTTCGCCCCTCGCCCGCCCAGCGGGCGATGAGGTCGCGGTAGATGGGCGGGTCGGGCGGGGGCGCGTGCGCGGGCGCAGGCCGGGTCGGTGACTGCTGAACCGATTCTTCGTAGCCCGGTGGCACCGGCCGCCGCCGTCTCCCGGTTGAAGCATCAAGCAGGGTCATGCCTGGGCCAACGCTGTGCGGCGGCGCAGGGTCACTGGGCCCATACGTTCGAACTGATTTTTTGAGGGCTCGGTTCGCCTCCGGGGCGCTGCTGTCGGCTCCAGGAGGGCGTGCGTCCTCAGAAACCACTCGTGCCTCGCGGTTTCCTCCGGGCGCTCGCCCTCCTTCGCCGACGCGCCCCTTCGGCTCACTCGCCCGCGCAGGCTGCGAGCCGGGCGGAACAGGGGGCGGCTCCGGTCGGGCGGGACAAGGGCATGGCTTACTCGCCCGCGCAGGCTTCGGCGGGACGGAACAAGGGCCGGCTACGGCCGGTCGGGACCTCGAGGGGAGGCTCCGTGCGCCCGGCAGGGCGCGGGAGGCTTCGGCCCGTCCGGACGGGCCGGGGACCGGCTTCGGCCGGTCGGGACGAGGCGGGGGCGGGCTTCGAACCGATCGGGGCCGGACGGGCGGGGCTTCGGGCGGTCGGAATGGCGCGGGTGGTCTCTCGGCCGGTCGGGACGGGACGGGCTTCGGTCGGGCCGTACGAGGCGGGCTTCGGGCAGGCAGGGCGCGAGGGGCATCGAGGGGCATCGGGACGGCGGCTTCGGGCAGTCGGACAAGGCGGCGGTCGGGCAGCCGGGCAGGGTGGACTTCGGGCAGGCAGGGCATCGAGAGGGCTTCGGGCAGCAGGGACGGGGGGCTTCGGGACGGCGGAGCGGGACGGCGAAGGGCGTCGGGGTGTCAGGGAATGACACGACCGACCCTGGTCGCACGCACGGTTTCTGACGTACCGTCATATCCGCCGAGCCGCCCACCCCCGCGCCCAGGAGGTTTGCCATGCCCGCGGACCGCCCCATCGCCCTCGACGAATACCCCATCCACCAAGCCCCGTTGTCGATGAAGCACATCGCCACCGGCGACCGGAACGCCTACGACCGCTGCATCTTCCACGTCTTCGACCACGCCGGCCGCTTCGTCCTCATCGCCGGCCTCGGCGTCTACCCCAACACCGGCGTCATCGACGCCTACGCCACCCTCCGCACCGGCGACGAACTCCTCGCCGTCCGTGCCTCCGACGCCCTCACCGACGACCGGATGAACCTCTCCGTCGGCCCGCTCAGGATCACCGTCGACACCCCCCTCAAGCAGCTCACCCTGCACTGCGACCCGGACCCCGAAGACCCCGCGGGCCTCTCCTTCGACATCACCTGGACCGCCGAGTTCCCCGCCCTCTGGGAGCCCCACCACGTGCAGCGGCGCGGCGACCGCCTGATGCTGGAGGGCCGCCGCTTCGTCCAGGCCGGACAGGCCACCGGCACCCTCCGGGCCCGGGGCGAGGAGATCAGCCTGACCCCGGGGGAGTGGACCGGCACCCGCGACCGCAGCTGGGGGGTCCGCCCCATCCCCGGCGAGGACGGCGGCCGGGCCGCCGAGGAGCACCGCACCGAGGGCTTCCACTGGCTCTGGGTCCCCGTCCGGTTCGAGGACCGCTTCCTCATGGTCATCGTCCAGGAGGACGCCGACGGCCACCGCACCCTCAACGAGGCCGTCCAGGTCTTCCCCGAGAGCGCCCGCCGCCCCGACACCCAGCTGGGCTGGCCGTACGCCGACATCGCGTACCGGCCCGGCAGCCGGCACCCCGAGTCCGCGGTCATCCACCTCACCGACCCGGTCTCCCGCAAACCCCTCGAACTCGGCGTCGAGATCCTGGGCTCCTCCCCGCTCGCCATCGGCGCCGGCTACCCGCCCGCCGGCGACTGGCAGCACGGCAGCTGGCAGGGCCGCGGCTGGACCGACCGCCGCGTCTACGACCTGTCCGACCCCACCGCCCACCCCATGGCCGCCTTCGGCGTCACCGACCACTCCGCCCGCTTCACCCTCGACGGCCGCACCGGCCACGGCATCTTCGAACACGGCAGCTTCGGCCGCCACGACCCGAGCGGCTTCGCCGACTACTCCTCCGTCGCCCAGTAGGGGGCAGCAATGGCAACGGCACCACGTCCCCGCACCTCCACCCGCGACCCGGAAGAACTCGGCCGCCGCCTCACCGCCTGGCTGGACCGCAAGCTCCCCGGCGCCCGGATCAGCGGCATCACCGTCCCCGGCTCCAACGGCATGTCCAGCGAAACGCTGCTCTTCGACATCGAGCACCCCGACACCCCGGTCCGCGCCTGCGCACTCCGGCTGGCCGCGGACCCTGCCGCGTACACCGTCTTCCCCACCTACGACATGGCCCGCCAGCACCGGGTGATGAGCCTGGTCGCCGAGCACACCGACCTCCCCGTACCGCGCGTGCAGTGGCTGGAGGAGGATCCCGCCCCGCTCGGGGCGCCCTTCTTCGTGATGGCCCGAGCCGAGGGCCGGGTGCCGCCGGACGTCATGCCGTACACCTACGAGGGCAACTGGGTGCACGCCGCGACCGACGCCGAGCGTGCCGAACTCCAGGAGCAGAGCATCTCGCTGCTCGCCCGCCTGCACGACCAGTTCCCGGCCAAGGAAGCCGCGTTCCTGCTGCCCGAAGCCGGCGAAGGCAGCCCGCTGCGCCGGCACGTCGAGGCCCAACGCGCCTACTACGCCTGGGTCGTCCGGGACCTGGCCCCTTCACCCCTGCTGGAGCGGTGCTTCGACCGGCTGGAGGAGCTCTGGCCCGCCGACGAGGGCGACCCCGTCCTCACCTGGGGCGACGCCCGCATCGGCAACGTCATCTACCGGTCCGACGGCTTCACCCCCGTCGCCGTCCTCGACTGGGAAATGGCCGCCTACGCCCCGCGCGAGCTCGACCTCGGCTGGACCGTCTACCTCCACCGCTTCTTCCAGGACCTCACCGTCGGCTTCGGCCAGCCCGGACTCCCCGGCTTCCTGCGCCGCGAAGACCTGGAACGCAGGTACGCCGAACTCACCGGGCACACCCCGCGCGACATGGAGTTCCACACCCTGTACGCAGCGCTCCGGCACGGCATCGTGATGCTCCGGATCGCCTACCGGCAGGCGCACTTCGGCGAAGTGGAGATCCCCGCGGATCCGGACAGCCTGATCCTGCACCACGCCAGCCTGGCCGCCATGGTGCAGGGCACCTATTGGTAGGAGGGGGTGCTCAGGCCGCCCGTACGTGCTGACGCAGCTGCGGCGGCTCGGCCACCAGCCGGACAGGACGCGAGCCCGGACCGCCGACGTGCGAGAAGGGCTGCGTCCGCCAGTCCAGCCCCTGCGGGAGCGTCAGCACCACGACCGGCTCCAGCTCCTGCGACTCGGCGGCACCGATCACCGGCAGCGCATCGGACACCGGACGCCCGGTGCCGGCGCAGACCGTGAGCCCGAAGGGGTTCCACGGGGTCAGGCAGAGGGCGTGCTCCGGGAGGTGCTCCTCGTCGACGACGAGGGCGATGGACTGCCCGCAGTCGGGGCAGGTCGCGTGGTGCATCTCGAAGGACTCGGCGTCGTCGAAATACGCGGCGTCCTCGGCGCCTTCCGCTCCCTCGTCCTCGGATCCGGCATCGAGGAGCTCGAGTGGCTCGGGCTCGCTGCGGGCTGCGCGCTTGGTGTTCGACATGGTTGTACTCCCCCTTGGGTGGGCCGGGCGGGCAGGTTCGGCCTCGGCCACAGCAAGCACTTCCCGCCATGCCGCACGAGTAACCACAACACCCCGGCAGAGGACTGCATACCCCTGTGGCTTTGGTCACATGCCTGCTGCAGGTGCCTCCTGCGGCGAGACGGCACTGGGCGCGGACCACTTCTGGGCCTTAGGTTGAGCGGCTATGAGCGCAATGGAGGAGTTGGACCGCCAGATCGTTGATCTGCTCGTACGGGACGGGCGGATGAGCTACACGGACCTGGGCAAGGCCACTGGCCTGTCCACGTCGGCGGTCCACCAGCGAGTACGCCGCCTGGAACAGCGCGGGGTCATCCGCGGCTATGCCGCCGTCGTCGACCCCGAGGCAGTCGGCCTGCCCCTGACCGCCTTCATCTCGGTCAAACCCTTCGACCCCTCGGCGCCGGACGACATCGCGGAGCGCCTGTCGGGCGTACCGGAGATCGAGGCGTGCCACAGCGTCGCGGGCGACGAGAACTACATCCTCAAGGTGCGGGTGGCCACCCCGCTGGAGCTGGAGGACCTCCTGGGCCGCCTCCGCGCCCTGGCCCACGTCGCCACCCGCACCACGGTGGTCCTCTCCACCCCATACGAATCCCGCCCACCCCGCATCTGACCCCACCCCGCCGCCCACCGGGCGGAGGCCGCCGACGGCGCCCGGCCGGAGACGGTGGCTCAACCACGCTGATTCCTCGAACGGGTGGGCGGGTGGGTGACCGCCCCGCGCGCAGCGCGGGGTACCACCCACCGGCCCGCACACCCGCGCGGCGGGTGGACCCGCGTCGTCCGGGGCCGCCGCGACCCGCGAAACTGGACCCCATGACGCATGGCCATGGCGCGGCGACCCCGCAGACCCCGCACAACGATCAGCCCCGGACCGTACTCCTCCGCCGCGGCGAGGTGCACAGCCCCGCCGACCCCTTCGCCACCGCGATGGTCGTCGAGCGCGGCCACATCGCCTGGGTCGGCTCCGAAGGCGCCGCCGACGCCTTCGCCCAAGGCGTCGACGAGGTCGTCGACCTCGACGGAGCCCTCGTCACCCCCGCGTTCACCGACGCCCACCTGCACGCCACCTCCGCCGGCCTCGCCCTGACCGGCCTCGACCTCACCCGGGCCCGGTCCCTCGCCGACGCCCTGGACCTCGTACGGGCCTACGCCGACGGCCGCCCCGCCGACCGCGTGCTGCTCGGCCACGGCTGGGACGCCGCCCGCTGGCCCGAGCGCCGGGCCCCCCGCCGCGAGGAGCTGGACGCGGCCACCGGCGGCCGGCCGCTCTACCTGAGCCGGATCGACGTCCATTCCGCCGTGGCCACCACCGCCCTCCTCGACCGGGTCCCCCGCATCCGCGAGACCGCCGGCTTCCACGAGGGCGAGCCGCTGACCCGGGACGCCCACCACGCCGTCCGCGCCGCCGCCTTCGCCGCGATCACCCCCAGCCAGCGCGAGGAGGCCCAGCGGACCGCGCTCCGGCAGGCGGCCTCCCTCGGCATCGGCTCCGTCCACGAGTGCGGCGGGCCGGAGATCTCCTCGCCCGAGGACTTCACCGCCCTGCTGGCCCTCGCCGAGGCCGAGCCCGGCCCCCGGGTCTTCGGCTACTGGGCCGACCGGGACCTGGCCCTCGCCAAGGAACTCGGCGCCATCGGAGCCGCCGGCGACCTCTTCGTGGACGGTGCCCTCGGCTCCCACACGGCCTGCCTGCACGCCCCGTACACCGACGCCACCCACACCGGCACCGCCTACCTGGACACCGCCGAGGTGGCCGCGCACGTCGCCGCCTGCACCGAGGCCGGTCTGCAGGCCGGCTTCCACGCCATCGGCGACGCCGCCATCACCGCCGTGGTCGACGGGATCCGGCAGGCCGCCGACACGGTCGGCCTCGCCCGGATCCGGGCCGCCCGGCACCGGGTCGAGCACGCCGAGATGATGACCCCGGCCACCATCGCCGCCTTCGCCGAACTCGGCCTGACCGCCTCCGTACAGCCCGCCTTCGACGCAAACTGGGGCGGCCCGGACGGCATGTACGCCGACCGGCTCGGCGCCGACCGCGCCCGCACCCTCAACCCCTACGCGGCCATGCTCAAGGCCGGTGTCCCGCTCGCCTTCGGCTCCGACGCACCCGTCACCCCCCTCGACCCGTGGGGCACGGTCCGAGCCGCCGCCTTCCACCGGACCGCGGAGCACCGGATCTCCGTACGCGCCGCCTTCACCGCCCACACCCGCGGCGGCTGGCGGGCCATCGGCCGGGACGACGCCGGCGTCCTGGTGCCGGGCGCCCCCGCCGACTACGCGGTCTGGCAGACCTCGGAACTGGTGGTCCAGGCCCCCGACGACCGGGTCGCCAGGTGGTCCACCGACCCCCGTTCCGGCACCCCCGGACTGCCCGACCTCACCCCCGGCACGGAGCTTCCGGTGTGCCTCGCCACGGTCGTCGGCGGCCGGGAGGTATTCGTACGGCCACAGGGGTGATGAGGCCTCCCTGCGTTCGGCGCGGGCGGCCGGACCCGGATAGGTTCGGCCGGGTCCACCACAGGACGCCCGTACCGGACGGATCCGTCTGCTCAGCGCGCCCGCGCCTCGGGGGCGAGGGAAGGTTTCGCCGGGCGGCGGGGTGAGACCCGGGTGGGGCCCGGCGGTCCAGTAGACAACGGTTTCGGCCGCCCGCAGCCAGCGGGAGCCGGGCCGGCCCGAAGGACGCCGGGCCCCGATCCGCTGTTCTAGAGTGGGGGGTCACCTGTGACTGGACGTACTAAGGGGAATCAGTGAGCGACGGCGGTGAGCGGGGGTACGGGCCGCTCGGCAAGGCCCTGGTGATCATTCCGACCTACAACGAGGCGGAGAACATCGGGCCGATCGTCTCCCGAGTGCGTGCCGCGGTGCCCGCGGCCCACGTCCTGGTGGCCGACGACAACAGCCCGGACGGCACCGGCAAGCTCGCGGACGAGCTGGCGGCCGAGGACGAGCAGGTCCATGTCCTGCACCGGAAGGGCAAGGAAGGCCTGGGCGCGGCCTATCTGGCGGGCTTCCGCTGGGGCCTGGAGCGCGAGTTCGGCGTACTGGTCGAGATGGACGCCGACGGCTCCCACCAGCCCGAGGAACTGCCCCGGCTGCTGACCGCCCTCAAGGGCGCCGACCTGGTGCTGGGCTCCCGGTGGGTGCCCGGCGGCCGGGTGGTGAACTGGCCCAGGCACCGCGAGCTCCTCTCCCGCGGCGGATCGACGTACTCCCGGCTGATGCTGGACGTGCCGATCCGCGATGTGACGGGCGGCTACCGGGCCTTCCGCCGGGAGACCCTCGAAGGGCTGGGCCTGGAGGAGGTGGCCTCGGCCGGCTACTGCTTCCAGGTCGACCTGGCGCGGCGGGCGGTGCAGAAGGGCTTCCGCGTGGTGGAGGTGCCGATCACCTTCGTCGAGCGTGAGTTCGGCGACAGCAAGATGAGCAAGGACATCGTGGTAGAGGCCCTGTGGCGGGTCACCACCTGGGGTCTGAGCACCCGCGCGGCCAAGCTGGGCGGCCTGCGGGGCAAGCGCTGACCTGCCCCCTTCGGTCCATCCCCTAGGGAATGCCCGGTACCTCCGGCCGACGCCGGTTTTACGGGACACCCGGCACACTGGTTGGTATGACGACCGGCGTTCCCACTTCGACGGCCCCCCGGCGCTCGCCGCGCCCCCGAACTTTCGTGCCCCTGGGCATCGCCGCCTGGCTGGTCCTGGAGATCTGGCTGCTCGGCCTGGTCTCGCGGCAGCTCGGCGGCCTCGCCGTGCTCGCGTTGCTCGCGGCCGGTTTCGTGCTGGGCGTGGTGGTCATCAAGCGCGCGGGCCGGCGCGCCTTCAAGAACCTCACCGGCACCTTCCAGCAGGCACAGGAGGCAGCCCGGACGGGCCGGCCGCCCGCTGCCCCCCAGGCCGAGCCCAAGGGCTCCGGCAACGCCCTGACCATGCTGGCCGGCCTGCTGCTGATCATGCCGGGCCTGCTGTCCGACGTCGTCGGCCTGCTCCTGCTGCTGCCGCCGGTCCGCGCTCTGGTGAGCCGCCGGGCCCAGCGCACCCTGCAGAAGAAGATGGCCTCGGCCCCGGCCGGCAGCTTCGGCGACGCATTCCAGCAGGCCCGCATCCACTACCCGGACGGCAAGGTAGTCCAAGGCGAAGTCATCCGCGAGGACCCGACCCCGGACCCGAACCCGAGCCCCCGCCCCCCACTGACGCCATGACGCAGTGAGAGCCTGACGCCCGCTCCCGCCGCCGTACCGGCCCGCGGGCCCGGCGCCCGGGGGAGCGGCCCCGGGCGCTGCCACGAGGCCGAATCGGCGCCGCACCGGCCCGGCACCCCGCACCTCCGCAGCCGGGGCGCCCCGCCCGCGGCCCCGGCGCCCCGCGCCTCCGCAGCCGGGCCGCGCCCCGCCCGCGTATCCGCTGCCCGGGGCACCAGGTTCACGGCAGCCCGGCAGCCCGGCAGCCCGGCAGCCCGGCAGCCCGGCAGCCCCGCCCCGGCGGCCCGGCCCCGGGCTGCGGCACACCAGGGCACCGGGGCTCCCGCGTGCCCGCGCCCCCGTGTCGCCGTACCGGCGCCCGACCACTCCGCTGGCGCGCGCCGGCCCGCGTAGGCGCCGCCCGGGCCGGCCCGGGCCCACGCCTCCGCAAGCCGGGCCGCGCCCCGCCCACGTATCCGCTGCCCGGGGCAGCCGGTCCACGCAGCCCACCCGGCCCCGGGCAGCCGCCTGCCCGCGTCGCCGTACCGGAGCCCGACCGGCTCCGCGGGGGCGCGCCGGCCCGCGCAGCCGCCTGCCCGCGCCTCGGCAGCCGGGCCGCGGGCAGGGCCCGCGTATCCGCTGCCCGGGCCCGCCCGGGCAGCGGTTGGCATGCCGAAGAGGGGGCGGGGGGGGGCGGGCCCGCGGGGGGCGCGACCCCCCGGGTTACCCTCTGGGTGGGGGGGGGGGGGCCGGCAACCCACCCGGGCCCCGCCCCCCTCGCCCGGCTGCTCGGCCGCCACCC
>NZ_JBEOXT010000070.1:0-15038 GCF_040296685.1 Streptomyces sp. NPDC002054
CATGACGTCCACACACCCCGCAAGACGGGCACTGCAACGTCCCAGAAGGCTAAGTCGACGACCCCACGGCCCCGCCGCACAGGTTAAAGATCAAGTTAGTCAGCACAGGAGATGGCGCCCGGCCGTCGCCAGTTCTGGAGCCAAGGCTCGCTTGCAGACTGTGCAGCGCAGGGCGCCCGGCGGCAGTCGGGGTGCCGGCAGTGGCTTCGGGTTCCGATCGGCCTCCTCGCGTCGCTGCTGTGCCTCGCGCAGCTGGCGGGCGTACCGCACTGCGCTCTCCCGCCGCTCCGCTGCCTCCTCGTGGGCTTCCCGCTGGGAGTCACTCAGCTTCTGCTGCAGGCTTGGAGGCAGCACGGCGCCATGCCGGTCCAGGTCCAGCTCGCCGAGTGGAACGGCCTGCCGTTCCAAGTCGTCGAGCGCGCACGGTGGATGGTGCAGACCGAACACGGCCGGGTCCTTCACCTCCCACCACCGGTGCACCTTCTGGTGCGCCCGGCCGAAGGCCGTCCATGCTGTGCCCTTCGACGGGACGTAGAACCACACAGGCAGACCCTCGGACAGGACGACGTGGGGGAAGTGCACACCGGGCCGCCAGAACCAGACGTCGACGATGCCCTGCCGCCGATAGTCACCGTGTCTGGCGCGCCACGCGTCATCGGTCATGAGCATCCGCTGCGCCTCAAGCGCGAGGCGCGTGCCGTCCTCCAGCCGCACGGCAACGTCTGCGCGGCGGTCCTGGTCCGGGGTCCACTGCTCCAGGCGTACCGCGGCTACGCCCGGGCGGCTGCGCGCCCACCGGGCCAGTGTGTGCTTGGTGGTGATGTGCCAGACCGTCTCAGGATGGTGACCGCCCTCCGGAGCCTGCCCAGACGGGTGCGCGAAGTGTGTACGCACTTTTCCACCCAGGCGCCCACGCGTCAGCAATGGCACACGGGTGCCTACGGGTGCCTCGAACCCGTGAAAGCAGTAGAAGCACACCAGTTGCCCCGTTCCGCCGTAACCACGCTGCCGCCAGTACTCCGGCGGCTGCTCGGCCACGTGTACTTCGTGCCCTGCTTCCAGGTCGAAGCCGACCACCAGTAAGTCGTCCTGCACGCTCCACCCATCCCATATCGAGGCCAAATCCAACGCTCGGGAGCCTATGACCAGGGGGCATCAGAACAACGTGATAGACCAGTTGGGTTGGGGAACGGGCTCGAGGACGAAGGCGCAGAGGCGTGACGTCGGAGCTGCGGCCGATGGTGGGCCTGTGTTTGTCGCCCAGAGCCAATGGAACCCGTGCCTGATTGCTCAGGCGTCCCATCCACCTGTGCGGGTCGCCGGCCTGCGGCGAGGGCGCCATCGAAGTCGGCTGGTCGGTCGGCGGATGAGGGAGCGCAGCGCGGTGTGGGTCCGTCCCCATCGGGAGCCACTAGGGTGTGCCGCTCGCCCTGCCCCCTGCTGGCCACCTTCGCTCTAGCCGCCGTCTTGAGGAGTTAGGCCGCCTGGGGAGCCAATGAAAGGGTCCACCGAGGGGACCCTGCAAGGCGCGGCTCGGCCAGCGACCACGGCTGGCAAGGCCCCGGCCATGTTCGTCACGGTGACGTGAACTTGCCTGAACCAGGCTTCTTTCCAACTTGGCTCTGCGAGGCTGGACGCCGATCGAGAGGGGCCACAGCGATGCAGTGGAAGATCCACGGTGAACGTCCGATCTACGAAAACAAGTGGGTGAACCTGTGGCTCACAGATATTGAAACGCCGGACGGGAACCGCTGGGAACACCACGTCGTCAAGCTTCGCCACCTGGCCGTGGCTGCTGTTATCAATGACCGCCAAGAGGTCCTGATGATGTGGCGCCACCGCTTCATCACGGACGCCTGGGCCTGGGAGCTGCCCATGGGCCTGGTCGAGGCGGACGAGACCCCCGGCGAGGCCGCCGCCCGTGAAGTCCTCGAAGAGACCGGCTGGCGTCCGGGCCAGATGAGGCCGCTGATCTACGCCGAACCGGCGAACGGCATCACAGACTCCCAGCACCACTTGTTCCGGGCGGACGGTGCGAAGTACGACGGTCCGCCGACCGAGATGAATGAGTCGGACCGGGTCGAGTGGATTCCGCTGGCGAACATTCGGGGCATGATTGACCGCCGCGAGATCGTTAGCAGCGGCTCCCTCGTCGGCCTGCTCTACGTCCTAATGGACGAACGTGTCCGCTGACCCGGTAGGGGGAAGCACTGCTCGTAGACGCAACCATGGCCGGTACCTCGCGAGACGGCTGGGGAAGGCGAGCCAGTACCGGAGAGCCGTTGCCGCCGTCGGTGCGCCTGCGCTGACCTGTCCGTGATCATGCATGCGATCCAGTCAAGTCTTGCGCCATCCCCGTGATTGCGTTGCAGGAGTCTGATGGGGTCCCTATCCTCGTGACCAACGCGTCGACGGAGACGAGTAGCCACGGATCACGCGAGCAGAGAGAGCCGCCGGCAGCTGTGAAGGCGGACTCGCACCCGTAGTGAAGACCCTCCCGAGCGCGGGGAGGAAAGGCCCTCGGGCCCAATGCCCCGCCGGTTTGCCCCCGTCATCGGGCTGAATGAGGCCGCCGCTGTCTGGCGGTGGCAAAGGCGTGGTGGCACCGCGAGTACCCTTCTCGCCCACGCTTCCAAGGGATCATGACGACGCCCCTGGAGGGCTGCGATGATCCACACCACTAGCCGCGTACTGGCTTCTGACCTACGCGCACACGTCGACGAGACCGTGACCGTGTCCGGCTGGGTGAACGCGCTCCGGCTGCAGCGCAAGATGCAGTTCGTCATCCTGCGGGACCACTCCGGCATGGCCCAGGTGACCCACAAGCGTGACGGCGGCCCGATCGAAGCCGTCATCGAATCGCTCACCCCCGAGTCCGCAGTCCGGATCACCGGCCGGGTCGTAGAAGCGGCCCAGGTCAACCTTGGTGGCCTGGAGATCGTCCCCGAGACGATCGAGGTGCTGAACAGGGCGGAGACACCTCTGCCGATCGACGAGCACACCGGCCCCGAGCACCGGCTCGACTGGCGCTTCCTCGACGTACGCAAGCGGGCGACCGCGCAGATGGTGTTCGCCGCGCAGACGACCCTGGAGCAGGGGCTGCGCGAGTACGCCATGCAGAACGGCTGCACGGAGATGCACACGCCGAAGCTGATGGGCACCGCCTCGGAGTCCGGAGCGGAGGTGTTCAAGCTCGGATACTTCGACAGGTCCGCCTACCTCGCGCAGTCACCGCAGTTCTACAAGCAGATGGCCGTGGCCGCCGGCATCGACCGGGTCTTCGAGATCGGTCCCGTCTTCCGGGCCGAGCCGTCGTACACCTCGCGGCACGCGACCGAGTTCACCGGCGTGGACGTCGAACTGTCGTGGATCGACGACGTCGAAGACGTGATGGCGTTCGAGGAGCGGATGCTCGCTCACGCCATCGCGAAGGTCGCCGAGGTCCACGGTGAGGCGATCCGGGAGATCTTCGGCATCGAAGTTGTCGTGCCGGAGGCTCCGTTCCCCAGGATCACGATGGCCGAGGCGCAGGAGATCCTGCGGGCTGGCGGCTGGGACCCGGAAGGCGTCAAGGAGGACCTGGACCCGGAAGGTGAGCGCACCATCGCCGCCCACATGAAGGAGCTCACGGGCCACGAGTTCGTGTTCATCACGCACTACCCGGCCAGCATCCGGCCCTTCTACCACATGCGTCCGGCGGACCGGCCGGACCTGACGCTCAGCTTCGACCTGCTCTGGAAGGGCCTGGAGATCACCACCGGGGCCCAGCGTGAGCACCGCTCCGACGTGCTGCTCAAGCAGGCGGAGGAGAAGAGCATGGACACCGAGCCGATGCAGGACTACATGAACATCTTCCGGTTCGGGTGCCCGCCCCACGGCGGTCTCGGTGCCGGCCTGGGCCGGATCCTGATGGTCATGCTCGGTCTCGACTCGATCCGCGATGCCGCGTTCCTGTTCCGGGGACCGAACCGACTGACTCCCTGAGCCAGGGGTAGACGCACCGCTGCCCCACCGCCGGTCTGGCGGTGGGGCAGCTGGGTCTTGCTCAGTACCGGGTGTGGCCGAGGTCGAGGGTCCACGCCTCGGCGGGGTTCTTGTCCCAGTGGTCGCGCAGCGCCAGCTCGCGGTCGGCGTACCGGCCGCGGCGGGACAGGCCGCCGTGGGAGAGCGTGACGCTGAGCGCGAGCGGCGATTCGGTGGTGACCCAGTGGGGGGTCAGGGCGTGGCTCTACAGCTGATCGCCTGGCTGCATCGTCACCGACTGCCGCTGCGCCTCGTCATGCGGTGGGGGATCCTCAGCGGTGGTCTCACCGAGTACCGCGGCTTCGGGGGACAGGTGCTTGTCGGGGTTGTGGTAGCTGTGGAAGGTCTTGACCCCTTGGACCTGCCACACCAGACCGTGCGAGTTGTCGTTGTGGTAGGTCGAGGCTGCCCCTTCGGTGGACAAGAACAGGATGGGCGCGCACCGCTGCCACGTGAATCCCTGCGACGACAGATGGGTGCGCCAGGGCACCATGACCTCGTCCTGGAAGCCGGCCAGGATCTCGCCGTAGAACCGGGCGAGGTTGAAGTGCACCAGGCGGAACGGCCACGTAGCGATCTCCTCGACCGGGGCCGTCCGGAACGCGGCGGTGCGCTCCATGCGCACTGCCCAGTCGTCCTCGCCGAGGACCGTGAAGCGCACCTCCTCGTCCCGGCGGACGTGGTCGAGGATGTCGATCGCCGGCAGGAACAGGTAGTCGAACGGGACCTGCATACGGAAGTTCGGCGGCTGCCTCCAGTGGCTGTTGAAGTCGTCGGGATCGGTGACGGAGACCGACGGTTGCACGTGGACCCCCAAGGTCAGGCCGCCGCGCAGTCGCGGGACGCGGGGCGGCAGATGGCGGCGCAGTCGGGTCCGACGCGGTCCGTGGCCGGCGCGTCGAGGAAGGCCCGGATCTCAGTACGTGGGGCGTGGACACTGACCTCGGATGCTCCGTAGGGGCAGTGCCGCACCTCGCCATCGGCCGACATGTAGAGGGTGGCCGACCGACAGGGGTGGCTCTCCTCCTTGGACAGCTGTAGCTGCCGCAGGTCGTCAAGGTAGGACCGGTACCCGTTGGACAGGCGGAAGTACTGGTCGAGCGCCGCCGTGTCGCGCGCCCTCTGGACCAGGGAGTCCTGGAGCGATCGGTTATCCCGGCGCAGGGCGGCTTCGGAGAGGAGGACGGGGCTCAGCTGGACGTCGATCCCCGTTCCCGCTACGAGGTCGGCGAGCTGCGCGGCCTCTTCCTCGCCCACATCCCAGTAGGTGAGGTGAAGGACTTTCGAGGGGGTGCCGACGGCATCCAGCGTCGAGACCGCCGACGCCGCAGTCCGGCTGGTGCGGCCGAGTGTCATCGCGCCCTGCGAGTCCGCGGAGACGGTCACGTTGGTCAGAAGGTGGCCAACCTCCGCGAGGGCGGCGACCTCAGCCTCCGAGCGAGCCGAGGTCACCATCGACACCGTCATGCCGAACTGGAGAGCCAGGCGGACGAGCTGCCGGAGGTCCGGGTGATGGGTCGGCTCACCGCCCGTGAGGCACACGCCCTCGACCCCGGTCTCCTTCAGCCGCGACAGGGCACGCGTGTACGTGGCGGTGGTGAGGAAGCCGCGGGCGCGGTCGGCCCGGAAGCAGAAGCTGCACGCGACCTCGCAGTGGCCGGCCGTCGAGACCAGCGCCGTACGGGCGGGGGTGCTCATTGCACCCCCGTGTTGTCCCAGACCGCGATGGCCACGGTGCTGGTGTAGAAGGCGCACATCTGCGGGTCGGGTGTGCTGCCGCCGATGAGGGCTTGTTCGTTGCGGGACGGGCCGCCGCAGATGGCCAGCGCCGGGCAGTCGCCGCACTCGGGGAGCGGCGCGACCTTCTTCGTCGCCCTTGTGAGGCGGCTGGGGTCCGACCGCAGCTCGTCGAGTGTGTGGAGGAACTCCGGCTCGGTGAAGTTGATGTCGCACACGCTGATCCGGTTGCCGGGCAGGAGGGCGGCGTTGAGGCTGCGGTCGCCCTGCATGTGGTCGAACAGCATCGGCCGGCGGGTGTCGAGGGCCTGGAAGGCCCGGTCGAGGACGGAGAAGAGCATCCCGCCCTTCCCGAGTGCGGTCAGGCGGGCTTCGTAGAGCTCCCGTGCCAGGTCGGCGCCGTTCACCCGCCACTTGCCCCCGGTGGGGATGGGCGTGTTGACGTAGATGAACTTGAGGCCGAGATCGTCGATGATCCACTGCACACTCTCGGCCAGGCGCCCGATGTTCGACGCGGTCGGGGTGAGGTTGCAGCCGACGTGCAGGCCCTTCGCCTCGACCAGGCGCCGGACGTTGCGGCGGATGCGGTCGTCCGCGGGCTGCCCACCGAGGAGGAGCCGGTTCGCCGAGTTGATCCCCGGAGGGCCGTCGATGGAGATGCCCACCCCGTACTCGCGCTGCACGAAGTGGTCGAGGGCCTCGTCCGTCAGGCGGGCGCCGTTGGTGACGACCGTGCGCCGGACCCGCTCGACGCCGTAGCGGGCGGCGAGGGTATCGGCGAGTTCGTCGCCGTACTGCATGAGGTCGAAGCGGATGGTCGGCTCGCCGCCGAACCACTGGATCGAGACCTCCTCCTGCCCCGCGTTCTGCTCGAACAGGAACTCCAGGCCGGCGGCGAGTTCCTGCTCCGTCATGTCCGGCTTGCCGCTGTTGGTGTCGACGAAGCAGTACGTGCAGGCCATGTTGCAGCGGTCGGTGAGCACGACCCGGAGGCCGCTGATCCTGCGCGGCGTCGGGTCGATGCCCAGGGTGTGGAGGCGGTGGCGGAGTGCTTCACGGCGGTCGGCCTCGGGGCCGTCCTGGGTGAAGCCGAGCCCGGCGAGGGCTAAGTGTGTCGCGGTCGGGGGGACCCCGGCGAGGTCAGAGACCTCGCCGGAGTCGAGAAGCACACTCTCCAGCGTGACCGGGTCGAGAAGGACAGCCTCGCCGTCACGGTCGTACTGGAAGTATTTCCCCCACAGCAGCTGGGGAGTGGCCACTGGGTCAGGCCGCCGTTTCCTCTTCGGCGATGCCCAGCTCGGCCATGACGGCGCGAACCTTGTCCTCAGCGTCGGCCTGGAGCCGGGCGGAGGCCGCGGGGGAACCGCCGTCGGAGAGGACGATCACACCGGGGAGCGTCGGGTTCGGCGCGATGACCGTGAGGCCGGCGGGCTCGGTGCTGATGACCATGACCGCGCCCTCCAGGCTGACCCAGTCGGTGCGGTCCTTCAGGGCCTCCAGGATGCGGCCCTGCTTGTCGCGGAAGGAAGCACGCTCACCCATCCACACGCCCGCCTTGGACTTGGAGTCCACGACGTCCGCGTAGATGAGGTGGTTCTGCTTCTCTTTCCTGGGCTTCGGCATGACTGATCTCCTTGATGGGAGGGTGACTGCCCGGATTGGGCAGCTCTGATTCGCTCCGGCAGCAGTCGGCTTGGTGCTGTAGGACACTGCGGATTCACACACGGCGCCCTGGGGACGCCGCTCCCCTCCCATTGCCGACTACGTGGTCGGCAATGGGAGGGAAGCCTGATCAGCCCTTGCCTGCGGGCAACTTGGAGGCGATCGGCTGTAGGGGCTGGAGGGTGCCCGGATCGGCAGTCCACTCCCGTCCTGAGTCGTCCAGCGGGCGCATGTGCGCCACCTTTTTGACCACCCTGTTGCTGATCTTCGAGGCGTAGATCAGGACGGTGCCCACAGTGCCGCGCCGCCCGCTGGACGGTTGCACGACTTCGCGGCCGAGGAGCTGGTGACTGAGGTCCTCCGTGACCCAGAGGTTCGCATCGGTGCTCGTGATCACTGGGCGCCTCCGAGGTCGAGGAAGGCGTCGAACTGAGCGGAGCTCCACCTGGTGGGATCGCCCTGCGCGGTGCGGAACGCCTCGGCGGCCCGGGGCAGACTGCGGCGGACCGACGGGGAGCTCGCGTCCGTCTCGGTGTACGGGGCCACGGCTGCCGCGTACTGCGTACTGGTCTCGCCGGGGGTTCGGCGGGGAAGCCGGGGGCTGCTCACGGTCCGCTCCCTTCCACTGGGCTCGTCGGGGTGGCGTAAGAGTCCCCCTGCTGGGGGTGTCACGACCACGACGCGGCGGGTGTCATCTGGTGCTCGCCAGGGTGAGCGGGGTGTCATAGGGGTGGCGCTGTCATGTCATCTGTGTGGATTCCATTGCGAGGTGCAGGCGTTGACGGGTAGGCAACGAAGAGGAGCGGGGCGGTGTTGCCCGTCTCCGGACAGTGAGGGAGCGACCGATGCACGAGCCGGCGACGTTGCTGTGGCTGTTAGTCCAGCAGCGGCAGTGGCGGTACAGGGACTTCGTCACGGCCTTCGAGCGGGCAGCCACACAGGCTGGCGTGCCGGGTCTGACGGTGTCGGAGGCTCAGTTCCGGCGGTGGACATCAGGCCGGGTCAAGACGCTGCCCGGGCCGGACATGTGCCGGGCGCTGGAGCAGCTATTTGACGTGGACGCCGCAGCGTTATTCGGGCCTCCGCCTGCGCTGTCAGTCCCGGTTTCGGGCGCTCCCTCTGCGTACAACCTCGAAGGTGACATTGCTATGACCGCACGTGACGCCGCTGATGAAGCGGGGGCTGCCGCCGCGCAGTCTGTATCCGATACCACCGTTGACCAGCTCCGCGACGACGCCCTGTCGCTTGCCCGCTCGTATGGCGCCGTGAGCGCATTCGACGTGTTCCGGCGAGCGAAGGTTCTGCGTTCGGAGGCGGAACATCAGCGGGGGCTCACACAGGTGCCCGCGCAGCAGCAGGACCTGCTGATTGTGGCGGGGCAGGCATGCGCTCTGCTTTCGACCGCCGCGTTTGACCTCGGTGCCTTGGATGATGCGGCCCGCCTCGCTCGTTCGGCGGCTCTGTACGGGGAGATGGCTCGCTTCGACCCGCTGCGGGCTTACGCGACCGGGACCTTGGCGATCTGCGCTTACTTCACTGGTCGGCCCTCGGAGGCCGTGCGGCAGGTGCGGATGGCGCTGGCGTACTCGGGGCTGGGCGACACGGCTCGGCGGCGGCTGCTGTCCATTGAGGCCCGCGCTCATGGGCACCTCGGAGACCGGGAGCGGGCAACCCGGGCTCTCGTCGCGTCGACGCGGCAAGACAGCGGTGAGCGGGACGAGCTGCACGACGACGTGGGCGGTGAGTTCGCCTTCAACGAGGAAAGGCTGCTCATGTCCAACGGCACCACGGCCCTCCTCGTCGGTGACGGGGCGGGGGCGGAGACGACGGCGCAGCGCGCGTTGGATCTCGTCGCGTCGCGGCCGCCGGCTCGGCAGTCAGCATCGGTACGAGGGAAGGCGTCGGCCGACCTTGCCGCCGCGCAGGTTCTCCGGGGTGATCTGGACGCCGCGGCTGTGACACTGGAGACGGTGTGGGCGATCCCGGCGGAACAGCGTGTGGCGGGCCTGCTGGAACGCACCGGGACCCTGCGGCGGGCGTTGACTGGTCCCGTGTTCCAGGGGGCGCCAAAGGCCATCACGCTCGGCGAGCAGATCGAGGAGTTCGGGCGACTGTCGGCACCGAGGCAGTGGGGCACCAGGGGCCGGCTCCTCGCCATCGAACCCTGACCCCGGAGCCACCCCAGCTCCTACCGGTGGCCGAGGGAGGAGAGGATCTCGGCCTCTTTGCCCGCCTCCACGCCGTGCTCCGACCACCTCGGGTGTTCGACCGGTCGCCCGTCCGCCTGCATCCACGCCCAGGTGTCGGCGATGGTTTCAGCGAGCGGACGACAGCGAAGCCCAGATGCAACGGCTAGGGAGGCGTCGACGGACCACACCCCGGCATGGGTACGCCACAGAGGGAGCTCCGTCCACTGCTTGACGCCGTGAGCTGTGAGCGTCGAAGCGTCGGCCCACACCGGGCGGCCGGCGCCGCCGGTGACCGTGAGGCACGTGGAGATGAATTCCGCCCAGCTGACGCCTTCGGGATGGGCGACGTTGAACGCCCGGCCGGGGATATCGGCGACGGCTTGGTCAACGGCGAAGGCGGCGACATCGCGCACGTCAACGGGCTGGATCGTCTGTGAGGCCGGCGCAGGGACGACGACCGGACCGCCGCGTTGTGCACGGGCAAGCCACCAGGGGAGGCGGCCGACGTACTCGCCGGGGCCCAGGATCACCCCAGGCCGCAAGAACACCACGTCATCCCCGAAGGCGGCCCGCACCGCGGCCTCTCCGCCCGCCTTCTGGAAGCCGTACTTCGTCGGGCTGCCGTCCGGGCCGGTGTGCCCGAATGACTCGTCGGCGTCCGGCGGGCACTCAAGCAGAGGGGAGTCTTCAGTGAGCCGGTGGTGGGGCCAGCCCTGGTAGACGGACACGGTGGAGACATGAACCCACCGGGCGGCGACGGGTCGCAGAGCGTCGGCGGCAAGCAGCACATCACGGGGCGGGAACTCGCTGCTGGAGGTGTCGATCACGGCGTCCCAAGGCCCATGCGTGGCGAGCCGCTTCAAGTCATCAAGGCTGGTCCGGTCTCCCCGGACAGTCTGGACGCCCTCGACCGCACCGGAGCGGCCGCGGTTGAACGCCGTCACCTCCCACCCGCGTCGAAGCGCGTCGTCAACGATCGCTCGGCCGAGGAACCAGGTGCCGCCCATCACGAGAATCCGCATAGGACGACCCTGCCACGCAACAGTCATGCGGCACCATCCGGGCTGCCTCAAAGCCGCGGCATCCAGGACATGGTGGGTGGCCGTGCCCGCGAAGACGCTGGCCAATGAGGCAGGGCAGCGGTGTCGCACGGGCGTCCGCGGTGACGTGGCCTGCGTGTGGCAGGTGTGCGAGGCATCGCTGCACCAGCTCGGATTCCGAAGGTGGGGACACCGTCGAGACGGCTACCTGGTCAGGCGGTGGCCTACTGGTAGGCGGCCTTGATGGGAGTGTTGACGGTCGTGTTTGCCTGCTCCGCCCGGTAGGCGGCGGTCCAGAGAGGGCGGTCTTGGTCGGGGTCTCCGTACACGCTTCCGCCGCCGTCGCAGAAGTAGTTGAGGCGCTGGCCGGCGAGCGAGTCGGTAGCACCCCCGGCGAATGTGCACGTCTTGCCATTGGCGAGCTCGATGATCAAGGGGGTGAGTACGGGGCCGCCGGGGATGTGGAAGTTGTTGCCGGGGAGCGTTTCGGTGAGAGTCAGGCGCCGCATGAGGTTCGGGTCGGCGCCCATGCACAGAAGCACCGGGTGCTCCGGACCCACGTCCGGAGCGAAGCAAGGGTCGAGGATGGTGCTGTCGGCTGAACAGCGCCAGGCGTCTGTGCGCTGGGTCTTGGTTGAGCTGCTCCAGCACGCCCCGACCAGGTCCTCGGTGACCACGATTCCCTTGGCGGGGGCGCTGCCGCCGACGGCCCATGGAGCGATGGTGTGGACTTCGGTTCGGGTCAGCCGCGGAATGGACGGGGCTGGAGTCGGGCTCGGCTTGTCCGCAACAGCGGTAGGTGCGGCGATGCTGTTCGACGGCTCTGGAGCAGACGCCCGGTTGTCGTCCCTGGCCAGAGGGGCGGATGTGGTGGCGCCGGCAGACGGCTCCGTCGGTGAAGCGTCGGGCGGGAGGAGACTGAGGAGCGCAGCGCCGAGAGCACCGACGGCTGCCGCGCTCGCGATGAAGGCCCCGCGGCGCACCCAGACTCCGCGTCTGGTCGGTTGGCGCTTGGTGCCTGTGCTCCAGGCCGGGTCCTCGACGGTGGGGATGCGCCACTGTGTGGCGATCAGCTCGTGGACTGCTGTCTGCTGCTCTGGAGCGGGGAGGATCTGAGTTGCCGCGCTGCCGAGTAGGTCGGAAGTGATCCCGGCGAGGTCCTTGGTGGGCGGGCGCTGGGAGGGCTTCTTGGCCAGACAGGACGCGAGTACTCCCCGGAGCTCTTGAGGTACGCCTTCGAGGTCGGGTTCCTCGCCCAGGACTCGGTACGCGACCACGTCTGGGGCTCCTGTCCCGAACACAGGGCGGCCGGTGGCGGCGTAGGCGACGAGCGCACCCCAGGCGAACACGTCTCCCAGGCTGTCCGTAGTGCCGTCTCGGTACTGCTCTGGACTGATCCAGCCCGGAGTGCCGGTGGTGACGCCCGTGCGGGTGACTGCGGTTCCGTCCGTCACGTGGGCGATGCCGAAGTCGAGAACGCGGGGGCCGAGTGGGGAGAGGATCACGTTGGCCGGCTTGAGGTCGCGGTGCACGACCTTGGCGGCATGCACTGAGGCCAGCGCGGCCGCAGTACCGGCCGCGAACAAGTTCAGCTGAACGCCGGACAGTGGGCCCTGCGCAACCAGGTGCTCGTGCAGGGTGGGGCCCGGTACGTACTCGGTAACCAGCCACGGGATGTCGGCAGTCGGATCCGCGTCGACGAAGGGGACCAGGCACGGTCCGGAGACTCGACGGAGCACGGCCGCTTCGCGGTGGAACCTGGCGCGGAACTGCGGGTCAGCGGCGAACTGAGGGTGCACCACCTTGAGCGCGACCCTGCGGGCCTGATCATTCAATGCTGCGTACACCGTGCCCATGCCGCCCGAGCCGAGCCGGCCGATGAGCCTGTACGAGGCGATTTGCACCGGGTCGCCGGGAAGGAGCGGGCTGATCACAGAGCTCAAGGAAGATCCCCAACGATTGAGCAAGGAGGCGGGTCGCGCGGTACCGTCCGAACGGTAGCGGGCAACTCAATCCCCCTCGCAACCTCGGTGCCGGCTCTGATGGTCATTCGGCACGCTGAGGCAGAACGATGGGGCGACGCTTCGGTCTACGGAGGTAGCGTTCCGGAGCCGACCTGGCTGGCTGAGATGCCCGCCGATTGCTGGGACTTGCGGCAAGCGGGCCACCGGGAGTGGAGGCGCGGATGGGCCGGTCAGGCCCGACAGGTGGCTCCCATGACCGACCCCCCTCCGCGGCTGTCTCTGAGTTCAGCAGACTCGAGGCAATGCCCGCGGAGGTTGGCCGACACTTTCGGCGACACCCATGAGCCTCCGTACACGCCCCGTCGATGGGCTCACCGTTGGTAGGGCGTCGCATCCGCGGGTACTCAGGGAACTGGAATCCGCGTGCGCATCCTGGCCCGGATACCGATAGTGGCTGCATGGACCCGGTTGTCGTGGCACGCATCGTTGTTGAGGAGCGTCATCCTGCTGCTCGGGCAGCGTTTCTGGGTGGCAGCGTCGTGACAGAGCGCCGCACCTCGATGTCTGACCTTGACATTGTGGTGTTGCTGCATGGAGCTCCGGCCCCGTATCGCGCGAGCTTCCAACATGGCGACTGGCCGGTTGAGACGTTCGTGCATACGGAGAAGACCTGGCACGAATTCGTTGAGCGGGAGATGCGCAAGCGCAGGTCACCGCTGCTGTGGATGTGTGCAGACGGGGTGCTGCTCTTCGATAAGGACGGACTCGGTGAACGGCTTGCCGCAGAAGCCAAGCAGATGGTTGCCGTGGGTCTTCCCGCTGTGTCGGTCGAGGAGATTGAGGACTACCGCTATGCGATATCTGATCTCCTGGACGATCTTGCGGGGAGCGCCGATGGGGGCGAGCGGCTGTTCATCGCGACGGAACTGGCGAGGCGGACCGGGGAACTGGCCCTGGCTCTCGACGGGGCTTGGGGCGGAGGTGGGAAGTGGCTGGCCCGTCGCCTTGAGACGGCAGTGCCTGGACTCAGTGCGCGTATGCACAGTGCGGTCCGGGCGGCCCTGGATGGGCACAGCGAAGCCCTGATCGGTGTGGTGGACGAGGTACTCGTTCAGGCTGGCGGGCGGTTGTGGGCTGGGTATCGTCGCGGCGGAGCGGCGTGACGGTGACGTTCGACCGAGTGGCCCCGACGGGCACCTCGCCCCTTGGCGCTCGGCCGCGATCGACATACCTTCTTGCGCGGCCGTGCTCGAAGGCTCCGGACCGCTCGTCGTAGCTGTCGAGGAGCAGCCCAGGCAGCTCGGCAGGAGTGGACTGCTCGAACACCACGTAGCGTGCCCCTCGTCTGAGACTTGTCCGGGCAGCGGAGTGGTGTTTGTGCACGGAGCCGAGCGGCGGCTGGACGTTGGGGAAACGAGCGACCAGCAGGCGTAAGTGGTGGTCTTGCCGACGTTGTCTCGGGCGTTGAGACTGATGACCATGGGCGTTCAGGATGCGCGGATCTGGGTGTCTAGGACGGACTTGATGGCCTCGACGTTACTGGCCGCGAAGTGGGCTAGTTCCGGCGGCATCAGGTTGAGTTGCCGGATAGCCTTCGCCGTGAACGGCACGCGTACGACCTCGTATGCGCCCCGCTCGGGCTTGTCGAACTCGGTGCCGGTACGTGCCGTGATGTCCATCTGGTCCAGGCGCGCGGCGAAGATGTGCTGGATACTGAGGCCGTTTTCCAGCGAGTCGGCAATCAGGTGCACGAGCTTCGCAGCCCTGGCTGCGCTCTGGTGAGACCGAGCATCGCCTGCGCGGCGCCTTGGCGGCCGTGGGGCGGCCGGCTCACCCGAAGAAGAGCTGCTCGTGTTCCGGCAGATCAAAGACCACGAGCTCCTTGCACTTCACCTCTGCCAGCAGCTTGGCTTCGGCCTTGTTCCGGACGAACACCGTAAGCTGGCCGACCCCGTTCGACGGCACGAGCACGCCAGGGCATGGTCGGGCCACCCCGTACACGTACCCGTCCACCCGGAATAGGGGAGCGCCGTGGCCATAGCGGAGATCCGTGTAGAGCTCATCCGGGATCCGTAGCTGCACCTTGTGCTCCTGCCGGGCCCAGGCAGCGACCGCCTCGAACAACTCCCGCACCTGAGCGCCGGAGAGCAACGACCACCACGCCCTGCTGGCCTCCTCCGCGCGCAAGACGCGCTCCGCTTCCTCGGCTTCCTGGCGCAGCCGCAGCTCCTCTGCCTCAGCCAGCTCCCGGTTTCGCCGAGCCACCTGCTCCGCCCGTTCCTCCAGCCACCGGGCGTGCCGTGCATCCGCCAACTCCCGCGCCCTGCGGTTACTGACCTTGAAGGCGGGTTGTCGCAGGGGCTGACGAGCGGTGATCGTCGCGGTATGCCGGGTATATGAGGTATCCGCAGGGTGGTGGTCTG
>NZ_JBEOXT010000071.1:0-14162 GCF_040296685.1 Streptomyces sp. NPDC002054
TTTCGGTGAAGGTCGGTGCGACGGCTGTCCGCAGGACATCGGCCGCCAGCTGGAATTCCAGTCCGAGTGCGATGAACCTGCCCAGGTCCAGGCGGTGCTGACGCGGGGCTGCGCCGCGGGCCCCCGGCTCCGCCGGGCCTGACCACCCCCGGCTGTGCCGGGTCTGTTCCCAGGGCTGCGCCCCGGACAGCCGGCTTTGGCGGACGCCGTTCCGGGTGCTTCGCCGGCCCGGCCCCCCACCCCGGGGGCTTCGCCCAACTCTGCGGGGCCCGGTTTGTGGGGCTGCGCCCCGGACCCCCCCGGCTCCGCCGGGTCCGGCCCGCGCCCCCGGCGCGGCCGGCAGCGCCCCCCGGCGCGTCGCGCCGGCCGGCACCGCTCCACGGAGCTGCGCCCCGCCCTGCGCGGCGCGCCCGCTTGGGGACGTGACATACGGGTAGCCGGGTAGCGGCTGGTCAGTGGGCCGGGTGGGTGCTGTGGACGGCTGCGGGGGAGGGGGTCTGAGAGACTGGCCGGGATGAATGAGACACCGCGGGTATTCGCCGAGATCGATCTTGACGCCGTACGGGGGAACGTCCGCGCCCTGCGCGCCATGGCACCCCGGGCCGAGCTGATGGCCGTCGTCAAGGCGGACGCCTACGGGCACGGGGCCGTCCCCTGCGCCCGCGCGGCCCAGGAGGCCGGCGCCTCCTGGCTCGGGACCGCCACGCCCGACGAGGCCCTGGCGCTGCGCGCCGCCGGCATCGACGGCCGGATCATGTGCTGGCTGTGGACCCCCGGCGGGCCCTGGCGCGAGGCCGTCGAAGCGGACATCGACGTCTCCGTCAGCGGAATGTGGGCCCTCGAAGAGGTACAGGAGGCCGCCCGCGCGGCCGGCCGCCCCGCCCGGGTCCACCTGAAGGCCGACACCGGCCTCGGCCGCAACGGCTGCCAGCCCGCCGACTGGGCCCAGCTGGTCCAGGCCGCGGTGGCCGCCCAGGCCGAAGGCACCGTCAAGGTCACCGGCCTCTGGTCGCACTTCGCCTGCGCCGACGAGCCCGGTCACCCCTCCATTCAGCTCCAGCTCGCCGCCTTCCGCGACATGCTGGCGTACGCCGAGAAGGAAGGCGTCGACCCCGAGGTCCGGCACATCGCCAACTCGCCCGCGACGCTGACCCTCCCCGACAGCCACTTCGACCTCGTCCGGACCGGCCTCGCCGTCTACGGCGTGTCGCCCGCCCCCGAGCTCGGCACCCCCGACCAGCTCGGCCTGCGCCCCGCCATGACCCTCAAGGCCACCGTCGCCCTGGTGAAGACCGTGCCCGCCGGACACGGCGTCAGCTACGGCCACCACTACACCACCGCCACCGAGACCGCCCTCGCGCTGATCCCGGCCGGCTACGCGGACGGCATCCCCCGGCACGCCTCCGGGCGCGCCCCGGTGCTGGTCGGCGGGCAGGTCAGGACCGCCGCCGGACGGGTGGCCATGGACCAGTTCGTGGTCGATCTCGGGGCCGGTGAGCACGGGGTGCGGGCCGGCGACGAGGCCGTTCTCTTCGGGCCCGGCGAACACGGCGAACCCACCGCCGAGGACTGGGCTCAAGCGGCAGACACGATCGCGTATGAGATCGTCACCCGTATCGGAGGGCGGGTGCCTCGGGTGTACCGCAACGGCTGAGGCCGAGTGAGGACGGGCGGCGTGAGCGAGAACTGGCGGAAGGCCGGCTGGGCAGGTGCCGCGATCGGCGTCATGGCCGCGGGCGCGGCAGCCGGCGTCGCGGTCGAGCGGCTGACCGTGGGCCGCGACATCCGGACGAGGGCGCGGATCGCGCTGGACGCGGCCGGCCCCTACGGCTCGCTGCGCGGCCGGGAGGGCACCACCCGCGCGGAGGATGGCACCGAGCTCCACTACGAGGTCGACGAACTGCCCCCGGACACCCGGCGCCGCCGCCCGCTGCGCCGCAACGCCTCGGCCGGCCAGGTGACCGTGGTGTTCTGCCACGGCTACTGCCTCAGCCAGGACTCCTGGCACTTCCAGCGCGCCGCGCTCCGCGGCGTCGTCCGCAGCGTCTACTGGGACCAGCGCAGCCATGGCCGCTCCGACCGGGGCCTGGCCCAGGCCGACGGCGAACCGGTCACCATCGACCAGCTCGGCCGCGACCTCAAGGCTGTCATCGACGCCGCCGCCCCCGAGGGGAAGCTGGTGCTGGTCGGGCACTCCATGGGCGGCATGACGATCATGGCGCTGGCGGACCTGTTCCCCGAGCTGGTTCGCGACCGGGTCCGCGGGGTGGTGCTGGCCGGCACCTCGGGTGGCCGCCTCGACGAGGTGACGTACGGACTTCCGGCGGTCGGCATGACCGCGGTGCGCCGGGTGCTGCCCGGGGTGCTGCGCGCGCTCGGCTCGCAGGTGGAACTGGTGGAGAAGGGCCGCAGGGCCACCGCCGACCTCTTCGCCGGCATGATCAAGCGGTATTCGTTCGGATCCCGGGACGTGGACCCGGCGGTGGCGCGCTTCGCCGAACGGCTGATCGAGGCCACGCCCATCGACGTGGTCGCCGAGTTCTACCCGGCCTTCCAGGTCCACGACAAGTCGGCCGCGCTGCGCCGGTTCACCGGGGTTCCGGTCACCGTGGTCGCCGGCGACAAGGACATGATCACCCCGCCCGAGCACAGCGAGGCCATCGCGGCCGAACTCCCCGATGCCGAGCTGGTGGTGCTGGAGAACACCGGCCACCTGCTGATGCTGGAGCGCCCGGAGACCGTCACCGGTCTGCTGCTGGACCTGCTGGCGCGGGCCGGCGCGGTGCCCGGAGCCACTACCGTTGGCTCCTATGGAAGCACCGCACACCCAGGCGGCTGAGACCGCCGTCACCGTCACCATCGATTCCCCCGAGCGGATGCAGGACCTCGGCCGCCGGATCGCCAGCGTGCTGCGCCCCGGTGACCTCGTGCTGCTGACCGGTGAACTCGGCGCGGGCAAGACCACCCTGACCCGGGGGCTGGGCGAGGGGCTGGGGGTGCGCGGGGCCGTGACCTCGCCGACCTTCGTGATCGCCCGGGTCCATCCCTCGCTGGTCGGCGGTCCGGCGCTGGTGCACGTGGATGCGTACCGGCTCGGCGGCGGGCTCGACGAGATGGAGGACCTGGACCTCGACGTGTCGCTGCCCGAATCGGTGGTCGTGGTCGAGTGGGGCGACGGCAAGGTCGAGGACCTGTCCGAGGACCGGCTGCACGTGGTGATCGCGCGGGCGGTCGGCCACGAGGAGGTGCTCGACGACGTCCGCGAGGTCTCGCTGCGGGGTGTGGGCGCGCGCTGGGGCGCGGATCAGCTCAAGGGGCTGGCGGAGCCGACCGTTTAGGGAAACGTACCGACAACTCGTCGGCAAGATATTGCGCGGGTGCCGCGCGCGTGATGACATGGTACCGAGCACTGGTTAGGGCTACCTAACTTCGGCGTATCCGGATGCAGGAGGCAGCCATGTCGGCCATGTCGGCAGCAGAGCGGGGAGACGCGTCCCGCAGGTCCGGCCCCGCCCTCGTCCCCTTCGGGCTGACCATGCAGGCGCTGCTCGCCTCGTGCGCGGCGGCGACGGCGGTCTCCACGCCACCGAAGTCCGAGCAGGCCGAGGGCGGCGAAGGAGACGGCGAGGGGGACGGCGACGGCGGGGCTCCCTCAGGAGCAGCCGCGGCAGCCTGACGCACTACGCCGTACGCGCCGTACTCCGTTCGGGTGGTTCCGCGGATGATCGCCCCGGGCGGCCGAACCGCGGTCGTGCCGCCGTGGCTCCGCTACGGAACGACGACCACCTTCGACGTGACCATCGCGAAGGCCCACATCGCGTCCCCGTCGGCCCGCGTCATCCGGATGCCGCCGGTCTTCTTGGCCGCGTCCGGCGCCGGCGTCGCGCCGTCCACCCGGGCGCTGAACCCGATCACCACGTTCTGGTTGCTGGCGAACCGTACGACGTGCTCGATCGGCACCCCGTCCGAGCCGGTGACCGCGCCAGAGCGCGAGCCCACCACATAGCTGCCCGGCTTCGGATGCACCGTGCTCGGCACCACCGGGAAGCTGCGGGGCGCCGCACCGGCAGCCGCCTCCACCAGCCAGACCCGCTTCAGGCCCACCGAGTACACCACCCGCTTGCCCGTGCCCGAGTTCTCCGGGAGCGCCACCGGCTTCGCCGGGTCCTGGGGCGCCGCGGGCTGGGGCGGGGCCGGGTTTACGGGCTGCCGGGCCGCGGTCGCGGGCCGTTCCGGCGCACTCGCCGAGGCCTGGTAGGCGAGGAAGCCGACCACGGCCACCGCCGCCGCCGTGAGCCCGGCCACGATTCCCGAGCTGCTGCGTGCCACCTTGCTCCACCTTCCCCGGTGCTGCCCCTGATCCAACCCTGATCCAAACCTGCGTCGACGGTAGCAGCCGGTGCCCCGGGGATCCGGCCGCAACGGGCGCGGGCGACCGCCGTCCCCGGAGTCGTAGGCTGTTCGCGTGCTCTTGCTCGCAGTAGATACCGCCACGCCCGCCGTCACCGTCGCCCTGCACGACGGCACGTCCGTCCTCGCCGAGTCCAACCAGGTGGACGCCCGCCGCCACGGGGAGCTGCTGCTGCCCTCCGTCGACGCCGCCCTCGCCGAGGCCGGCCTGAAGCTCGACGCGGTCACCGGCATCGTCGTGGGCACCGGCCCCGGCCCCTACACCGGGCTCCGCGTCGGCCTGGTCACCGCCGCCACCTTCGCCTCCGCCCTCGGTGTGCCCGTGTACGGCCTGTGCACCCTCGACGGCCTGGCGTACGCCGCCGGGGCGGCCGGGATCGAAGGCCCCTTCGTCGTCGCCACCGACGCGCGCCGCAAGGAGGTCTACTGGGCCCGGTACGAGGACCCGCGCACCCGGACCGGCGAGCCCGCCGTGGGCCGGCCGGCCGACATCGCCGAGCAGGTGGCCGGGCTGCCGGCGGTGGGCGCGGGCGCGCTGCTCTACCCCGAGGTCTTCCCGGACGCCCGCGGCCCCGAGCACCAGTCGGCCGCGGCCCTCGCCTCCCTCGCGGCGGAACGGCTCGCCGCCGGACAGGAGGCCACCGGATTCCTGCCGCCGACCCCGCTCTACCTCCGCCGGCCCGACGCGCAGGTCCCCAAGAACTACAAGGTGGTCACCCCCAAGTGACCGCCGCCGCGTCCACCGAGGCCGTCGTACTGCGCGAGATGCGCTGGTGGGACATCGAGCCCGTGCTGGAGCTGGAGCACGAGCTGTTCCCCGAGGACGCGTGGTCCGCCGGCATGTTCTGGTCCGAACTCGCCCACGCGCGCGGCCCGCAGGCCACCCGCCGCTATGTGGTGGCCGAAGAGTGCGCCACCGGCCGCCTGGTCGGCTACGCCGGGCTGGCCGCGGCCGGCGACCTGGGCGACGTACAGACCATCGCGTCCGCCCGCGACCAGTGGGGGACCGGGCTCGGCGCCCGGCTGCTCACCGACCTGCTGCGTGCCGCCACCGCCTTCGAATGCGCCGAAGTGCTGCTGGAGGTGCGGGTGGACAACACCCGCGCCCAGCGGCTCTACGAGCGCTTCGGCTTCGAGCCGATCGGCTTTAGGCGCGGTTACTACCAGCCCGGCAACGTCGACGCACTCGTGATGCGTCTCTGTGATCCTGCAAGCTCCGTTCCAGTGCGACCCGTGCGAAGTGAGAACCATGGCTGACGAACCCCTCGTCCTCGGCATCGAGACCTCCTGCGACGAGACCGGCGTCGGCATCGTCCGCGGCACCACCCTGCTCGCCGACGCGATCGCCTCCAGCGTCGACGAACACGCCCGCTTCGGCGGTGTGGTGCCCGAGGTCGCCTCGCGGGCCCACCTGGAGGCGATGGTTCCGACCATCGAGCGGGCTCTGAAGGAAGCCGGGGTGTCCGCCCGCGACCTGGACGGCATCGCGGTGACGGCCGGACCCGGCCTGGCCGGCGCCCTGCTGGTCGGCACCTCCGCGGCGAAGGCCTACGCCTACGCCCTGGGCAAGCCGCTGTACGGGGTGAACCACCTGGCCTCGCACATCTGCGTGGACCAGCTGGAGCACGGGCCGCTGCCCGAGCCGACCATGGCCCTGCTGGTGTCCGGCGGCCACTCCTCGCTGCTGCTGGCACCGGACATCACCGCCGACGTACGGCCGCTCGGCGCCACCATCGACGACGCGGCCGGCGAGGCCTTCGACAAGATCGCCCGGGTGCTGGACCTGGGCTTCCCCGGCGGTCCGGTCATCGACCGGCTGGCTCGAGAGGGCGATCCGGCCGCCATCCACTTCCCGCGCGGGCTGACCGGGCCGCGCGATGCGGCGTACGACTTCTCCTTCTCCGGGCTGAAGACGGCCGTGGCGCGCTGGATCGAGGCCAAGCGGAACGCCGGCGAGGACGTGCCGGTGCGCGATGTGGCCGCCTCCTTCCAGGAGGCCGTGGTGGACGTGCTCACCCGCAAGGCCATCCGGGCCTGCAAGGACGAGGGCGTCGACCACCTGATGATCGGCGGCGGTGTGGCGGCCAACTCCCGGCTGCGCGCGCTGGCGCAGGAGCGCTGCGACGATGCGGGCATCGTCCTGCGGGTTCCGCGGCCCAAGCTGTGTACGGACAACGGGGCGATGGTGGCCGCGCTGGGCGCCGAGATGGTCGCCCGGAACCGGCCGGCCTCGGACTGGGACCTGTCCGCGGACTCCTCCCTGCCGGTCACCGACCCGCACGTGCCGGGCACCTCGCACACTCACAGCCACAGCCACAGCCACAGCCACAGCCACAGCCACAGCCACAGCCACGACCACGTGCATGAGCTGAGCAAGGACAACCTGTACTCGTGAGCATCACGGTTGCACTGATGTGGGAGGCCCGGGCCGTCGACGGGCGGGGCAACGAGCTGCTCGAATGGGCCCGTTCGCGGGTCCTGGAGCGCGAACCGCTGCGCCGCGAGGTGCTCCGGGCCCCGCAGGACCGGGTCCTCGTCATCACCTGGTGGGAGGCCGAGTCCCTCACCGCGGAGCTGCCCGAACTCCCGGAACCCGCCCCGGACCTGATCACCCGTCCGGTGCACCGCTGGCGCTTCGAATCGGTGACCTGACGCCGTCGTGGCGGAGTCCGGCGATCCTGGACGGCGCTCCCGCTATGGTCATGCGCATGCCTCGCCGCCATCTGCCGCCCCCACCGCCGCCCGCGCACCTGCGCGCCTGGCACGACGAGGCCGTCCTGCAGGACGACCGGGCCGAGTTCCTGGCCGAGTTGGCGCGGCACAGCCTCGGCCTCACCCGGCTGCTGCTCCTCTGGTCCGTCGCCGCAGTGTTCGCGTTCGGCTGGTCCTTCCTCGGCATGGCCCTGATGTCCTTCGAGCAGGGCGACGGGCTCGGTGCCCTGATCGGCGCGGTGTTCGCAGCCCTCGGGTTCGGCGTGCTGGTGCCGGCCGGATTCTGGTTCGCCTGGGGCGCGCGGCGGGACCGCGAGGTGCGGCAACTGCTCTGCGCGTGGGCCGAGTCGGAGCCGGTGGGTGAGGTGCCGGGCGCGGTCCCCGGCGCGGTCCCGGGCGGACATCCGGCGGCCGGGGTCCGGCTGCGGGCGCCCGGCCGCAGCCTGGGCTGGCTGCTGAGCTCCTCCGTACTGTGCGCGGTCGGCCTCTGGGTGGCCTTCGGCTGGGCGGCCTCGGCCCGGCCGGACGGGGCCACGTACGGCGAGGTTGCCTACTACATCGGCCTCGGCATGATCCTCTGGATCACCGGGCTGCTGGGTGCCGGCAAGGCCGCCGCCCACTACCGGTGGGCGGCGCGGGTCTTCACCGTTCGGGCGCCGCGGGCGCCGCGGGCGCCGCGGGCGAGCCGATGAGCATGGACGGCGCCCCGGCCACCCGAGTGAGGATCACGGTCGCCGCGTTCCGCCCCTGAGGTTTGACCTTCCGGCGCAGCTCCTCCGGCTCGATCGCCGAACCGCGCTTCTTGACGGTCAGTACGCCCACCTCGCGCTCGCGCAGCAGCGCCTTGAGCTTCTTCAGGTTGAAGGGGAGTACGTCGGTGATCTCGTACGCGGTGGCGTACGGGGTGGGGCGCAGCTCGTCGGCGGTGACGTAGGCGATGGTCGGGTCGATCAGCCGGCCGTCCAGCTCGGCGGCGACCTCGGCGACCAGGTGGGCGCGGATGACGGCACCGTCGGGCTCGTAGAGCCAGCGGCCGACCGGGCCGGGCTCGGGATCGGGCAGCGGGTCCTCGGGGCAGAGGGAGTGCGGGCCGGGCAGCAGGGTGGCCCGGACCGGCCCGGGGGTCCCGGGGGCCTCGGGGGCGGTCCCGGGGGCGGTCCCGGAGGCGGTCCCGAACCAGAGCACCGCCTCCTTCACGTCCCCGTGGTCGGAGATCCACTCCGCCTCCGCCTCGGCCGGGACGGCCTCGTGCGGGATGCCGGGGGCGATCTTGATCGCGGCGAACCGCGCGCTGCCGGCCGCCCGTACGGCCCAGGACAGCGGCGGCGAGTAGGCCTCCGGGTCGAAGGTCCGGCCGCGTCCGCCGCGCCGGGCCGGGTCCAGGAACACGGCGTCGTACCCGGCGGTGTCGACCTCCGTCACATCCGCCTCCCGGACCTCGATCAGCCCCTCCAGCCCCAGGGCCTCGGCATTGGCGCGGGCCACGGCGACGGTGAGCGGGTCGCGGTCCACGGCCAGCACCCGGATGCCGGCCCGGGCCAGCGCGATGGCGTCCCCGCCGATCCCGCAGCACAGGTCGGCGAGGCTGCGTACGCCGAGCGCGGCGAACCGGCCGGCGCGGTACGCGGCCACGCTCGCCCGGGTGGCCATCTCGACCCCGCCGGGGGTGAAGAACATCCGGTACGCGTCCTCGGCCCCGAACTTCGCCACCGCGCGCTGCCGCAGCCGGGCCTGCCCCAGGGCCGCGGACACCAGCCCGGCCGGGTGCTCGCGGCGCAGCCGGGTGGCGACGGCGAGCTCGCGGGCGGGGTCGTAGTCGCGCAGCGAGTCGAGGAGGGCGTGGCCCTCGGGGGTGCGGAGGGCGGCGAAATCGTGCTGGTTCACCGGCTCATTGTGCGCCAGCCGGTGGAAGGTGCGGATCCGGTCCGCGGTGTCGTCCGGGGAGTCGCGGTGCTGCCTGACAATATCCCCAGCTATGCAGCTAGTAGGAAAAAAGGAACAAAAGACTCATCGGATTGCCGGTTCACGGATCATCGGTCCGCGGATCGCCGGTCCGCGCGGCCGGTTCGGGGTGGCGCTGGCCGCGCTGCTGGTCGCCGCCCTGGGCACCGCCTGCTCCTCCGAGACCGGCAGAGAACCGGGCAAGCCGGAAAAGCCGAAGGCGGGCAGCGAGGCCGGCGCCGCCGGCGCACCCGTCAACACGGCCGCCCAGCGCAAGCAGAAGGAACTGGCCCGGCTCGCCGCCGTGAAGCGGTGGGGGCTGGCCAAACCGCCGCTGCTCGCCCCGGCCGCGCCCAAGGAAAAGCCGGAGATCGAAACCCGCGACGGCTTCGAGGTCGACGACCACGAGGGCCTCCCGCCGGTGTTCACCACCATCCCCACCGAGGAGAAGATCGTCTTCCTGACCGTCGACGACGGCGCGGAGAAGGACCCCCAGTTCCTGAAGATGATGAAGGAACTCGACCTCCCCTACACCGCCTTCCTCAGCGACTACCTGGTACGGGACAACTACCCGTACTTCAAGCAGATGCAGGCGGCCGGCGTCACCCTCAACAACCACACCCTGAACCACCGCTACATGCCGGCCCTCCCCTACGAGAAGCAGCGCCAGGAGATCTGCGGCCAGCAGGAGACGCTCCAGAAGGAGTTCGGCAAGCGGCCCACCGTCTTCCGCCCGCCGTACGGCAACTACAACGAGGACACCCTGCGCGCGGCCAAGTCCTGCGGCATCAAGCACGTTCCGCTGTGGAACGCCGAGGTCTTCCCGGACAAGATGGACTACCGCGAATGGGACCGGGACATCCACCCCGGCGACATCATCCTCACGCACTTCCGGGGGCGGGAGGACTGGAAGGGGACCATGCCTGACATGATCCGTCAGGTGATGAAGACCGTCACGGACAAGGGATACGCCGTGGCCCGCCTGGAGGACTACCTGTGACGAGCGCGCGCCGGCTGACGGCCGGACTCCTGGCGGCCGGCGCGCTCGCGCTCTCCCTGGCGGGGTGCGGGGAGAGCGTGGAACCCATCGAACGGCTCGGCCGGAAGGCGACGGCGGAAGTCCAGGACGGCGGCGCGAACGGCGCCCCGTCCTCATCCGCATCCGCCTCGACGAACCCGTCGCCGTCGCTACCGCCGGCCGATACCTACCGGCGCTGGGGCCTGTCCCGCCCGGTGGAGCTCGCACCGAAGCCGGACCGGAAGGCACCGCTGCCGACGGCCGCACCGGGGCGGGTGCCGGTGGTGGACCGAATACCCGTGCCGGCGGGGGAGAAGACCGTCTTCCTCACCTTCGACGACGGGGCCGAACGCGACCCCGAATTCCTGAAGATGGCGGCCGACCTCAGACTGCCGATCAGCATGTTCCTCACCGACAGCGTCGCCTCGGCCGGCTACGACCACTTCGCGGCCCTCCGCGACCTGGGCAACGGCAGCGTCATCAACAACCACACGCTGTCCCACCCCAATATGCGGACCCTCTCCTACGAGGCCCAGAAGACCCAGATCTGCGGCCAACAGGACCGCCTGGCAGCCCGCTTCGGCACCCGCCCGCGCCTGTTCCGCCCGCCCTACGGCAACTACAACGACAACACCCTCCGCGCGGCCAAGGACTGCGGGGCGGAGGCGGTGGTCCTGTGGCGGGCGTCGATGCAGATACGCAACCTCCAGTACGCGGAGGGCTCCGCCCTCAAACCGGGCGACATCATCCTGGCCCACTTCCGCGGCCCGTCGGAGCTGAAGGGCTCGACGGAAACCCAGATGACCACGCGCATGCTCCAGAAGATCCAGGAACAGGGCTTCAAAATAGGCCGCCTGGAGGACTACCTGTGACGCCACCGGCGCGGCCCGGCTCAGCGGGCTGAGGAGCGGGGCGGGGGGTACGGGGCGCCCGGCGCGGGCCCGCTTCCTTGCCCCCCTCTCGGGGCCGGGGCGGGGCGGCGCTTCCCGCCCGCCCCCTGCGGGCTTCGGTCGGACGGTGTCCAGAGCCGGAGCCGGAGCCCCGGTTTCGGGAAGGGGCGGAGTGGGGGAAGGCTCCGCGCAGCGGGCCTGTCCGGCTGTTGGGCGGGGTCCGGGGGTGGGGGTTTTCTCCTGAACGGAATCAGGGATGTGTCCGGGGGCTGCCCGTCAGTCCTCACTGTCCTTCCGTGCCCGTCCGCCCTGTCAAGGGCGCTCCCTTCGGTCGCGTCGCTTCGCGATTCCGCTTCGCTTCACCCTTGACAGGCCGACCGGTCCCGGAAAGACAAGGACTGGCGGGAAGCCCCCAGGGGGAGGGCCGGCATGGGGAACGTGTCCCAGATACGGCCGAATCCGGGAGCCCGGTCGGCGGTCTCCGCCCGACCGGCCGCCCTGTCGGGCGGAGAGCTCCATTTCCTCGAAGCCCCGGCCCATTTGGCGCGGCCAGCCCATGGGGCGCACCAGATCGCTACGCGCTCCGGCCGGTTTAGCGTCTCCGGACCGCCTGTGGCCGAACAACAGCCACCCTTGCGGGCGGAGAGCTCCATTTCCCCGCACCCAGGGGTGGCCAGGTCGAGCCGAGCCCCGGGGCGCACCGGATCGCTACACGCTTCCGTGGTCTCAGCGTCCTCGGACCGTCCGTGGCCGGACATGAACCGCCCGCAGACCGTGACGGAATATGGCGTGTGCGACCGCACAACTACCTCGTGGGCGAGGCCGCTTGCTCAATAGGATCACGCGTATGACTGCCTCAGAACCCACGATTCTCGCCACGTCCGGAGGGCACCGCGCGGGAGGGCGGACCATGGTGACGTTCGGCGGCTTGGTGCATCATGCGGTCGAACTGTCGGGAGTTCACGGTCGCCGTCCCCGGGTCATGTACGTCGGAACGGCCATCGGCGACGCCGAACACTTCACGGCACGCATGCACGAGGCCGGGCGGGTGGCGGGCTTCGATCTGACGCCCCTGCACCTCTTCCCGATGCCCAACCTGGAAGACGTGGAAGGCGCTGTTCTCGAGCAGGACGTGATCTGGGTGATGGGCGGATCGGTGGCCAACCTCTTGGCAGTGTGGCGGGTCCACGGGCTCGACGACGTCTTCCGGCGCGCCTGGCAGGCAGGCGTCGTGCTCAGCGGAGTCAGCGCGGGATCGATCTGCTGGTTCAAGGGTGGCGCCACCGACTCCTTCGGACCCGAACTGCGGCCCCTCACCAACGCCCTGGGCCTGCTGCCGTACGGAAACGGCGTGCACTACGACAGCGACGCCGGCCGACGGCCTTTGATCCACCGGTTGGTCGCCGACGGCACACTCCCCGAAACCCACTGCACCGACGATGGCGTGGGCCTGGTCTACCACGGCACCAAGCTGGTCGAAGCGGTCACGGAAGTACCCGGGAAGGGCGCGTATGTCGTCGCGCGCAAAGATGATTCGGCCATCGAGCAACGCATCGAGCCGCGCCGACTCTAGGAAATGTGCCAGCGCGCGCGTCCGTACGGCTCCTCGTACGGCCCTGGTGTGCGGACGACGTCCGCGATGACGGAGGAGAGAGCAGGGCCTGCGGTGTAGAAGCGGCCCCTGGTCTCGCCGTGGGCGACCAGCCAACCCTGCTGGACCAGCTTGCGCATGTCCCGGATCGCCATCTGCCGGTTCACATCCGCATCCTCCTGATACACGGACCGCCGCACCGGGGTGCCGTTGAATGCGGTGAACAAGGCGTAGACCATGCGCTCGTCCAAGCCGGGCGCGGCAGCGACCGCTTCCGCAAGGGCGATCCACCCACGGTTGGAACGGTCGAGGCGTCGCTTGGCGGCCTGGGCCTGAAGGTGGTGGGCGCGGAGGCAGAACCTGATCCACTCGCGCGTGTCCGCGCCCGGAGACCAGTCGCGTCCACCGGTCTGAGCGAGTACGTCGTAGTACTCGAAGGTGTTCCGTGTCCGTCCGAGCCATTCCTCGATGGACGAGAATTCCGGCGGTACCAAGGCCTCCCGTGAGAAGACGAGGGTGCTGAGGGCCCGGGACATGCGCCCGTTGCCGTCCCTCCATGGGTGGATCTTGACCAGGTTCAGGTGCGCCATCGAGGCGCGTACATGGACAGGGGCGTCCAGGTCGCCTTCATTGAGCCATTGGACGAACTCCTCCATGAGCGCCGGTACGGCCTCAGGCTCGGGAGCCGTGTAAGCCGGCACCTCGGGGTCCTCCGCGCTGGTGACGTGCACGGGAGTGCTGCGCACGATCCCCGGAGACTTGCCGTGGTGATGTTCCTGGATCATGAAGTGCAGGCCGTTGAGCAGCCCGAGGTCGTAACGGAATCCGGGCGCTGCCTCGGAGAGCGACTGGATATACGTCATGGCATGCCGGTATCCCTCAAGCTCCCGCCGCGTTGCCTCGCTCGCCTCAGGCGGCTCCTCCCCGGCCATGACGGCCTCCACGTCGGCGGCCGTGGCCACGTACCCCTCGATGGTGTTCGACCCGGCAATTGCCCGTGCTGTGAAGTTTCGCCGGAGCTGTCCCATCCATCTGCGGGTCGGCTGAAGCATGTGCCGCAGCTCGTGCCGCATGGAATCGATCTCGTCGAGAACCCGGGTGTCCTCCGAGTCAAGGCGCGGCGTCTTCATCAACATGCGTCAATGACACCATGAGAGTGTCATTGAATCCACCCGATGCCACAGTCGTCGACTGGGAGATCTGTAGCCGTCCACGTTCGGCCACGGGCGGTCCGAGGACACCGCTCGGCCTGACCGCCCCCGGGTCCGGGGAAATGGAGCTCTCCGCCCGCAAGGGTGGCTTTTGTTCGGCCACGGGCGGTCCGGAGACGCTAAACCGGGCGGAGCGCGTAGCGATCGGTGGCGCCCGTGGTCTGGCCGCGCTAAATAGGTCCGGGCTTCGGGGAAATGGAGCTTTCCGCCCGACAGGGCGGCCGGTCGGGCGGGAGCCGCTGCCTGGCCGCCCATGCATGGCCGCATCTGGGACACGTCCCCCATGCCGGCCCTCCCCCGGGGGCTTCCCGACAGTCCTTGTCTTTCCGGGGCCGGCCGGTCGGTCAAGGGTGGAGCGAAGCGGAATCGCGAAGCGACGCGACGAAGGA
>NZ_JBEOXT010000072.1:0-12501 GCF_040296685.1 Streptomyces sp. NPDC002054
CACGGCAATCCGATGGGTGAGCCGCACCGGTTCTTCTATGACCTGTCGGGCACCGCGGACCACCGGGACGCGCAGATCCGGCACGCCATCACCCAGGTACTGCACTGGGCCAAGCGGGTCGGCGTTGCCGCGATCGCCATCGAGGATCTGGACTTCCAAGCGGAGAAGACGCGGGAGAAGCACGGCAGACGGAAACAGTTCCGGCAGCTCATCTCCGGCATGCCCACTGGCAAGTTGAAGGCCCGGCTCGTCTCCATGGCCGCCGAAGCCGGTCTGTCGATCGTCGCGGTTGATCCGGCTTACACCTCTCAGTGGGGCGCCCAGCACTGGCGCAAGCCGCTTGTCACCCCACGTCGAAAGATGTCCCGTCACGATGCCGCCGGTATCGCGATCGGACGACGCGCCCTCGGGCACCCGATCCGGCGACGGACGGCACCGCCCCGCGACAACCGGAGTGATCGTCGCGGGCATCGGACCGTCCAGGCCGACCGTGGTACCCAAGGGCGTGAGGGAACCCGCCCACCCGTCACGGACCGTGCACACGATGCACGTGCCCGGACAGGGACAACACAAGGAACGCGGGAGACCAGCGCATCCACAACCGTTCGGGATGCGCGCAGTGCCGGGACGTGGGTCCAAGACTCACTCCTGCTCACTGACTAGGAACGGTTGGTCAGGTCGTAGGTCGTACCCGAGAGCCGACCGTCCGGGCCCCGTGTCCCGGTGTAGCGGCCCACGGGACCGTGCGACCAGGCGATGACGAAGTAGATCTGCTGGCCGTCGACCGAGCCTTCCCGGAGGTTGCCCACGGTGTTGCCGGAGCGCACCGACCCGTAGAGGCGCCCGCTGGCGTCCTGCGAGAAGTCCACCCGGACGGTCGCGTTGCTCTGGTAGATGTCGTACACCCCGCCCGCGTTGAACCCGGGCGCCCGGGCGGACCGCTCTGCCGCCGGGGCGACCGTGGCGCTGCTCGCGGGGGCGGCGAAGCCCGCTCCGGCGACTGAGAGGAGCACGGCGACGGCAGTCGCGGTGAGCAGCTTGCGGATGCGCACTGTGGACATGGCCCTCCAGGGCGGCCAGGACGATCGACTCCGGTGCATGGTGCACGGAACCTCGGCGGCAGGCTTACCCGCCGATTTCGCCCTAAGGCCCGACTTCACCCGAACGAGTCCGTCGCCGGTGCACACGCCAGCGTCCCGTTCACCTACGCCACCGCTGGCGCGGCCCGGCCCGGCCCGGCCCGGCGGCTGATCGTTGGCACCCGGTCGTGGCCGTTCTGACCTGCTGCCCTTGGTCAGTCGCCAGGGTCGGGTGCGTCTCCTCCCCCAGCCCCGTCCGGGCCGTGACGGGAGATCGGTCCGGCCGACGCTCCGCGGGGCGCTTCGCCACCCCGCTCAAATTCAAACGGCTGCGCCGGGTTCAGGGCGGCCCCACCCTTTTCATCTTCTTGACGATATTGACGTTCACCATTATCGTCATGTCGACGAAATCGAGGGGGTTCACCATGGCCGACATCACCCGGCGCTTCGGCTGGCGTCATCTCCGATCCGCGCCCACCACCCACATCCGCCACCACAAGCGCGGCCGGCTCGTCCATGACGGCCGAGGGCTCAGTTTCTGGTACCGGTCGCTGTCGGCGGCGCTGTCCGAAGTACCCGTCGACGACCGGGAGCTGGCCATGGCCTTCCATGCGCGTACGGCCGACTTCCAGGACGTCACCGTGCAGGCCACCGTCACGTACCGGATCAGCGACCCGGCCGAGGCGGCGGACCGGCTCGACTTCTCCGTCGACCCGGACACCGGGAACTGGCGCGGCGCGCCCTTGGAGCAGATCTCCACCCTCCTCACCGAGACCGCGCAGCAGCACACGCTGGACGTGCTTACCCGGACCCCGCTGGCCGTCGCACTGGTGGATGGCGTGGCCTCCGTACGGCAGAGCGTCGCCGCCGGTCTCGCCGCCGAGCCCAGGCTCCCGGCCACCGGCATCGATGTGGTGGCCGTGCGCGTCGTCGCGATCCGGCCTGAAGCCGAGGTGGAGCGCGCCCTGCGCACACCGGCCCGCGAGCAGATCCAGCAGGAGGCGGACCGGGCCACGTACGAACGGCGGGCCATCGCCGTCGAGCGCGAGCGTGCGATCGCAGAGAACGAGCTGGCCAGTCAGATCGAACTGGCCCGGCGCGAGGAGCAGTTGGTCGAGCAGCGGGGCATCAACTCCCGTCGCGAGGCCGAGGAGAAGGCGGCGGCCGACAGCGTACGGACCGAGGCCGAGGCGGCCCGCACGGTCCGTCTGGCACGCGCGGACGCCGAGGCGGCCCGCGAGACCGGCTCGGCACGCGCCGAGGCCCAGGCTGCCTGGCTGCAGGTGCACGGAGAGACCGGCCCGGGCACGCTGTACGCCCTGGCGGCGACCCGGCTGGCCGAGAACCTGCCGCGGGTCGAGAGCATCACGCTCACCCCGGACGTCCTGACCGGCCTCCTCAGCAGGCTCGGGCGTCCGGACCCCGGGGCGGACGCGTGAGCCTGGCCCCTCGGGCGGTGCTCGTGCACCGCAGGACCGAGTACGAGGAACTGATCGACCGGCACGGGACACACGGGCAGGCCGCGTTCTTCCTCTCCAGCCGGGGCCGCTCGATCGACGAGGTGGTCAACCGCCACAACCGGACCCGGCAGGCGCTGCGGGAGGTGGCGGCGGCGGTGCCACTCACCTGGCGCAGCTCCCAGGTGGAACGGGCGGACCTGGACCGCTTCCTGTTCGCGCCGGAGGACGTGGTGGTCGTGGTCGGGCAGGACGGTCTGGTCGCCAACACCGCGAAATACCTCTGCGGACAGCCGGTGGTCGGCATCGACACCGACCCGGGACGCAACCCCGGAGTCCTGGTCCGTCACCGCTGCACCGACACGGCCGCCCTCCTGCGTGCCGCGACCACCGGGGGACGGACCGAAGACCTGACCATGGTCGAGGCCGTCGCCGACGACACCCAGCGCCTCCTCGCACTGAACGAGATCTACCTGGGCCCGCCCGGCCACCAGACGGCCCGCTACCGCCTGGGCCCCGACAGCGAGAAAGGCCCCGGCGAGGCCCAGGCGTCCTCCGGCGTACTCGTCGGCACCGGCACCGGCGCCACCGGCTGGTTGCGCTCCCTGTGGCTGGAACGCGGCAGCACCGCACAGCTGCCCGCTCCGTGCGACCGCCGGCTCCTGTGGTTCGTGCGCGAGGCCTGGCCATCGCCCACGACGGGAACCTCAAGGATCTCCGGCCATCTGGAACAGGAGCAAGGACTGCGACTGACCGTGGAGTCGGACCGGATCGTGGTCTTCGGCGACGGGATGGAGGCCGATGCCCTGCAGCTGACCTGGGGCCAGAGCATACGACTGGGCATCGCAGCGACATCACTGCGCCTGCTCACGTAATCGTCAGGAACGGCGCTGCCCGGCCTCGTCCTGCTCCTCCGGGAACGGGACGGGAGCCCCATGCCGTCTCCTTCCTGGAACGCGAACCCGTCGAAGTCCACCATCACCTCGACGGTCTCCCGCGTGACTGACTCCGCCAACGGAACCACACCCGCCATGCCTCTCCACCAACCTGTTCCTCGGACCCTACCGCCGGTGTTCGGACCCTCAAGGCCGCTTCGCCAACGTCAGCCCACACCAAAGTGTGATGCCGAAACCCGGTTCTGGCACAGATTCCGTGAGAACGATCAACGGCGTTCTGCCACGGTGACGTCTCGTCATCTGGGACCGTGGTGCGGTGTGATGACCTCATAGCGGTGCTGTTTCCGCACTTCAGGGCTGTTCTGGTGAAGCGGGTGTTCACGGAGTGCGGTGTGGTGCAGATCGTGGCGAAAACCTTCGATGGCCCTGCTCCGTGCCCCGACTGTGAGCTTCCGTCGAGTCGTGTGCACAACTGCTACCAGCGTCGGCCGGCTGATACCCCGGTCGGTGGCCAGCCGGTGCTGATCGGGCTGACCGTGCGGCAGCTGTACTGCGATAGCGATCTGTGTGGGCGTCGTACGTTCGTCAAGCAGGGCGCGGGGCTGACGTTCAGGTACGGGAGACGCGCTCCTCCTTCGCGCTGTGTCCTGGCGGTCGTTGCAGTTGCCCTCGCCAGCCGCGCCGGGTCCCGCCGCGCTGCTGCCCTGCAGACGAAGGTGAGCCGGACAACACGTCAACCGGGCAATCATGGCCGTGCCTGATCCCGTCTGGGCCGTCCCCAGGGTGCTGGGCGTCGATGACTTTGCCACCCGCCGCGGGCACCACTACGGCGATGTCCTCATCGACTGCGAGAGCGGCCGGCCTCTCGACCTCCTGCCCGGCCGCGACGCCTCCACCCTGGCCGACTGGCTACGCGAGCATCCCGGCGCCGAGGTCATCTGCCGTGACCGGGCCGGATCCTACGCAGACGGTGCCCGGACCGGCGCCCCGAACGCGATCCAAGTGGCCGACCGCTTCCACCTCTGGCAGAACCTCGGCACCGCCGTCGAAGCCAGCGTCCGACTCCGCGTCAACTGCCTCAAGGCGGCTTTCACCAGCCCTGATGACCCTGTGAGCGATGGCGGCGACTCGGATACGACGAAGTCGATGTCACCGATCGAAGCTCGCATCAGAGAGCGGCACGCGACTCTCCAAGCCCTGCTGGCCCACGGGCACGGGATCCGGGAGATAGAACTCCTTCGCACTCGCTCCGGCCAGCACCTCAAGGATTGGATCACCTCTACCCGCACCGCGGACCTGCCCCGCCTGCATACCTTCGCCACGGGTCTGGAGAAGGACTGGGATGCTGTGCTCCAGGGCCTGAGCACGCGCTGGTACTCCGGCCCCGCCGAGGGCCGCGTCAATCACATCAAGATGACCTAGCGCCAGATGTTCGGACGGGCCAAGCTCCCCCTTCTCCGCAAGCGCGTACTGCTCACAACGGCAGCAAACAGGTGACCCGGCAGACAGGACTGTCAGACCGCTGCGGCATGCTCGCCAGCATGAACGAAGACGCCTTCTGGCAGCTCATCGAGGACTGCAGGCCCACGGAACCCGACCCTGACGCCGAACTCCTCGCCGCCACAGTGACCGCACGCCTTGCCCAGTCCCCGCTGTCGCTGGTCATCGGGTTTGCCGAGCAACTGTCATGGGCGCTCTACCGGCTGGACCGCAAGGAGTACGGACACGACTTGTCCGATGACGCCTTCCTCTACACCCGTGCCGCGGTCGTCGCCGCCGGCCGCACCGTATTCGACAGCGTCCTCCAAGACCCTACGGCCTTCACTCCTTACGCCACCGACCTCATCTGGGCCGAGCGTCTGCTCTACACACCGGACCGGGCATACAAACGCATCACTGGGGAGGAGTGGGGCCGCGACACGCGCTACTCCTACGAGTCATGCTCGAACACCGAGGGCTGGGCTGATTGAACGGCATGTCCTGCGGATGGCAGCTCTAGCCCGTGCGGCTGCCGGGAGGGCCTGGCAGGCCCGGCCCGACAGACCGGTGAGGGCAGAACGCGCGAGCACCGGCCGGCACCACGGGCTACCGGTCATTCCGCAGACCTCGCATACAGCCCTCGGGGTACGTCGTCCCGTATCCACACGCATTGGCCGAACCGATCACGCGCTCGGATCGTTGGGGGAACATGAATCACACCATGCGTGGTCTCGCCTTCATCGCCCTGACGGCCACAGCCGCCCTTCTCACAGTTCCCTCCACGCATGCCGTGGATCGCAAGTCCGGGGGTGCGAGCGTCTCCGACACCTGCGGTGACACCCTGCTCACGGACTACCTCGTCACAGCCGAGGGCACTGCCGACACTGCTTTCGCCGGCACGCTGACCGTGGCCGGAGGCGCCTCGCCCATCGCCATAACAGTCACTCCGCAGGCCTCCGGAGGGGCAATCCCCAACGGCCTTGTGAGCACGGAATTCTCCCACCCGGCCATCTCAGACGGCGCCGTAACCTCCGCCCCAAGCCTGGTGGAAGACCCTTCCGGCAGGAGCCGGATCCGGTTCGAAACCCCGTGGGGCCCGACACTCGCCACGGCCGAATGCACCGGAGCCACGACCCGGGTCACCGAGCTGACCGGCGGCATCACGTTTCGCGGGGTTGCCTACCAGTACGTCCTCACCCGCGCATGAGTACCTGCGCAACAGGCGCACACCCGCACGCTCGCCCGTGACCACGACTGCCACCCACCCGTTGGTCAGAGCACCACCGGCCCCTCGCGCGGCCCTGATTCGGCATCGGCTCGCGCCCACTCCCGAAGGCCTCCTTACTCCCGTCGCGTGCGCAGGTGGTCGGTCTGCTTCGCGAAGCCGGGATCCGTCCGGCGCCAGCCGTAGACGGTTTCAGGCCGGATGCCCGCGGCGAGTGCCGCCTGGCGGAGCACACCGTGGGTGGCGAGGTGCGTGTAGAACACGGACCACTGCGCGTCGGGGCGGCGCCGGCGGGCTCCGGGGTGCTGCGGGTGGCGGTGGCCCGGTCCATGGCAGTGGCAAAGTCGGCATCGCGGCGGTGGCGCTGGTAGACGGTCGCCGAGGACGGCGGCGCTCCAGTGTGAAGGCAGACAGCCTCGCCGTTCAGCGTGGTGGTCGCCCTGCCGGAGGGGGTCACGGCGGAGGAACCGTTCCACCCGGAGAACTGCACCGAGCTCGAGAACAGCCAACAGGTGCGCTGCACCTTCCCGGCCGGGCTCGCCGTGTTGAGCAGTGCAACCGCCCAGATCCCGGTCAAGCTGGCCCCACCGTGCCCTCGGCAATCTGGAAGGCGGCACCGTAGCGGTGACCAGCGACGACGATCAGAACCTGGCCAACGACCAACAGCCCTTCGTGATCCAGGTCGCGGAGACCGCCTGATCGGGGCGGAGGCTTCCCGGACGACGGCAAGGGACCATTGTCTGGGGCCTTCTCGAACCGCCGCACCTCCATCAGGGCGCTGCCGAGGCTGTTCAGCGCCACAGGCCAGCCGGCACGGCCCGCACACTCCACAAGCGGGCAGCCCTTCCCCCAGTTGCCCACAGCAACCGACTGGGGAACGAAGAGCCGCCCCGGGGAAATTCGGGATCCGCATCACCGCGGCCCGGGCCGAGACCGAAGCACGGCTTACGAACTTGACTACCGCCCGAAAGACCATCGTGGAGGTCGCACCGGCAGGTACCGAACCCGATGCCCTCGAGTCGAGGTCGCTACCAGAAGCGAACTTAGCGGGCTGGGGTCGGCACGGCCGCCGGTCGCCATTCTCGCCTGAGCAATCCGAACACCCACGAGTCGGATACCTCGCCGTTCACGACGCAGTCTTCCCGCAACGTCCCTTCACGCACGAATCCGATCTTCTCCAGTACTCGGGCGGATGCCACGTTGCGCGTATCGGTCTCGGCCTGGACTCGGTTCAGGTCCAGTGTGTCGAATGCCCACTGCAGCAAGGCGTGCGCGGCTTCCGTCGCGTAGCCGTGGCCTCACATCGCATCGTCGAGGCAGTAGCCCAACGATGCCCTGCGGTAGTCCGGGTTCCATCCGGTCAGAACGCACCAGCCGACGAAGGCCCCATCGGAAGCACGGTCGATGGCAACCCGCGCCCCGGTGCCTTCGTCCGCCATCTTCCGGCACATCGCGATGAAGCGCTCGGCGCGGGCCCGTTCGGTCCAAGGTGGGGAGTCCCAGTAGCGCATCACGTAGGTGCTGCTGTGCAGCGCGAAGAGGGGGTCCGCGTCGGTGTCGGTGAAGGGGCGCAGTCGCAGGCGAGCGGTGTGCAGTACGGGGGTGGCCAAAGTCATGCGCACCATCCTGCGCCCTCACGGGACGGGCAGAGCACCGAATTTTCCCGATCCTGGGCAGGTCCTCACGACCCAAGGCTCCGCCTACCAGCAGATCGTGCACGCCTCCAACCAGCACCCCGACCGCGCATTCAGGGTCCACGAACGGCACAACTGCTCGGCCTGGCCATCGGCGACCCAAGCCTGAACGTCACCCGAAGCCGCCTCGGATACCTTGCGCGCCAAGGCGTCCTCGCCCAACCCGGGCAAGGCCACGACCAGAAACGGAATTAACGACCTCTCGGAGCGGTGATGCGCTGACCGCTTGAGCCCGCCACGGTTATGAGAATCGGGGCAGGGGCCGCGCTGCGCCATCCACTGCCGGAGCGGCCACGACCTTGCGGGTCTCGCGCACTATCAGCAGGCCGTTGACCACCATCAGTGTCGCGGTCAGGCCGTGGACGCCGAGCGCGGTGGCCACGGAGCCGTGGTGGGTCAGCACGGTGGCCATGTCTCCGTACGCGGCTAGGGCCTCCACCAGCAGCACCCAACCCAGCGCCCGGCGGTAGCCCGTCACCAGCAGGATGCCCAGGACCAGGGCCAAGACGACGTCGCGGATTCCCTTGATGATCAGGAAGCCGTCGCCGTCGCCGGACGGCCAGCTCGGCAGGCTGAAGCCCGGTGCCGTCGTCTCCGGGCTCAGGATGAACTCCACCCCGAACCAGACGGGCGGCAGCTGCATTCCCGGATGTCGGGATTCCGGTGGCCGGCTGCCGCCCGGGGAGTGGGGACTGTGCGCCACCGGTGCGGCGTCGGCCCGCGGGGCCAGTGATCCGAAGCCCTGTCGGGCTCACGCCCGACGGGGCGAAAGCCGTCGGCATAACGGGGTGAACCAGTGCATGTCCGGGCGGCCTTTGGCGGTGCCGCACTTCGGGCGTACGGCCGAGCGGTTGCTGCTGACGACCGGGCGGAGGAGCCCGCAGGCTCAGGTGAGGGCGGCGACCAGCAGGGCGAAGGCTGCGATGATGACGGCGACGCGGACGTAGTGGAAGCGGTCCCAGCGGTTCATCTGCTCCTTCCAGTCGTCGGGCCGGTTGTCAGGGGTCCACGCCTTGCCCCGGTTGTTGATCGGGACGAGCAGCAGAATCGACATGACCACGCTGACGATCAGCAGCGCGCCGGCCGTGACGACAAGGCCGGCGCCGTCGTGGCGCCATCCGGCGATGGCCCAGACCGCGACGAGGACGAGCGAGGTGATGTACCAGACCGGCATCACGGAGCCGAGCATCCGGCCCCCGTGGGCGCGGCCGAGTTGGCCGCTGTCGTCGGGGAGGGCGTTGAGGATCGGGTTGATGACGAAGGCGACGGAGAACTCCACCCCCACCATCACGCCGACGACCACGGTGGTGAAGACCTCGAGTGCGTTGAGCATGATGACCCTCTTCGCATCTAGCGTTGCTAGCTGATGATGCAACGCTAGTACTGCCGCCGCTCACTTGTCTAGCAATGCTAGGATCGAATCATGTCGGTACAGGAACGCAAGCAGCGCGAACGGGCGGAGCGCGAACGCCTCATCGTGGCGACAGCCCGCGAACTCGCCGAGCAGCAGGGCTGGGACGCGGTCACCACCCGCCGGCTCGCCGAGCGCATCGAATACAGCCAGCCCGTCCTCTACAGCCACTTCCGCGGCAAGCGCGAGATCATCGGCGCCGTCGCCCTCGAGGGCGCCGCCGAGATGGCCGTGGCGCTGCGGGCCGCGGCCTCCAGCGCGAACCGCCCGCGCGAGCGGGTCGCCGCCCTCGCCCGTGCCTACCTCGACTTCGCCGCACGCAACCCGGCGGTCTACGACGCCCTGTTCCAGCTCGACGGCGGCCTGGCGTTCGCACACGAGGACACCCCGGAGCCCCTCAAGGACGCCTTCGCCGCGCTGCTGGAGAGCCTGGCCGAAGTCGCCGGGGACGGCGTCGACGCGGGACTGTTCACCGAGGTGTTCTGGGCGTCCCTGCACGGCCTGGCGACCCTGACCCGGGCGGGACGGCTGCCGCCGGAGGCCATCGAGCCGAGGGTGGAGCTGCTGGTGGACCGGCTCGCCATGGTCTGACACACCGTCCCGGCGGGCACGCAGCCGGGACCCTCAGACCCCGATCACGATCCGATACGCCCCCTGACGCCGCGTCATTCGCCTGTGCCCTCGTCGTCACCGCCGAGGTGGACGGTCGCCGGGTCACGCAGTGGGCGCAGGCCCTCGCGTGGCGGGCGGGTGGCAATGCCTCCGTGGGTACCTGCGTGGCCTCGTCCACCGTCACGTCCCGCGCCATGGTCGAGCCCCTGTACGCGCTGAGCTCCCCGGCGGCCCCGACGGGCAGCGGGACGACCCCGACGCCTTCAAGCAGCGCCCGGTGGCCGAACAGTACCCGCTGCACCCCGAAGGTGCCTGTCGCCGTCTCGGGCGAGGAGGGCGCCCACGCGATGACCTCCATCGCCCAGGAGGGTGACATGCTTCGGGTGTACAACCCTTGGGGCTCGACCACCTGGGTCAGCGAGAACGACTTCATCAACGGCTACACGGGCAAGGCTTCCAACAGTGATCTCCCCAACGCGTACAAGGTATGTCTTCCGCGATAGCAGGGGCGGTGCGGCGATCGCGGCGGCCGTGCTCCTCGCTCTCGCTACGGGCTGCGGCTCCGGCACCGACGAACCGGCCGACGGCTCCACGAGCACCGCGAGCCGCCCGGTGAAGGACACCAGCATCACTGCCGAGCCAGGCGAGCGCTTCACGCTCACCGTCGACCAGAACGCCTCCACCCGCGAGTACTGGTACCTGGTCGACCCCGAGCCCGACAGCTCCGTACTGGTCAGCCGCGGCCAGGTCTACGCGTCGGACTCCGGCGACGAAGCGGTGCCCGGTGTCGGCGGCCGGCTCACCTTCACCTTCGAGGCCAAGGGCAAGGGGACCACTCGATTCACGCTGCTCCACTGCACTTTCACCACCTGCCAGGGCAACACCTCCACCCTGCCCCCCGCGACGACTGGGCCCTCCGCCACCCCGACCACGGGGGCGACCACTCCCTCCCAGGCACCCGAGCGCATCACCTACACCGTCACCGTCAACTGAGCCGCAGGGCATGAACAGGTTCTGCTAATCCGTGCCGACAGAGCCCACACCCGGTGGTACCGGCGGGCGGGGGTGGGTTGCCGAGAGCCGTGGCGGCGAAGGCCGCGCCAGCGTGTTGCAGCCATAACCACCTCGCCTGCCCGCAGCAGAGGCCGGTGAGAAAGAGACTGCCTCTCGAGGATTTCGGTCGCCATGCCTTTCAGCTGTGGCCAAGAAGGTCGGCCGGATAGACGATCGGATTCATGCTGCGCATCCACTTCACCGAAGCCGATCTGCGCCAGATCACCGTCGCCCCCGTCCCCAATGCGCTGCTGGAAGCCGCGCTCAGCGTTCGCTACTTACGGTCAGGACGCACGGCCATGGGCCGTACGCGTCCCGGCCTCACACAGTGGCTGAGGACGATCGTCCAGGACAACGTTCCTCGGACCGGGATCCTTCTCGACCTGGATCCCCCGCAAGGCGGCCTGCTCGACTTCTTCGTCCATGCTTCATCCCCCTCGCTGCACGCAGGAGTTGAACGTGCCGCAACGACACCCGCCCAAGAACTGGCTGACGAGATCGCCGTGCTCGACCGCCGCGCCCGCGAGAACGCCAAGTTGCGGGAACTTGCCGACGGCACCGACAAGGGCCGGCAGATCCTGGCGCAGGACACACTGCGCTACTTCGACTCCACCCTCGCTCCCCTATGGCCGCACATGCAGGCCCTCGCCGTCGCCGACCGGGCCCTACAGGCCGAGACACTGCTGCGCGGCGGGGTCGAGGCCATGCTTGCCACCCTCGTCCCCGACTGGTACTGGCACGCACCAACCTGGCACATCCCCGCACCGTGCGAGCCAGCCGACCTGTACCTGGGCGGACAGGGCCTGATCCTCATCCCGTCGTACTTCGCGCAAGGCCCGATGTACGGCCGCCGTCGGAGCGAACCCTGGACTCTGACCTACCCTCTGCGCACCGACGAGCAGCCCGCCCATGCCGCCGACGCCCTCGGCCCACTCCTGGGACGAACCCGCGCCGCCGTCCTGGCCAGCCTGCGCCGCCCCGCCACCACCACCGAAACAGCGGACCGCGTCGGCATCTCACTGCCTTCGGCCAGCGAGCACACAACCGTCCTGCGCAACGCCGGACTCATCACCACCACCCGCACCGGCGCCGCCGTCCTCCACACCCTCACCCCCCTCGGAACAGCCCTCCTCCGCAACGACGCCGTCATCCGATGACCGCTTCCGCTGCCCCAACCCCGTTCCACGGGGCAGGTTGCGTACCCAGCGCTTGAGGTCCGCCGATGCAGACCGCCGCTCGGGCGGCTCGTCCGCGGCACACAGCGCGGCCATGGACCCTGCTGTTCCACACAGCCGAACCCCTTTGCGGGGCCTGGGGGTGGGTTCGTCTTGACCTGACCCGGGCACCTTGCCGAGCGCGGTGTCGTTCAAACCGAACGTGTCGTACTCCCGGCCGCTGTGCGCTACCGGTTCCACCTGGCCCGAGGGGCGCACAGGGCCGCGCTACCGCCGCCAACACCACAGCTCCGGCCAGGCCGCCGAGGAACTCCGGCAGCGCCCCGTTACTGACCTTGAAGGCGGGTTGTCGCAGGGGCTGACGAGCGGTGATCGTCGCGGTATGCCGGGTATATGAGGTATCCGCAGGGTGGTGGTCTG
>NZ_JBEOXT010000073.1:0-9709 GCF_040296685.1 Streptomyces sp. NPDC002054
CGCCGGAGGAGTTGTGGCAGCTGCTGGCGTCCGGTGGTGATGCCATTGGTGAGTTCCCCGTGAACCGTGGCTGGGACCTGGACCGGCTCTACAGCCCCGACCCTGACCAGCAGGGCACCTTCTACGCCCGTGAGGGCGGCTTCATCCACGATGTCGCGGACTTCGATGCCGACTTCTTCGGGATCTCGCCGCGCGAGGCGCTGGCGATGGACCCGCAGCAGCGGTTGCTGCTGGAGACCTCGTGGGAGGCGTTCGAGCGCGCCGGCATCGACCCCGCCACCGTGCGGGGCGAGCGGGTCGGCGTCTTCACCGGCACCAACGGCCAGGACTACCTCAACCTCGCCCTCGCCGCCCCCGACGGTATCGAGGGGTTCGTCGGCACGGGCAACGCTGCGAGCGTCGTCTCCGGCCGTCTCTCCTACGTCTTCGGCCTCGAAGGCCCGGCGGTTACGGTCGACACGGCCTGCTCGGCCTCGCTGGTCGCTCTGCACCTCGCCGTGCAGGCGCTGCGGCAGGGCGAGTGCTCCATGGCGCTGGCTGGCGGTGTGACGGTCATGTCGTCGCCGGGGGCCTTCATCGACTTCAGTCGTCAGCGTGGGCTGGCGGTGGACGGCCGGATCAAGGCCTTCGCCGCGGACGCGGACGGTACCGGGTGGGGTGAGGGTGTGGGCATGCTGCTTGTGGAGCGGCTGTCCGATGCCCGCCGGAACGGTCACCCGGTTCTGGCCGTCGTTCGTGGCTCGGCCGTCAACCAGGACGGTGCGAGCAATGGTCTGACGGCGCCGAACGGTCCGTCGCAGCAGCGTGTCATCCGGGCTGCTCTGGCGAGCGCGGGTCTGTCGGCTGCGGACGTGGATGCGGTGGAGGCGCACGGTACGGGTACCCGGCTCGGGGACCCGATCGAGGCGCAGGCGCTGCTGGCGACGTACGGCCAGGAGCGTCCGGCTGAGCAGCCGCTGCTGCTCGGTTCCATCAAGTCGAACATCGGGCACACGCAGGCCGCGGCCGGCGTCGCCGGCATCATCAAGATGGTGCTGGCCATGCAGCACGGGGTGCTGCCGCAGACCCTGCACGTGGACGAGCCCACCCCGCACGTCGACTGGTCGGCGGGCGAGATCGCCCTGCTGACCGAGTCGCGCGAGTGGCCGGAGACCGGGCGTCCCCGCCGCGCGGGCATCTCCTCGTTCGGCTTCAGTGGTACGAACGCCCACACGATCATCGAGCAGGCTCCGGCCGTCGACGGTGCGGAGGACTCCGGGCTGCCGCGGGAGCGGTCGGGCGGTGTCGTGCCGTGGGTGCTGTCAGCGAAGAGTGAGGCGGCCCTGAGGGTTCAGGCCGAGCGCCTGGAGGCGTGGATCGCGGCGGATGAACTCCTCGAACCCGCCGACGTGGCTTACTCCCTGGCCACCTCGAGGTCGGCCCTCGAACGCCGGGCCGTCGTCGTTGCGGAGGAGCGGGACGAGCTCCTGGCCGCTCTGAAGGCCCTCGCAGCCGGCGAGCAGACGCCGGGACTGTTCCGAGGAACGGTGTCCGGGGGCGGTCTGGCCTTCCTCTTCACTGGGCAGGGCAGCCAGCGTCTCGGGATGGGGCGTGAGCTCTACGACGCCCACCCCGCCTTCGCGGACGCGCTGGACGCGGTCTGCGCCCGGATGGACGCCCACCTGGAACTGCCCCTGAAGGATGTGCTGTTCGGCTCTGATGCGGAGTTGCTGAACCAGACCGCCTACACGCAGCCTGCGTTGTTCGCGGTCGAGGTCGCGCTGTTCCGGCTGCTGGAGTCGTGGGGGGTGAAGCCGGACTTCCTGGCCGGGCATTCCATCGGTGAGATTGCTGCCGCGCATGTGGCGGGTGTGTTCTCGCTGGACGATGCGTGTGCGCTGGTGGCGGCTCGTGGTCGTCTGATGCAGGCGCTGCCGGCCGGTGGTGTGATGATCGCCCTCCAGGCCTCGGAGGACGAGGTCCTGCCGCTGCTGACCGAGCGCGTGAGCATTGCTGCGGTCAACGGTCCGACGTCGATCGTGGTGGCCGGTGACGAGGACGCGGCGGTCGCGGTCGCCGAGGTCTTCGAGGCGCAGGGCCGGAAGTCGAAGCGGCTGACCGTCAGCCACGCGTTCCACTCGCCGCACATGGACGGCATGCTGGAGGAGTTCCGCGAGGTGGTGGCGGGGCTGTCCTTCGGCGCCCCGCGTATCCCGGTTGTCTCCAACCTCACCGGTGCGCTGGTCACCGACGAGATGGGCTCGGCGGACTTCTGGGTGCGGCACGTGCGGGAAGCCGTTCGCTTCCTCGACGGCATCCGCGCCCTGGAGGCGGCGGGCGTCACGCGATACGTCGAGCTCGGCCCCGACGGGGTGCTGTCCGCCCTCGCACAGGACTGCCTGACCGACGACGCCGATGCCGCCGTCTTTGTGCCCGTGCTCCGCAAGGGCCGTCCCGAGGCCGAGGCCTTCACCACGGCCGTTGCCCAGGCCCACATCCACGGCGTCACGGTCGACTGGTCAGCGTTCTTCGCCGACACCGGCGTCCGCCGTGTGGATCTGCCGACGTACGCGTTCCAGCGAGAGCGGTACTGGCCCAGTGCGGTGGCCTTTGCCTCTGGGGATCCGGAGTCGATCGGGCTCGGTGACGCCGCCCACCCGCTGCTGGGCGCGGCGGTCACGCTGGCCGATTCCGAGGGGGTGCTGCTCGCCGGCCGGCTGTCGCTCGACACTCACCCCTGGCTTGTGGATCACACCATCCATGGCGGTGTTCTGCTGCCGGGTACGGCCTTTGTGGATCTGGCGATCCGTGCCGGTGACCAGGTCGGGTGTGATGTGGTGGAGGAGCTGACGCTGGAGGCGCCGCTGGTCCTGCCCGAGCGGGGCGGCGTACAGCTCCAACTCGTGGTCGAGGCGCCCTCGGCGTCCGGTCACCGCCCGTTCAGCGTCTACTCCCGCCGCCAGGACGCGGTAGCGGAGGAGCCGTGGACGCGCCACGGATCGGGCGCGTTGGCGGCTGGTGCCCGGCCGGAGGCCGGGCAGGAGTTCGGTGAGCTGGCTGCCTGGCCGCCGGCCGGTGCCGTACCGGTAGACATCGATGGGCTGTACGCCGAGATGGCCGGGGACGGAATGGCCTACGGGCCGCTGTTCCAGGGGCTGAAGGCTGCCTGGCGGCGCGGCGGCGAGCTGTTCACCGAGGTGGTGCTGCCGGAGTACGGGCGTCGGGATGCGGAGCGGTTCGGGCTGCACCCGGCACTGCTGGACGCGGGTCTGCACGCCATCGGTCACGGTGACACCGCCGCCGGGCAGGACGCCACTGGCGCGATGCTGCCCTTCTCCTGGGCGGGTGTCTCGCTCTACGCGGTGGGTGCGTCTGCGCTGCGGATGCGGCTGACCCCGCTCTCCTCGGACGATCCGCACACTCTGGCGCTGCTGGTGGCGGACGAGTCCGGGCGTCCGGTGGCGGCCGTGGAGGCGCTTACGCTCCGCCCGGCTTCGGCCGACCAGGTCAACGCTGCCGGAGGCGGCGGACATGTGGAGTCCCTCTTCCGCGTCGAATGGGTGCCTGCGGCAGCTCCCGTGGCGGCTGGTGCGTCCGACCTGCGGTGGGCTGTGCTGGGCCGGGACGAGATCGGGCTGCGTGGTACCGGGGCCCCGGTCACGGAGTACGCCGATGCGGGCGCGCTGAGTGCGGCGCTCGCCGCGGGCGGATCGGCGCCGGATGCGGTGTTCGTGATGTCTCCCGCTACCGCGCAGGCCGATGACACCGTCGGCTCTGTCCATGCGGCTGTGTACGGCGCGTTGGCAGTGGTGCAGGAGTGGCTGGCGGACGAGCGGTTCGCCGGTACCCGCCTGGTGTGGGTGACCTCGGGTGCGGTGGCTGTTGAGGCCGGTGCGGGTGTTCGGGACCTGGCGGGCGGTGCGGTGCGTGGTCTGCTGCGTTCGGCGCAGTCGGAGAACCCCGGGCAGCTGGTCATGCTCGACCTTGACGGGGCGGACGCGTCGTTGGCGGCGGTTGCTGCTGCGTTGGCGGTGGGCGAGCCGGAGCTGGCGATCCGTGCGGGTGTGGTGAGTGCGCCGCGTCTGGTGCGTGTTCTGTCGTCGGAGCGTGTGGTCGAGCCGCCGGTGAGCTTTGGTGGTACGTCCGGGACGGTGCTGGTGACCGGTGCGACGGGTAGCCTGGGCCGGCTCTTCGCCCGTCACCTGGTGACGGCGTACGGTGTCGAGCGGTTGCTGCTGACCAGCCGTAGGGGTCCTGCCGCCGAGGGTGCTGACGAACTGGTTGCGGAGCTGGCCGGGTTGGGTGCCCGTGCGGACCTGGTCGCCTGTGACATCGCGGACCGGGAGGCGCTGGCTGCGCTGCTGGCGTCGGTTCCGGCCGAGTATCCGTTGACTGCGGTGGTTCATACGGCAGGTGTTCTGGATGACGGCGTTCTGTCGTCGCTGACTCCGGAGCGGGTGGCTGCGGTGCTGCGTCCGAAGGTGGATGCGGCATGGAACCTGCACGAGCTGACCCGGGAGCTGGACCTGTCGGCGTTCGTGCTCTTCTCGGGTGCGGCTGCCACGTTCGGTGCGGCGGGGCAGGCGAACTACGCCGCTGCGAACGCCTTCCTGGAGGTCCTGGCCGAGCAGCGGCGGGCTGAGGGTCTGCCGGCGACCTCCCTCGCCTGGGGCCTGTGGGCTCCGCACGTGGGCAACGGCGGTATGGCGGCCCGTCTTGACGAGGTCGACCTGCGTCGCATCGCCCGGGAGGGTGTTGCCGCACTCGCGGCCGACGAGGGGCTCTCGCTCTTCGACACCGCCGTCATGGTGGACTCGGCGGTGCTCCTGCCGATGCACCTCGATGTTGCGGTTCTGCGTGCGCAGGCGGTTTCGGCGGGTTCGACGCCCGCATTGCTGCGTGCCCTCGTACGGGTGCCTGCGCGCCGGACCGTGGAGCGGCGTGACGGCGGCACGGACTCCGGTTCGCCGCTGGCCGCCCGTTTGCTGGGACTGCCGGCCGCTGAGCATGAGGGTGTGCTGCTGGAGCTGGTGTCCGGACATGTGGCCGCTGTGTTGGGCCACTCCGGCGCTGGGTCCGTGGACGCCGAGCGGGCCTTCCGGGACCTCGGTTTCGACTCCCTTACCGCGGTGGAACTGCGCAACGTACTCAAGACAGAGACCGGCCTGCGCCTGCCCCCGACCTTGATCTTCGACTACCCGACGCCGGCGGCTCTGGCCCGGCACCTGCTGACCGAGCTCGCGGTGATCGCCGGCTCCGGTGGCCAGGTGGGTGGGGTGCGTACGCCCGTACGGGCCGCCGTGGGCGTCGTCGACGATCCGATCGTGATCGTTGGTATGGGCTGCCGCTTCCCCGGTGGCGTGCGGTCGCCGGAGGAGCTGTGGCAGCTGGTTGCCGCGGGTGCGGATGGCATCACCGCCTTCCCGTCCGACCGTGGCTGGGACATCGAGGCTCTGTACCACCCGGATCCGGATCATGCAGGTACGTCGTATACCCGTGAGGGCGGGTTCCTGCACGACGCGGCCGAGTTCGACCCGGCGTTCTTCGGGATCTCGCCGCGTGAGGCGCTGGCGATGGATCCGCAGCAGCGGCTGCTGCTGGAGACCTCCTGGGAGGCGTTCGAGCGGGCGGGCATCGACCCGACGTCGATGCGTGGCAGCCGTACCGGCGTCTTCGCCGGCGTCATGTACCACGACTACGCGACCGGCTACGGAAACGGAGAGGAACTGCCGGACGGTGTGGAGGGGTACCTCGGCACCGGTAACTCGGGGAGCATCGCCTCCGGTCGCGTTTCGTACGCCTTCGGTCTGGAGGGTCCGGCGGTCACCGTCGACACGGCCTGCTCGTCCTCGCTGGTCGCACTGCATTGGGCGATCCAGGCGCTCCGCGGCGGCGAGTGCGACATGGCCTTGGCGGGCGGTGTGGCGATCATGGCGACCCCGGAGACGTTCGTCGACTTCAGCCGTCAGCGTGGCCTTTCGGCCGATGGCCGTTGCAAGTCGTTTGCGGCGGCTGCGGATGGGACGGGCTGGGCTGAGGGTGCGGGCATGCTGCTGGTGGAGCGGCAGTCGGACGCGGTGCGCAACGGTCATCCGATTCTGGCGGTTGTGCGCGGTTCGGCGGTGAACCAGGACGGTGCGAGCAATGGTCTGACGGCTCCGAATGGTCCGTCGCAGCAGCGCGTCATCCGTGAGGCGCTCGCCAGTGCGGGTCTGTCGGCTGCGGATGTGGATGCGGTGGAGGCGCACGGTACGGGTACCCGGCTCGGGGACCCGATCGAGGCGCAGGCGCTGCTGGCCACGTACGGGCAGGAGCGGCCGGAGGGCTGGCCGCTGCTGCTGGGTTCGATCAAGTCGAACATCGGGCATACGCAGGCTGCGGCCGGTGTCGCCGGTGTGATCAAGATGATCATGGCGATGCGGCATGGGGTGCTGCCCAAGACGCTTCATGTGGATGCGCCGTCGGCCCAGATCGACTGGGAGGCCGGTGACGTCTCCCTGCTGACAGAGGCGGTGGACTGGCCGGAGACCGGGCGTCCGCGCCGAGCGGGTGTCTCGTCCTTCGGTATCAGCGGGACGAATGCGCACACGATCATCGAGCAGCCGCCGGTTCTGGAACCGGCGGAGGAGCCCGTGGCGGGCGAGCTGCTGCCGGTGGTGCCCTGGGTGCTGTCGGCGAAGGGCGAGGAGGCACTGCGGGAGCAGGCACGTCAGCTCCGGTCCTACGTTCTGTCCGCGCCCGACGCGCGTTCGGTTGATGTCGCGTGGTCTCTGACAGCTACCAGGGCGTTGTTCGAGGACCGTGCGGCGGTGGTTGCTGCGGACCGCGAGGGCCTGCTGGCCGGACTCGCGGCGCTCGCGGAGGGTGATTCGGCGGCGGGTGTGGTTGAGGGCTCGCCGGTCGGCGGGAAGGTTGCCTTCCTGTTTACCGGACAGGGGAGTCAGCGGCTGGGTATGGGGCGTGAGCTGTATGACGCCTACCCGGTGTTCGCGGAGGCGCTGGATGCGGTGTGTGAACGGCTGGAACTGCCGCTGAAGGATGTGCTGTTCGGGGCGGATGCGGAGCTGCTGGACCGGACGGAGTTCACGCAGCCGGCGTTGTTTGCGGTGGAGGTGGCGCTGTTCCGGCTGGTGGAGTCGTGGGGCGTGCGGCCGGACTTCCTGGCCGGGCACTCCATCGGTGAGATCGCTGCCGCGCATGTGGCGGGTGTCCTGTCGCTGGAGGATGCGTGCACGTTGGTGGCGGCTCGTGGTCGTCTGATGCAGGCGCTGCCGGCCGGTGGCGTGATGATCGCGGTGCAGGCGTCGGAGGACGAGGTTCTTCCGCTGCTGACCGATCGGGTGAGTATTGCGGCCGTCAACGGCCCCCAGTCGGTGGTCATTGCCGGTGATGAGGACGCGGCGGTCGCCGTCGCGGAAGCCTTCCCGGGGCGGAAGACCAAGCGTCTGATCGTCAGCCACGCGTTCCACTCGCCGCACATGGACGGCATGCTCGATGACTTCCGCCGGGTGGTGGAGGGGCTCACGTACGACGCTCCGCGAATTCAGGTTGTGTCCAACCTGACCGGGGCCCTGGTCTCGGATGAGATGGGTTCGGCGGAGTTCTGGGTCCGGCACGTGCGGGAAGCGGTGCGCTTCCTGGACGGTGTGCGAACTCTGGAGGACGCGGGCGTCACGACGTACCTCGAACTCGGCCCAGGTGGCGTGCTCTCGGCCATGGGCCAGGAGTGTTTGACGGGTGAGGGCGCCGCCTTCGTGCCCGTCCTGCGGAACGGGCGTTCCGAGGCCGAGACGGTGGTCGCTTCGCTGGCCCAGGCCCAGGTGCGGGGTCTGGACGTGGACTGGCAGGCGTTCTTCGCCGGTTCGGGTATTCGGCGGGTGGACCTGCCGACGTACGCCTTCCAGCGGCAGCGCTACTGGCTGCCGATGGCGAGCGGTACGCGGAATGGCACCGCCGACGAGATCGACGCGCAGTTCTGGGACGCGGTGGAGCGTGAGGACCTCGAGTCGCTCGCTGCCACGTTGGACGTGGATGGCGAGAACGCCTGGGACACGGTTCTGCCGGCCCTCCCGACCCTGTCGGCGTGGCGTCGAGGCATGCGGACCCAGTCCGAAGTGGACCGCTGGCGATACCGGGTGTCATGGCAGCCGTTGACGGATGCCGGAGCTGATGGGCGTTTGTCCGGGACGTGGCTGGTGGTGGTTCCTGCTGCGGGTGTGGACGACACGGCTGTCGTGGATGCGCTGGCCGGGCGTGGTGCTGAGGTCCGTCGGGTCGTTGTTGAGCCCGGTGTTGATCGTGCGGCTCTGACCGGTCTGCTGTCGGATGTTGATGACGTTGCCGGTGTGGTGTCGCTGCTTGCTGTGGACGAGGCCGCGGGTGTTGTCCCGACCATGACTCTGGTGCAGGCGTTGGGTGATGCCGGGGTGGAGGCGCCTCTGTGGTGTCTGACTCGTGGTGCGGTGAGTGTGGGCCGTTCCGATCGTCTGGTGTCTGCGGTTCAGGCTCAGGTGTGGGGTCTGGGGCGGGTTGCTGCCTTGGAGGTTCCGCAGCGTTGGGGCGGGCTGGTTGACCTGCCTGAGGTGTGGGACGAGCGAGCCATGGCCCGCCTGGTCGGTGTCCTCGCCGGAACTGATGAGGATCAGGTCGCGGTGCGGTCCTCTGGGGTGTTCGGGCGTCGACTGGTCCGCGCTGCTGCTGGTGGGGGTTCTTGGACGCCGTCGGGGACCGTTCTGGTGACCGGTGGTACGGGTGCGCTGGGCAGCCGGGTGGCCCGTTGGCTGGCCGGTGCGGGTGCGGAGCGCCTGGTCCTGACCAGCCGCCGCGGTGCGGATGCTCCGGGTGCTGCTGAGTTGGTGGCGGAGCTGTCCGGGCTGGGTGTGGAGGTTGCGGTCGTCGCCTGCGACGCCGCTGACCGTGATGCTCTGCGGACGTTGCTCGCTGCTGAGGCCGGCACGTTGACGGCGGTGGTGCACACCGCTGGTGTGCTGGATGACGGTGTTCTGGATGCGCTGACGCCGGTTCGCTTCGAGACGGTGCTGCGCGCCAAGGCCGTTTCCGCGCTCAACCTGCATGAACTCACCGTCGAGCTGGGTATCGAGCTGTCGGCGTTCGTGCTGTTCTCTTCGATGAGTGGCATGACCGGTGCGGCCGGTCAGGGCAACTACGCTGCCGCGAACGCCTATCTGGACGCGCTGGCCGAGCAGCGCCGCGCCGCTGGTCTGGCGGCTACGTCGCTTGCGTGGGGTCCGTGGGCCGAGGGCGGTATGGCTGCCGATGAGGCGATGGACGCGCGGATGCGGCGTGAGGGGCTGCCTCCGATGGCTCCGGACACGGCGATGGCCGTTCTGCGGCAGAGCGCGGCCTCGTCGGATGATGCGGCTCTGCTGGTCGCGGATGTGGACTGGGAGCGTTTCGCGCCCGCTTTCACCCTGGTGCGCCCCAGCACTCTCTTCGCCGAGCTGGCAGAGGCCCGGCCTGCCCGTGTCGAGGCCGCGGGCGACGCCGGTGCGCCGGTCGGGCGGCTGGCCGGTCTTGGTGCGGTCGAGCTGGAGCGGGAGCTGCTGGGTCTGGTCCGTACGCATGTTGCGGCCGTTCTCGGGCACGACGGTTCGGAGGCCGTTGGTGCCGAACGTGCTTTCAAGGAGCTGGGGTTCGACTCGCTGACCGCGGTCGAGCTGCGGAACCGGCTCGGCGCGGCGACGGGGGTTCGCCTTCCGGCCACGTTGAT
>NZ_JBEOXT010000074.1:0-7775 GCF_040296685.1 Streptomyces sp. NPDC002054
CCTGGTTTTCGCGGGCCGCGGGGGGCGGGCGGGGTCCCCCCCCCCGGGGGGCCACCCCCACCACCCCCCCGCGCCCCCCCCGGGGGGCGCCCCGGGGGGGGGGGGGGGCCCCGGGGGCCCCCCCCACCCCGTGGTCCCGGCGCAGCTCGTCCAGGAACCGGCTGACCCGGCGCATGCTCGGCCGGAAGTCCTCCCACTGCGCCAGTGTGTGTGCCTCGTCGACGGCGATCCGGGTCACCCGGCCTGCCGCTGCGGCCGCGCGCACGGTCTCCCTGAAGCGCCGCTGGCACAGGCGTTCCGGGCTGACATAGACGAGGCGGATGCCGTGGTCGGCGCGGCCGAGGAGCTGGTCCGACACCTCCGTCTTGCCGGCCCTGCTGCTGGACTCACGCAGTGGGGAGATCAGGGCGCGGACGGCGCCGCCGATGGACCGGTTGAGTTCGAGGGCCTGGTCGTGCATGAGGGCGACGAGCGGGCTTACGACCACCGTGACGCCGGGCAGGACCAGCGCGGGCAACTGGAAGGTGAAGCTCTTGCCGAAGCCGGTTGGCAGCAGTCCGAGGACGTTGCGGCCCTCAGCGACGGCGGTGATGACCGACTCCTGGGCCGGTTTCAGGTCCACGGGTTCGTCAGCGAGCCGCAGCAGGCCGCCGATGTGGGCGCAGCGGACCCTGACCTCCTCGGCGAGAGAGTTCTGTTCCTGCAGCTTCCGCGTCTCCTCGGTGGTCAGAGCGAGTTCGCGGATCCGGCGGGTGTGGTGCAGGAGGGTGTGCCGTTCGAGGGCTTCGTCCGTGCACAGTTCGGCGGCCCGATCGGCGTCCAGCAGTCGGTGTGCCGCCATGAACCGCCAGATGCGGCGCCACCCTTCGGTCATGGTGGTGACATTGCCGCCGCCGACGTCGCCGGTGTCCGGGTCGGGGCGCTCCAGTCCGCCGTCGAGACTTCCGAGGAAGGCACGCCGGTAACAACGGCGCAGACTGCTCGCTCCGGCGAGTTTACGGTCGCTGATGACGACGACGCCGCGGTGCCGGTCGGAGCGGATGAGCCGGCCGACCGCCTGGCGGAGCTGGAGCGCGGCGAGCGGCAGGTAGTAGTGCTCGGTGGCGGCGCCCTCCGGATCGGGGTGGCCTGCGTGCTCGGCGCGTTCGGCGGCCGCCGCTCGCCGTGCTTCCACGATCGGCGCGGCGAACGGCGCAAAAGGCAGTTTGTTGATCCAGACCAGGCGCAGCCGTTCGGCGTCGGAGACATCGACCCCCTGCCAGAGTCCCTTGGTGCCGACGAGGAAACCTCCCCCGTCCCTCCGATTAGTGAATGCCTGGTAGGCCCGGCCGTTGCCGAGGGTGAGCGCCTCGACAACCGGGGTATCCAGGGCACGGGAGCGCAGCTCTTCGACGAGATGGAAGCCGATGCCCGCGGCGGTCGAGCGGGCGGTCGTGAGGATCAGGCCGCCGCCGTCGAACCCCCTGCCGTCGGCGCGTTCGTGTGTCATCTCGGCTGCGAAACCGGCGACCTGGTGCGCGACGGTCCGCAGCGCGCCCTCCTCCTGCTCTGCCCAGGAGGGGAAGTCGGAGAAGCACACGACTTCGGCCTGGCTGCGCAGGTCGAACGGGGAAGGCAGGGCCAGCGCCGGCAGATCGTCCGGCAGCCCCAGTCGGCCTCGGATGAAGTTCCACTGTCCTGCGACCCGGAGGGTCGCGGAGACATAGTGGACGCGGTCGAAGGACTCCAGATAGCGCTGCCACTCCGGATCGGCGGGCAGGTCGACGGGGCTGGTGGCGATACGGAAGCGGTAGGAACGCAAGTCGGCCCTGGGTTCTGCCAGTTCTTCAAGGTGGATCACGCGTGACGGGAGCGCCTCGTCCAGGGTGACGGCAGGGTCGAGGAAGTCGCGGATGTCGCTCGTGATCCGGTCGAGGGCCGTGGTCAGGGAGTCGATGTGGTCCGCGAGCGCGGTCAGGCGCTCACGCACCAGCGGATCGATCGCGACTGCTTGCTGAGCAACGTAGCGCTCCAGCGTGATGCGGCAGGTCGCGAGTGCCTTGGCGATGCTCTCGAGTAGCAGCGCGAGCCGTCGCGTGTTCCGGGTGCCGGAGGTGCCGGTGTACGGGCTGGCGAGCGTGGTCGCCCGGCTGCCGATCCGTACGCCCACGCCCTTGGCCTGGGCATCGAATGCCTGAGCGGCGAGCCGAGGAAGCCGTTCGTCGTCGAGTAGGCGTTCGAGATCGGCGATGGCCGCGCCGGCCTGGTCCCGTGCGGTACCAGGCTGTGCGGCCGCGACCCACGCGTGGTACTCCGGCAGCAACGCTTCCAGGTCTTGGTAGTCGGCGGTGACGGTCAGCGCGGAGGTAGCGGCGTTTTCCAGCTCGTGCGCCTCGTCGATCACTAGGAGCACATCAGACCCAAGGGCGCGCAGGTCGTCCAGGTGGGAGAGGACGAGCGCATGGTTGGCGAGGATGAGGCGGTGGCCGCCGATGGCCTCTCGGACGGTGTCGGTGTGCACGTGGAGCGGGTTGCTCGTGGAGGGTCCGTAATCACCGTCGCGCTGAGACAACGACTCCAGCCACTGCGCCAGGCCCCGGCCCACGTACTCGGTGAAGAAGGGCGGCAGGTCCACCGGGTCGACCGATCTCGCCGTCCATGTCTGCGGGGGCTCCTTGGCGGCGAGCAGGCGGAGTGCGAGGAAGACGGCGAGTTCGCGGAAGCGACGCTGCTTGGAGAAATGAGCGCGGGGCGCGCTCGCAGAGGGGCGCGGGTGGGTGGCTTCGGCGAGAGTCTTCGTCAGGGCAGCCAGGGAGAGCCGGTTGGACTTGCCTTTGACCAGGTCAGCGACGCCGAGGATGCCTGGCAGGGCCCGCTCCAAGTCCTTGATGTCCTTCGCCAGCTGGCTCTGCAGCTGTTTGGTGTACGTGGCGATGACAGCGGTACGGTTGTCGCCTCCGGCGAGCCAGTCCAATGCAGAGGCGAGCACTGCATAGCTCTTGCCGGTGCCCGTGGGTGCTTCCAGCAGGCCGCTGATGCCGCGGTCGGTCCAGTCATGCAGTGTCGTCGTCATGGTTTGCTGGGCAGGGCGAGGCTCGACGTGTGCGCCGTGCACGACCCCCGCAAGAGCGGTCGGCTCGACCCGTCCGCCGACGCCCCGCAGGACGGCCGGTACGTTCACGACGCCCTTGCCCGGGGCCCTTCCGTCAGCGGTGCGGCGTGGCGCGTGCTGCGTGAACTCAGCACTCAGCAGGCGGGCCACGTGACCATGCGCCCATACGAGCGGCTCACGCTTGGGGGTGGAGTCGCCCTCGGCCAGTTCCCGCAACAACCGCCACGCGTCGGAGTCGGGGCAAACGTCGGAGACGAGAGCACGCAGTTCGGCTGCGCGGGAGGCGAACTCGGAGGCCGCGCGCTCAAGGAAACGGACCAGCAGGACCGCATCGCCGTCCGCGGTGTGGGCACGCAAGCCCGAACGGGACACACCGAGCTGGACCGCCAGGTCCTGAAGTCGGTGGGACGGTGCCGTCGGCCAGACGGCATGGGCGAGGTACAGGGCGTCGACGGGGCGTACGTCGGAGAGCGGATCCTTCGCACCGGCCTGTTTTGCCGCTTCACTGACGACGGGAAAGTCCAGCGCCTCGCCGTTATAGGCGACCACGACGTCGGCACCCGACAGGAACTCGCTCAGCTCCGTCCACGCCTGCTGTCGGGGCACCCCCTGGCCCAATACGGCGTTCCGCACGCTGCCGTCACGCAACTCCTCACAGTCTCCCGGAAACCTGAGGAAGCGCTGCCAGTGGGGCGCCGACGCGACCCATTCCCGGTCGGCGCCGAACCTGACAGCCGCCACCTCGTATACGTGTCGCTCCACGTAGGGTGCGGTGGCCGTGGTCCGTACGACGCTCTCGACGTCGAGCGCGACGGTCCGCAGCAGGAAAGTCTCGTCTAACGGCGAATCAACAGCGGATCTCGTGCCTGCCTTGCCCTGTTCCGGCGCCACCGGTGGCGGGAGTGCCGTTTCCTGCGCAGCAGCAAGAAGGAGACGATCCCCCGAAGTGATCAGCAGACCTCCGCGGACCGCCTCGGCGATCAACTTGACCAACCGCTGCTCTGGCAGCCTGCCGAACTGTCTCTTGGCCTCGGCAACCAGTTCCCGCTCAGAAATTCCGGACGAGAATGCGCGGACCAGCTCTGCAACCTTCCGCGATGCCGCAGAAACCGTCTGCCCGTCGGGCATGCACACCCCTCCTTGCACACGGCCCTGGCCCAGGCTCGACCGCACCGTTCCCTGGACTCTCCCTCCCCTGGAGATCCGGGCCGTGACCTGCATCATAGGTCGACTCGGAAGGTTTTGGACCTTCAGGGAAGTATTCGAGAGCGACTGACGGCTACGGGACGGTGTTCAGCTTCCACGCGCCGTACTGGGAGCAACGCATGCATGCTGATGGAGCGTCGGCATCCACACCCATGGAGTAGGCCGCCTCCACCTGTCCGGCCCAAGGCGCCGAAGGTGGCCGACGTAGGACATCCCACTGGGGTTGCGTCCTTGGAAGTGGTGTACGGGTTCTAGCCGTTCCGGGGGTTTGTGCCGGGGTTCGGGTGGGTGCCCGCATAGACGAACGGCCACCGGCTGATCTTCGAGATGTCTAGTCACGAAGGAGATCAGCACGATGACCGCACCCGACAGTCTGCCCCTTCACGCCCTCGCGCACGACCACCTGGCTGCGGCGAGTCCCGCCCTGCTCCGCGCGATGGTCAAAACGTTCGCGGACGCGTTGATGTCGGCCGAGGCCGATGCCGTCTGCAACGCGGAGTACGGGCAGGTCAGCGACGAACGCGTCAACCACCGCAACGGCTACCGTCCCCGCGAGTGGGACACCCGCGCGGGAACGATCGAACTCGCGATCCCCAAACTCCGGCAGGGTTCCTACTTCCCTTCCTGGCTCCTCGAGCGCCGACGACTGGCCGAACAAGCGTTGATCTCGGTGGTCGCCACCGCCTACCTGCTTGGCGTGAGCACCCGCCGTGTGGAGAAACTCGCCGAGTCCCTGGGGGTGACCCACCTGTCGAAATCGCAGGTCTCCGCGATGGCCAAGCACCTGGATGGCCAGGTCGCGGCTTTCCGCAACCGGCCCCTGGACGCCCGCCCCCACACGTCCGTCTGGCTCGACGCCCTGACACAGAAGGTCCGCGAAGGCGGACGGATCACCAACGTGGCCGCACTCGTCGCGGTCGGCGTCAACGCCGACGGACAGCGCGAGATCCTCGGCATCGACGTCGCTACCGCCGAGGACGGCGCCGGCTGGCTCGCCTTCCTCCGCTCACTGATCGCCCGCGGCCTGACCGGTGTCCAGCACGTCATCTCCGACTCCCACGCCGGCCTCGTCGACGCGATCGGCGCCGTGCTGCCCGACGCTTCCTGGCAGCGCTGCCGCACCCACTACGCCCTGCTCTCCCAGGTCCCCAAACCGCCCAGCCCTGGGTCGCGACCCTGCTGCGAACCGTCTTCGAACAACCCGACAGCCAGGCCGTCCACGCACAGATGACCAAAGCGCTGGACACCCTCGAGGCCAAGTTCCCCAAAGCCGCAGCCCACCTCGACGAAGCCCGGCACGACCTCCTCGCCTTCACCGCGTTCCCCCGCGAGATCTGGAAGCAGATCTGGTCGAACAACCCACAAGAACGCCTGAACAAGGAGATCCGCCGCCGCACCGACGTCGTCGGGATCTTCCCCGACCGCGACGCCGTCATCCGCCTCGTCGGAGCCGTCCTGGCAGAACAGAACGACGAATGGGTCGAAGCCCGCCGCTACATGGGCCTCGAACTCCTCGCCAAAGCCCGCCTCCACCCAATCGAGTCGCGACCCGACGAACCCGCCATCCCGACTGAACTCACCGCATAACCTCAAACCAAGATCGCCGAGTGGCCATCGATACACCACATCAGCGGACGTGACCGGCACTGGCTCTCGCTGAGAGGGATGCAGTCACCCGGTGTCAGCAGCTCCTTGATGCAAGCGCAATCCAGCTGGACCCGCCATCGGCAGTACCGGTCCGGGTCCGGCGCGAAGAACGGCCGCAGCACCGGAGGAATCCCCCTGCAGCGATCGGAATTGCGTTTCCTCCTACTCGCGCAGGACGTCCGTGCGCCGCCCTGCCCGGCCGGGAAGCCGACGCGCTACAGCGGGTTGGCGCGAAATAGTGATCGCTTCGCCTGAACGAAGGAGACGAAGCTGCCGCCGCCTTACTCTGCACCCTCGTCATCCGGTGGATGACTGCACCCGTGTCGCTGGCGAGGACGGCCGGGCGCGGCCTCAACGACGTCGGGCTCCACGTGACAGAGGCCGTCGCGACGCGCCGACAAGCCCCCTGCGCCAGCAACATGCCCGACCGCCAGCTGGTGTGCTTCCGTGCGCAGCCCCAGGGGCTGATGCTGACCGATTGCTGACCAAAGCTCCGTCGCCACGCCGCTGGCCTGCGGAAACGTCCAGATGTCAGGTGTTGGACTTGATCATGGTGCGCAGCAATTTGAGCTCCTAGAAGACGGCTCCCTGCCAGCTTTCTGCAGGTCAAGGGCGGTCTTCACTCTACACCGGCACGCGTCGGATCGAAGATTAAAAGGAACATCGATCGTCTCTGACGAGAAGGCTCCTGGCCTGCATTTCCGGGCGAACCAGGCTGTTGTGGCGCCGCGGGACAGGCATCGAATCGGACAGCCGCTCCGGAATGCTCAAGGACTGATGCTGACCAGATGCTGACTTAGCTGACGACACATCAGACGCCCCTCCCAGACCAGTCACGGACCAGATCTCCGGTCAACGCCGAACGGGGCCACTGACTCACGCCTGGTCGCAGGCGACAGCTTCGCGATCCTGCTCCTGATGTAGGCAGTCAGCATCACCTTCCGCGTAACGTCGGCGACCAATCAGGTCGCCGCCAGTGCGGACGCGATCAGGTCTCGGGAAGCCTGTCCGTATACAGCGGAGGGTTGGAGGAGCCCGAACGCCTTGCGGAACAGGGCAATCCGGTCCTGATTCGTGATCGTTTCAGCTCCGCGGTATCCCTCGGCTTCGACCCTGCTGTCGTCGAAGATCGAGAAGCCGCCTCCCGGGTGGACCAGGAGGCGAGCGCGGGCCGGGATGATCCCCAGGGACATGCCCCGCAGGTCTGTCGCCTCCAGCAATCGATGAAGTTGGCCTCGCATCACTTCCGGCCCACCGAATTCGGTGTACAACGCCTGCTCACCCAGCAGGATGTGGAAGGACCGACCTTCCTGGCCGATGCACTGGGCACGAGCCGTACGGGCAGCCACCCCTGCCTCGATGTCGTCGGGAATCCCGTAGAAGTCCACGACGAGGCGCAGCACGGCAGCCGCGTACTCCGGAGTCTGCAACAGACCCGAGACCAGTTCCGGGCTGTAGCCCACATACTCACGCGTGGTCCGGACAAGCTCCAGGAAACTCTGCTGCACAGGGCCCGTCCCCGCACGAAGCAGGTCGTCCCAGCCTGGCGCCGCATCCGGCGGAGGGATCGTCATGACCGCGATCGTGACAGCTCGACACCTCTAGGGTGAGTGGGATGGCCTGAACTGCCTGTAACAGCGGCTCGTCTTCACCGGCCCGGGCAGCCGCCGTCGACCCACGCCGGCGGGCCCAGTCACGTCCACTGGAGCGGTGCATCGACGGCCACTCGATGATCTCCCTAGTCTTCTGAGTCGGGAATTCTGTTCAGATATGAGGCGAGGCGTTCGAGGATCTCGTCCGCGGTCCTGGTCCAGACGTAGGGCCTGGGGTC
>NZ_JBEOXT010000075.1:0-7474 GCF_040296685.1 Streptomyces sp. NPDC002054
ATCAGCGGCAGCCGGTCCAGCAGCACGAACGCCGACGGGACCATGTACTCCGGCAGGCTGCTCGCCGCGAAGGTCCGCAGGTCGCGTGACGAGATCCAGCCCGCCAGATCGTATTGGCCCTCACCCACATGCTCGGCGTCGCCTTCGCCCCTCGTGGCGGCCGGGACGACGTAGGCGACGAGTTGCTTGCCGGCAGTGGCCACGACCACAGCCTGAGCAACAGCGGGGTGCGCAGTGAGGGCCGCTTCGACCTCACCGGGTTCAATACGGAACCCACGAACCTTGATCTGGCTGTCCCCGCGGCCCAGGTACTCCAGCTCGCCGTTCGCGTTCCACCGCGCCAGGTCACCGGTGCGGTACATGCGCGCGCCGGGCGTGGCGAAGGGGTCGGCGACGAAGCGCTCGGCGGTCAGGCCCGCCCGCTCGAAGTAGCCGCGGGCGATGGTCCCACCCACGTACAGCTCACCGACTGCGCCGGCCGGAGCGGGCTGCAGCCCGGGGCCGAGGACGTAGGCGCGCATGTTGCCGAGAGGCAACCCGATGGGGGCACTGCCCTCGCCGCTCGCGACGGTGTGGGTGGTGGCATAGAACGACTCGGTCTGGCCGTACGCATTGACCACACGCACACCGGGGAAGGCCTCACGGACCCGCGCCACCAGACTGGCAGGCAACGCCTCACCCGCGAACACCAGCGTGTCCACACTCGTCGCATCAGTCAGCAGGTCTACGAGTTCCGCGAACGCCGACGGGACAGTGGAAATGATCTGACCGTCGAACCCGCCACGCTCACCGAGCACCAGCACGTCACGGACCACCTCAATGGACCCGCCATGGCACAGGCTGGTGAAGATCTCGAACACCGACACATCGAAGTTGACGGACGTACTCGCCAGCGCCCGACGCCCCGGCCCCGCCTCGACGGCCTCGGCCAGACGGGCGACACCGTTGACCACAGTGGCGTGGCTGACCGCGACACCCTTCGGCGTGCCGGTCGAGCCCGACGTGTACATCACATACGCCAAGTCATCCGGATGTGCCTCCACACCCAGATCCCCGGCCTCACCCACAGCCAGATCGACCTCGTCCAGCAGCAGCACCCCGGCGCCACTCTCAGGCAGCACGCCAACCGTCGCCGCATCCGACAGGATCACCTGCGGACGAGCCTCGCCCAGGATGAAGCCCAACCGGTGACTCGGGTACTTCGGATCCACCGGCACATACGCACCACCAGCCTTCAACACCGCCAACAACCCGACCACCAGCTCCGCAGACCGCGGCAACGCAACCGCCACCACCGAACCACGACCCACACCCCGGCCCGCCAACACCCACGCCAGCCGGTTCGCCCGCTCATTCACCTCCCCATACGACAACTCCACCCCGTCGCACAAGAGCGCGACGGCATCCGGGGACGCACCGACCTGCCGCTCGAACAACTCCGCAACCGACACCCCCTCGACCAGCGCGGACGTGTCATTCACCAGAGCCAAACGCTCACGCTCACCCGGCTCCAGCACATCCACCGAGTCGATTCGCATTCCAGGATCGGCGACGACCTGTCGTACCACCCGTGCGTACCGCTTGGCGATCTGCTCCGCCGTCTCGCGGTCGAAGAGGTCGGCGGCGTACTCGATCAGGCCCTGTACGTCCCTGCCGTGCGGGCCTGTCCGCTCCGTGAGGTTGATGAACAGGTCGAACTTCGCCGTCCCGGTGGCGCCGGGCTCGAGGTCCACGCGCAGGCCAGGCAGGTCGAAGTCCGACTGGGTGAAGTTCTGCCAGGCGAGCATCACCTGGAACAACGGGTGGTGGGCAGTCGAGCGGTCCGGGTTGAGGAGCTCCACCAGGCGCTCGAAGGGAGCGTCCTGGTTTCCGTAGGCGCCGACTGCCTTCTCCTTCACCTGGCTCAGCAGTTCGTCGAAGGTCGAAACCTCCGCGAGCTCTGCTCGCAGCACCCAGGTGTTGACGAAGAAGCCGATCAGGTCGTTGAGCGCTTCGTCGGTACGGCCCGCAATCGGGGAGCCGATGGCGATGTCGTCGCCCGCGCCCAGCTGGTGCAGCAGCACGGCGAGCGCCGACTGCATGACCATCGAGACCGTCACGTCCCGCTCTCGTACCAACTCCTCGATCCTGGCGAGGAGATCGGCGTCCAGAACGAATTCGATCATCTCGCCGCGGTGGCTGGCCTTCGGCGGACGCGGCCGGTCCGTCGGCAGCTGGAGCGGCTGCGGAATGTCGGCGAGCTCCTTGCGCCAGTAGCCGGTCTGGGCGGCCAGCAGACTCTCCGGGTCGCTCTCCTCACCCAGCAGTTCACGCTGCCACAGGGTGTAGTCGGCGTACTGGACGGAAAGTTCGGCGAATTCGGGTGCGCGACCCTCCCTACGCGCGGTGTAGGCCGCCGAGACTTCACGGACCAGCACTGCTATCGACTCTCCGTCGCCGGCAATGTGGTGGATCACGAAGGAGAGGACGTGCTCGTCGGGACGGGTGCGCAGGATGCGGGCCCGCACCGGAATCTCCGAAGACAGGTCGAACCGGTACTCGGCCATCTCGGCAACGGCAGCGGCCATGCCTTCGGCGGTGACCTCCACAACCGGGATGGTCAGGAAGGCTTCCTGGACAGGGAGGATCTGCTGGAAGGGGACCCCGTCGGCGTCCTGGAGGTACACGGTGCGCAGGCTCTCGTGCCGAGCCACCACGTCTTGCAGTGCGGCGACGAGGGAGTCCGCGTCGAGCTCGCCGGTGAGTTTCAGGTTCAGCGGGATGTTGTAGGTGGCTGACGGCCCCTCGAACTTGTCCATGAACCACAGACGGCGCTGGGCAAAGGACAGCGGGAGCCGGTCAGGACGCTGCGCAAGGCGCTGCAGGGGGCGGCGCAAGGGGGTGGCGTCTGTGGTGAGGTGCGCGGCGAGTTCCGCGACCGTAGGAGAATCGAAGACGGTCTTGATCGGAATCTCCGCGCCGAGCTCGGTACGGATCCGACTGATGAACCGGGTCGCCAGGTGCGAATGTCCGCCCAGCACAAAGAAGTTGTCGTCGATCCCCACGGCCTGGTCCAGGCCCAGGACTTCGGCGATCACCTCGGCCAGGACCGTCTCCTGGACCGTACGCGGCGCCCGGTACTCAACGCCGACGAACTCCGGCTCGGGCAGCGCCGCCCGGTCCAGCTTCCCGTTCGGCAGCAGCGGCAGCCGGTCCAGCAGCACGAACGCCGACGGGACCATGTACTCCGGCAACCTGCCGGACACGAACGACCGCAGGTCCTCCACCGTGGGCCCGTCCCCCGAACCCTCCGGGACAACGTAGCCGACGAGTTGCTTCCCGGCGGTGGCCACGACCACAGCCTGAGCAACAGCCGGGTGGGCGGTCAGAGCAGCCTCGACCTCACCGGGCTCGATACGGAACCCACGAATCTTGATCTGGCTGTCACCGCGGCCGAGGTACTCCAGCTCGCCGTTCGCGTTCCACCGCGCCAGGTCACCGGTGCGGTACATGCGCGCGCCGGCAGGACCGAACGGATCCGCCACAAACCGCTCGGCGGTCAGACCTGCCCGCTCGAAGTAACCGCGGGCGATGGTCCCGCCCACATAGAGCTCACCCACCGCGCCGACGGGCGCGGGCTGCAGCCCGGTGCCCAGAACGTAGGCGCGCATGTTGCCGAGAGGCAACCCGATGGGGGCACTGCCCTCGCCGTCCGCGACGGTGTGGGTCGTGGCGTAGAACGACTCGGTCTGCCCGTAAGCGTTGACCACCTTCACGCCGGGGAACGCCTCACGGACCCGCGCCACCAGACTCGCCGGCAACGCCTCACCCGCGAACACCATCGTGTCCACACTCGCAGCACCGTCGGCCAGCAGGTCTACGAGCTCCGCGAACGCCGACGGGACAGTGGAGATGATCTGACCGTCGAACCCACCGCGCTCACCGAGCACCAGCACGTCACGGACCATCTCGATGGACCCACCGTGGCAGAGACTGGTGAAGATCTCGAACACCGATACGTCGAAGTTCACCGACGCACTGGCCAAAGCCCGACGCCCCGGCCCCGCCCCAATGCACTCGGCCAGACGGGCCACACCATTGGCCGCAGTGTCGTGACTGACCGCCACGCCCTTCGGGGTCCCGGTAGAACCCGACGTGTACATCACATACGCCAAGTCCTCGGGACCGGTCACCACACCCAGATCCCCGGACTCACCGCCCACCAGGTCCACATCACCCAGCAGCAGAACCTCCGCATCACTCTCAGGCAGCACACCGACCGTCGCCGCATCAGTGACGATCACCTGCGGACGAGCCTCGCCCAGGATGAAGCCCAACCGGTGACTCGGGTACTTCGGATCCACCGGCACATACGCACCACCAGCCTTCAACACCGCCAACAACCCAACCACCAGCTCCGCAGACCGCGGCAACGCAACCGCCACCACCGAACCACGACCCACACCCCGGCCCGCCAACACCCGCGCCAACCGGTTCGCCCGCTCATTCACCTGCCCGTACGACAACTCCGCGCCGCCGCACACCACAGCCACGGCATCCGGCGACACACCCACCTGCCGCTCGAACAACCCCGCAACCGACACCCCCTCGACCAGCGCGAACGTGTCATTCACCAGAGCCAAACGCTCACGCTCACCCGGCTCCAGCACATCCACCCGACCCACCGGAACATGCGGATCCGCAACCAGCTGCCGCAGCACGGAGGCCAGTCGCCCCGCAATGTCTTCGACCGACTCCTGCTGGAACAGATGCTGCTGGTAGTGAAGCGTCAGCCGCAGTTGAGGCTCGACTTCGGCCAGTACCGTCAGCGGGTAGTGAGTGCTCGAGATCGGGCGAATGCCGGTGACAGCGATGTTGCCGGCCGCGTTCGCCTCATTGATGCCGAGCCGGTCCACCGGATACGACTCGAATACCAGCAGCGTGTCGAAGAGCGTTTGGATACCGGTGGCCAGCTGGATGTCCGACAGCCCGTGATGGTGATGGTCCAGCAGAGCCGCCTGCCGCCCCTGCAAACCGGTCAGCACCTCGGCGAGCGTCTCACCCGGCGTGTACATCACCCGCACAGGCAGCGTGTTGATGAACATGCCGACCATCGAGTCAACGTCCGGCACCGCCGGCGGCCGGCCCGAGACCGTGGCGCCGAACACCACGTCCGCGCGCCCCGTCAGCTGTCCCAACAGCACGGCCCAGGCACCCTGTACCAGAGTGTTGACGGTGACACCCAGCTCTGCGGCACGCCGGGCGAGCGCCCTGGCGTCCTCCGCCGACAAGGGGGCGCTCACCTGCCCGAAACCAGAACTCTCCGCAGCAACAACAGCTTCGGGCAGCAGCAGAGTGGGCTCTTCCACGCCGACCAGTTCCCTGGCCCAGGCCTGGGCAGAAGCCTCGTCGTCCTGGCGGGACAGCCACGTCAGGAAGTCCCGGTAGCCGCCCCGGACCCGCGGCAGCGCGCTCAGCTCGCCATTGGCCCCGTAGAGACGCAGGATGTCCTGCATCAGGATGGGGAACGACCATCCGTCGAAGAGCACATGGTGCGCGGTCAGTACGAGCTCACAGCGATCGGGGCCCATCCTGACCAGCTTCAGCCGGAGCATGGGAGGCGCGACCGGGTCGAAGTGGGCGGCGTGGTCCTCGACGAGGAACCGCTCGAACGCCTCGCTGCGGGCCTCCTCGCCCAGGTCGCTCAGGTCGATTTCCTGCCAGGGCAGCTCGACGCCATCGACCACGATCTGAACCTGATGGCCCTCGGACGTGGTGACGAACGCGGTCCGCAGGTTGGGATACCGGTCCAGCAGCGCCTGCCCCGCCGCCCGCATCCGCTCCGCGTCCACCGAACCGGACAGATGGAAGGCCAGCTGCATCTGGTACGCGTCGTACGCGGAGTCGGCCAGCATCGTGTGGAAGAGCAGACCGGACTGGAGGGGGGTGAGGGGCCAGACGTCGGAGAGGGAGGGGTAGCGCCGCTCCCAGAGCTCGATGTCCTGCTGCTTCACTTCCACCAACGGCAGGTCCGACGGAGTGAACCCACCCGCGCCCGGAGAGGTCGCATGCCGGGCGATCGCCTCCAGCGCCTCGGACCACAGATCCGCCAGCTCCTGCACGGCTGCACGGCTGAGCACACCAGTGGGGAACCCGATCACGGCGTCCAGCTGCGGTCCGAGTTCGGTGTCCACGACAAGGACGTTGATGTCCACGGTCGACAGTGCCGGCCGGTCCTCGCCGGGAGGAGCTTCCAGTTCGGCCGCCTGGGTCCAGCCGAGGCCGCGCAAGTCTTCGGGCATGTCGGTGGCGGAGAACCGGCCCAGGTAGTTGAACCCGATCTGCCCGGTCCCGTACTCCTTCAGCTCAGCGCCCGTCTCCTCATTCAGATACCGCAGGAGACCAAAGCCCAGCCCCTTGTCCGGAACAGCCGACAACTGCTCCTTGACCGCCTTCAGCACACCACCCGCAGCCGCACCCCCGGCCAACGCCTCATCCAGATCAAACCCGGCCGTGTCCAACCGCACCGGGAACATACTCGTGAACCAGCCCACCGTGCCCGACAGATCCGCACCCGGCACGACCTCCTGCTCACGACCATGCCCCTCCAACTTCACCAACACCGACGGCTCCGCCACACCCCGCACACGACGCCACTTCGCCACCGCGACACCCAGCGCAGCCAGCAGACCGTCATTCACACCACCACGGAACACAGCCGGCGTCGTAGTCAACAACGCCTCCGTCACAGCCGACGACACACCCACCCGCACCCGATCAACCGTGGACATCACATCCACCGCCGGATCCAACGCCCGCGACCCCAACAACGGATCCGGCCCATCCAGCACCGACCGCCACACACCCATCTCTGACACCCGCTCGGGACTACGGGCCTCCTCCAACAGCGCATGAGTCCAACGCCGCACCGAGGTCACGGTCTGCGGCAACTCCGGCGCCTCGCCAGCTCGTATACGCTTCCACGCCGCCGCAAAGTCCGGCAGCAGGATTCGCCAGGACACCCCGTCGACGACCAGGTGATGCAGCACCACCCACAGCCGGCCCGCAGCACCGGAGGTCGGGACGAACCAGACGAACTGGGCCATCACCCCACCGGTCGGCGTCAGGCGCTCTGATGCCGCTTCCAGCTCGGCTGCCGCCAGCCGGTCCCACTCCTCGCCCTGCCACCGGCCATCGCACTCGACCCGGTGCATCAGCCCCGCCACATCCACCGAGTCCGGCGGGCCCACCTGCATGAACCCACCGGTGCCGTCGAGGACCAAACGGGAGCGCAGCACATCGTGATGGTTGAGGACAGCGCCCAGTGTCGCCGTCAGTCCTGCGAGGTCGATTCCCTCCGGCAGGTCGAGCAACATGGCCATCGCGAACCGGTCGTAGTTGCCCAGTTCGAGCATGTACTCCGCGATGGGAAGCAGCGGCACCACACCCGTGCCACCACCTTCGAACTCCTCCAGCACGGCAGCACCACCGGCAC
>NZ_JBEOXT010000076.1:0-7055 GCF_040296685.1 Streptomyces sp. NPDC002054
GCCGGGCCGGGCCGGGCCGGGCCGGGCCGCGCCGGGCCGCGCCGCGCCGGGCCGCGCCGCGCAGGGCCGCGCCGCGCAGGGCCGCGCCGCGCAGGGCCGGGCAGGGCCGAGCCGGGCAGGGCCGGGCAGGGCCGAGCCGGGGCCGGGTTAGGGCCGGGCCGGGGGCGGTTAGCGGCGGCGGGAGCGCCAGAGGAGGTGGAGGGCGGAGGCCAGGGCTGCGGCGCGGACGATCCACGGCAGCATGCCGGTCAGCACCTCACCCGCCTGCCCCTCCGCCAACGCCTCGCCCCAGCGCCCGTCCGCCCGCCCCCACACCCACAGCAGCGCGCCCCCGCACACCACCCCCGGCAGCCCGAACACCACCCACTTCTTCTCCGCGGGCCCGAGCACCCGCGACCCGTACGCGAACAGCCAGCCGACCGCGAGCACCAGCCAGTGCCCCGTGACCACGCCGGTCACCAGCACGAGGGCGGCGAGGAGCAGGAACACGTGCGGCTTGGGGCGGGCCGCGGCCTCGGGCGCGGGCGACGGTGCCGCTGCCGCCTTCCGTTGGCGGCGTTCCCGGAGTGCCCGGACGAAGCCCGGACGCGCCGGGGGTTCCGGCGTCGGCTCCGGTTCCGGTTCTGCCTCCGGGGCGAACAGGTCCGGGCGCTCGATCCCGCCCACGAAGCCCTCGACCTGCGGTCCGCCGCCGTACGAGGCGGGCGGGCCCACTCGCCACCAGTCCGGCTCCGACTCCGACTTCCCGAGCTCGTCCAGCCCCGCCAGGTGCGGCGGCGCAGCCGCAGTGTCGGCCGGGGGCGGCGAAGGCCGCCGGTGCAGCCGCCCCGGCCCCCGCTGGGTTGGCACGCCCGGGCCGACATCGGGTTCCGCAGCCGGTACGGCGGGGGCGCCCAGCGTGTCGAGCACCTCCTCGGGCGTCCCGATCCGCTCCAGGATGCGGCGTACGGCAGCAGGGGTCTCCGGGTCGTACTTGGCCCGGCGGCGGTCGATCTCGTCCCGCAGCCCGGCAACCAGCCGCATCCGGTCCCCGGACGCCAGCTGCCGACGCTGCGCCAGATCCCCGACCCGGCTCAGGTACTCGTAGACCAGATGGTCGCTCTCGATCCCCATGCCCCGGCTCCTCCCGTGCCGCCCCCGGACTCCGCCGGGGGACCCCCGGTCCCGACCGTAGCGCGTGCATGCGTGGAGCAGCGCGGGGCGCAGCGGATAACGTTGGCCGGATGGGGGCCGGCGGGACACCGGCCGAGGCAACCAGGAGGCGACCGTGCCCGAGGCAAGCACCGGAGGGACCGCGCCGCGCTCCCTCGCCGAGGCGCTCCGCGCCCGCGACGACGCGGGCCTGGCCGCGCTGCTGTCCGCCCGCCCCGACCTGCTCAGCCCGGTCCCGAACGACCTGACCCAGCTCGCCACCCGGGCCGGCACCCGGGCCTCGGTGGTCCGTGCGCTGGACCGGCTGGACCGGTTCGCCCTGCAGACGGCGGAGGCCCTGGCGGTGGCCCCGGATCCCTGCGACTACGCCACCCTCGAAGCCCTCCTGACCGGCCACCACCCGCCCGCGGAACCCGAAGCCGCGCCGGAAGCCGCGCCCCCGCCCGCCGACCTCGTCGCGGACATCCGCGCCGCCCTCCCCCACACCCTCCACACCCTCCGCACCCAGGCCGTCGTCTGGGGCGACGACGACCGGCTCCGCCTCCTCCGCACCGCCCGTGAGCTGCTCGCCCCCGCCCCCTCCCGGCCCTCCCCGACCGGTCTCGGACCCACCGTCGCCGAGGCCACCGCCGGGATGTCACCCACCCGGGTCCAGGAGATCGTGGCCACCGCCGGCCTGCCCGGCACCCACGACCCGGTGTCCGCGGTCACCGCGCTGACCTCCCTGTTCACCGACCCGGTCCGGATGTCCGCGTTGCTCGACCAGGCCCCGGCCGAGGCGCACCACGTGCTCGACCGGCTCGTGTGGGGCCCGCCGTACGGGGAGGTCACCCCGCAGCCCACCCCGCCCGTGCGCTGGCTGCGCGACCGCGGGCTGCTGCTGCCCGCCTCCGCCCGGACCGTCGTACTGCCCCGCGAGGTCGCCCTGCACCTGCGCGGCGGGCGGGCGCACCGCAGGCCCGAGCCGGTACCGCCCGCCGTGCCCGCCGAGACGCTGCACCGTCCACAGCTTGTGGACGCCAACGCCGCCGGGCAGGCGCTGGCCGCGCTGTCCGCCGTCGAGGAACTGCTGAAGTCCTGGGAGCACGGCTCCGGGCCGGCCGTACTGCGGGCCGGCGGGCTCGCCGTCCGCGATCTCAAGCGGATCGCGGTCACCCTCGACGTCGGCGAGACCGTCGCCGCGTTCTGGATCGAGCTCGCCTACACGGCCGGCCTGCTGGCCAGTGACGGCGAGGCCGACGAGCGGTACGCGGCCACCCCCGCCTACGACGACTGGACCGCACTCCCGCCCCACGAACGCTGGGCCGTACTCGCCCGCGCCTGGCTGCCGGCCACCCGCACCGCCGGACTGATCGGCGAGCCGGACGCGAAGGCCCGTACGCTCTCCGCGCTCGGGCCCGACCTCGACCGGTCCGCCGCGCCCGAAGTCCGCCGCCGGGTGCTGGAACTGCTCGCCGCCCTGCCCGAGGGCGGCTCCGCCGCCCCCGAGGCCGTCCTCGACCGGCTGTCCTGGGAGCGTCCGGTGCGCGGCACCAGCGAACTCCGGGCCCGGCTCGCCCGGTTCACCCTCGCCGAGGCGGAGCTGCTCGGTGTCACGGGCCGCGGCGCCCTCGCCGGCCACGGCCGGGCCCTCCTCGCCGGCGAGGACCCGGCCCCGCTGCTCGCCCCGCAGCTGCCCGAACCCGTCGACCACGTCCTGCTGCAGGCCGACCTGACGGCCGTGGCCCCGGGCCCGCTGCGCCGGCCGCTCGCCGAAACCCTCGGGGTGCTCGCGGTGGTGGAGTCCAAGGGCGGCGCGACCGTGTACCGGTTCACCCCGTCCTCGGTGCGGCGCGCCCTGGATGCCGGCCGTACCGCCTCCGACCTGCACGCCTTCCTCGCCGAGCACAGCCGGACCCCGGTCCCGCAGCCCCTCGCGTACCTGATCGACGACGTGGCGCGGCGGCACGGCCACCTCCGGGTGGGGACGGCCTCCTCGTACGTCCGCTGCGACGACGACTCCGTCCTCGGCGAGATCCTCGCCGACAAGCGCTCGGCGGGCCTCGGCCTGCGCCGGCTCGCCCCGACCGTCCTGGCGGCCCAGGCCGATCCCACGGGCCTGCTCGACGGGCTGCGCGCCATGGGCTACGCCCCGGCGGCCGAATCCCCCACCGGCGACGTCCTGATCACCCGCGCGGACGCCCACCGCACCCCGCCGCGCACCGCCCCGGCCCCCGTCCCGGAGGGCCCGCCGGTCCCGGACCCGACCCTGCTGGGTGCGGCGGTACGGGCCATCCGGGCGGGCGACGTGGCGGCCACCGCCATCCGCAAGGAGCCGTACGAGGGGACCGACGGTACGACTCCGGCCCGGGCACAGACCCGGACGCCGGGCGAACTGCCGCGCACCACAGCGGCGGAGACCCTGGCCACGGTGCAGGCGGCGGCCCTGACCGGTTCGGCGGTGTGGATCGGCTACGTGAACGCGGACGGCGCGGCGAGCCAGCGGGTGATCGCCCCGGTCCGGGTGGAGGGCGGCTTCGTCACGGGCTACGACCACACCGCCGACGAGGTCCGCACATACGCCCTGCACCGGATCACCGGCGTCGCCGAACTGGCGGAGGACCAGGTGTAGGGGCGTCCTGCCGGTCTCCTGCGGACCGAAATCGGGGTGCGGACAGGACCCAGCCTCCCGCAGGCTGCCCTCATGCAAGCTTCGACCCACCCGCACCGCGAGATCCGCGCCGCCCACACCGCCACCACTGTCACCGTCTACCAGGCCTACGCGCCCGGCCTCGGCCTCCCGGCCGCCCGCGACCAGCGGTTCCCCACCGCGTGGAAGCGGGAGCGGATGACCTGGATCAAGCCGTCCTTCCTGTGGATGATGTACCGCTGCGGTTGGGCGACGAAGACCGACCAGGAGACCGTCCTGGCGGTGGAAATCACCCGCGAGGGCTTCGACCACGCCCTCGCCCACGCCTGCCTGTCGCACTACGAACCCGGCACCCACCCCGACCGCGAGGCCTGGCAGTCCGCCCTGCGCGCGGCCCCGGCCCGGGTCCAGTGGGACCCGGAACGGGACCTGCACCTGAACCCGCTGCCGTACCGCTCCCTCCAACTGGGCCTGTCCGGCCCGGCCTCCCGCGCCTACGCGGACGAGTGGACGATCGCCATCCGCGACGTCACCCCGCTGGCCCGGGAGATCCACGCCCTGGTCCGGGCCGGCCACGAAACCGCCGCCCGCGCCCTCCTCCCCGCCGAAACCCCCTACCCCGCGGGGCCGCTGCCCCACCTGGGCGCCTAGGGGGCCGAAGGCCCGTACGCGGCGCCTCGGCGGGTCCTATCCTGTGGGCTCCGGATCCGCAGGGGGGCGATATGACCGGAGCGACGAACAACGAGATCAGCGGCGGCATCTTCCACAACGTGGTCGTGCAGGGCGGCACCGTGACGCTCCAGCTCCCGCCCACCCTCGCCCCCGCACTCACCGGAATGCCCTCCCCGGCCGACACGTTCACGGGCCGGGAAGCCGAGGCGGAACTCCTGCTCGGCGGGCTCCGGCCACCCCCGCAGGGCTCCGGACGGCAGGTGGTCAGCGGGCTGGCCGGGGTCGGGAAGACGGAACTGGTCCTCCAGGTCGCCCACCGGGCCCTGCGCGAGGACGGCCGGTTCCCCGGCGGAGCCCTCTTCATCGACCTGTTCGGCTACGACACCGAACGCCGGGTCACCCCCGAGCGGGCCCTCGGCCAGCTGCTGCGCGCCCTCGGCCTCCCGGACGAGCATGTCCCCGCCGGCCTGCAGGACCGGACCCGCCTCTACCGCTCCGTCCTCGCCTCCTACGCCGACCAGGGCCGCCGGGTCCTGCTCGTACTGGACAACGCCCGGACCGCCGAGCAGGTGGCCCCGCTGCTCTCCGGCGACCCCCGGATCCCCGCCCTGGTCACCTCCCGCCACACCCTGGCCCTCCCGGACGCCCGCCTCCACGACCTCTCCGTGCTCGACGGGGCCGCCGCCGTGGAGCTGCTCGACGGTGCGCTGCGCGGGGCGCGCGGGCCTGCCGACAGCCGGGTCGCCTCCGCTCCGGACGAGGCCGCCGCACTGGCCCGGCTGTGCGGGTTCCTCCCGCTCGCCCTGCGCATCGTGGCCGCGCTCCTCGCCGATCTGCCGCAACGGCCGCTGTCGTCCATGACCAGGGCCCTGGAGGACAGCCGGCAGCGGCTCGGGCGGCTGTCCCGCGAGGACCTCGCCGTGCGCGCGGCCTTCGGCCTCTCGTACGAGCACCTCGGCGCCGAGCAGGCCCGGCTGTTCAGGCTGCTGCCGCTCAACCCCGGCGCCGATCTCTCCACCGAGACCGCCGCCCGGCTCGCGGACACCGAGCCGTACCCGGCCGAAGAGCTGCTCCAGGACCTGGCACGCGGCCACCTGATCGAGCCGGGAGCCGGGTACGGGCGCTGGCGCATGCACGACCTGATCCGCCTGTACGCCGAAGAGCTGGGCCGGGAGCAGGACGCGGAGCAGGAGCGCACGGCGGCGCTGCAACGGCTGCACGTCCACTACCTGTCCACGGCGCGGGAGGCCGGAATCCTGCTGGAATCCGACATCCAGCCCGGTCACCGCTTCACCACCCAGGAGGAGGCGCTGGCCTGGCTCGAGGACGAGCGCGCCAATCTGGTCGCCACCGCGGGCATCGCTCGCGGCCTGGGGTACCTGTTCGTGCCGGCCGACCTACTCTTCTCGCTCACCGGCTTCCTCTCCCGGCAGCGCTACTTCGGCGACTGGGTCGCCCTCGGCACCGCAGCCCTCGACTGCGCCCGCGCGTCCGGCTCACGGGCCGACGAGGCCTTCGCGCTGTTCGCGCTGAGCAATCCGCTCCGGGCGCTCCGGCGGTTCGAGGAGGCCCGCTCCGCCCTCGAACGGGCCATCGCCCACTACCGGTCGTCCTCAGACCCGCACCTCGAAGGGAGCGCCCTGGTCGATCTCGGCCTGGTCTTCCAGGAGATGCGGCGCTTCGACGACGCGGTCACCGCCCTCACCCGTGCGCTGTCCCTGCTCCGGGAGGTGGGCGACCGGCACGGAATGGGCAAGGCGCTCACCAATCTCGGCCTGGTCCACATGGACCTGCGCAGGTTCGACGAGGCCATCGACCTGTTCACCCAGGACATCGCCATCTGCGTGGAGCTCGGAGACCGGAGCGGGGAGGCACAGACGCTCAGCAACCTCGGGACCATCCTGTTCAAGGAGAGCCGTCTCGACGAGGCCGCCGAGACGCTGGGCCGGGCCCTCGCCGCCCACCGCGAGCTCGGCGACTCCCACGGCGAGGCCCAGGCACTGAACAACCTCGGCCTCGTCTGGCGCCGCATGGACCGCCTGGAGGAGTCGGTGGAGGCGCACACCCGCGCCATCGACACCTTCCGCCTCACCCACGCACCGCGCAGCGAGGGCCTGGCACTGAACAACCTGGGCATCGCCCTGATCACCGCCGAGCGGTTCGAGGAAGCGATCGGCCCCCTGGAGCTCGCCGTCCGGACCTTCCGCGAGATCGCCGACCGGCACGAGGAGGGCAGCGCGCTCACCAACCTCTCCACCGCTCTGTCGATGCTGGACCGGCCGGACGCGGCCGTCGACGCCGCCCGGAAGTCGGCGGAGTGCTTCCGCGCCACGGGCGACCGGCACAGCGAGGCGCTCGCGCAGTACGCCCTTGCGCGCGTCCTGAAGGCGGCCGGCCGCTCCGAGGAGGCACTGGCCGCACTGTCCGCCGCCGTGCCGGTGCTCCGGGAATCCAACGACCGGGAGTACGCGGACGCCGCCGAAGAAGCCAGGAAGGCGCTGAGCGAGCGGCTCGGGACCTAGGGGGTGTCCGGCGGATCAGGGCCGGGCCCGGCCCCGCAGAGCACCGCCCCCCCCCCGCGGGGAAAGCCGGCGACGATGTG
>NZ_JBEOXT010000077.1:0-7006 GCF_040296685.1 Streptomyces sp. NPDC002054
ACCACGACGGCGCGGCACTCGACCGACCAGCCCCCACCCCCTCCGAGGAGGACCCGCCGGAGGCAGCCTTTCCGCCCTCGCCGGCACCCAACGAAGCTGTTCGGCGGATCGCGGTTGGTCAGGTGGCGCCTCGGATGCGTCACCGTCACCAGAGGGCAGGTTGCACGGCGGTGTGCCGGTGCACAGGCAGGATGATCCGGACGGACGGGCTCGCGACGGAGTCCACCGCGGTGCGCGGAGTGTGCGAGCCGGGGCAGTAGCCGCCCTCGTCCTCCCATCGGTCGGCGGCATCGCGCTCGGCGCGGGCCCGCTGTTCGGTGAGGGTGACCGGCTTCCGGTACAGGTTCCGGGCGCTGGAATCGAGCGGCGGGAGCACGCGGGCTGCGGCCTTCTGGTCGTCGCGGCGCTTGTAGCGTCGCCGGACCCGGGCGAACCGTGCCTCGTAGGCGGCCTGGTCGCTGTCGTGGAGTCCGGCCGGGTGGAGCCGGGCCAGTTCAAGGGCGACCTGTCCCATCGGGCTGGGGGTCAGTACGCGGGTGCCGTCGTCCTGGCGGACGGCGAGGAGGAACCGCGCGATGAACAGGGCTTCGGTCCGGTCGCGGCTGACCCGCCGGCCACCGGACCACACACCGCGCCGGGCTGCCTGCCGGGCCCTACCGTCTCGCCAGTACAGGCGCCCGGACACGGCGGCCTCCAGCACACGGACGTGCCCCGCCGTCCAACCGAGTTCGGCAACGTGCCCTTCGGCGAGATACCGGTTCCTCACCGCCTGGTCCCGGTTGTCCGCATCCATGCCGGTGGCCGCGCGCTCCTCGGCCTCCCGCTCGGCCTCTTCCCAACGACGTTCCGTCTCCCGCTCGGCGTACTCGGCCGCCGTCAGCTTCCGCTCCAGCTCGGCCCGCAGGTCCTCGGCCGTCGTCTCGGATCCAGCGGCCGACTGAGCCCGAACAGCGTGGTCGACAGCCGCACGCGCGCAGTACAAGGGGGCGCTGCTCGGCATGGTGGGGTCGTCGGCGTACTGCTCGGCGCGGTCCGCGTGACCCTCGGCTTCGACGGCTTCCTTGTGGGCCGCGTGCATGGCCGCCTCCAGACGGGCGGCGGCACCGGATCGGCTGCGGCACATGGCGGTCATGGCGTCGTCGGCTGCGGTGACGGCGAGGATGGCGGCCTGCCGGGCGACCTGGATACAGGTCTGCGGAGACGGGTCTCCGAGGTGGGCAACCTGATGCGGGGCGGCGGGTGCGTTCTCGGGCATGGGGGTGTTCCTCGGGATTTCGGTGGTGCGGTCGGCGGCGTGCCGTACGGCGTCGGGGAGGTGCCGCCCGTCATCGTGCGGAGCGCGATGGACAGTGCCGTCGTGCCCGCAGGGCACGCCCTTCGGCCCGGCGTCCGGACGGGACGGGAGGGCCGCCCGCGGCCCGGACGTTCCGGCCGGCTGCGAGCCGGGCCGGGCTGAGCCGTCCCGGAGGGACGCCCTTCGTACGGGGCCCGTGATCGGGCCTGGCCGCCGACGTGGGCGGCCCTGCTCGGTGGTGGGCGCTGCGTGGGGTGGGCGGCTCGATGCCGCCCGACCCACGGCCCGGCGGCCGGGGTCCGGCCGGGCGGTGGCCCCCGCCCGGCCGGGGCTGCCGCTACGCGGCGACCGGTTCGCGGGCGGCGACGCGGCACCGGGTGAGCACGGTCTGTGCGGTCTCGCCGTAGATGCTGTGGTCCTTGACCGTGCCGGTCAGCTCGACCTCGTCGCCCTGGTCGGGCACGTCGGCGGCGGAGCTGAACCAGACGAACACGTTGCCGTCGCCGTCCTGGAACTTCACCAGTCGGCGGCGCTGGGTGTGGTAGCCGTACGTCCGGCCCTCCAGCTCGATCACGGTGGTCACGGTGGCGGCGGTGGTGATCCGCTCGCCCACCGTGCCCTGCGGCTTGCTGTTCTGGGCGGCCCGCTCGGCGGCTTCCTTCTCCTGGTCGCGGTACCACCCCGCGATGGCGGACACCAGCGTCGGCAGGTGGCGCGGGTCGACGGTCTCACCCTTCGCCAACTGGCCCACCTTGTGGCGGTAGTCGGAGAGGCTGCCGTATCCCTGGACGGCCCATGCCCGGACGGCGGCGGCGGTGGTCGGCGCGTCGGGGTCGGCGTCGATGGCGGCCCGCCACTCCATCGGGGCCTTGCGGTCGAAGAAGTACGCTTCGACGCCGTCGGCAGTCGGCATCGTGTTCTTCCACTGCTCGGACCGGCTGTAGAACCGGCCCTCCGCCTTCACGATGGCGGCGGTCACCCGCAGGACCTCGATCACCGGGACGCGGAGATCGGCCGGGATGCCGCCCCCCTCGGCGTCCCAATCGGAGTCCTTCAGCGTGCCGAACCGCCACAGGGCCTCAAGCCCCTTGATCGGCAGGCCGGTGTACGGCTCGACGCACGTAGTGCCCAACTGCCGCATCTCGCCGTTCTCGTGGCGGGCAAGGTAGGTGGCGGTGCGGTGCCGGGTGACGGCGCACCCGTGGCAGAAGTTCTCGATGGCGCGGTACTGGCGGGCGGCCTCGGCGTCCTGCTCGGGCAGTCCGGGGAACAGGCTGGTGATCGTCTCGCCTTCCTCGTCGTGGTCCAGGCGGGCGATGACGGTCCAGCCGTGGTGACGGGGGATGTCACCGGAGATGGTCACGGTGACGGTGGGGCGCTGGCCGATCAGGCGGCCGTCGATGTCGTGGTAGTCGGCCAGGAACGGCTTGGAGATGTCCAGCGCGTACGCGCTGAGGTGGTGGACGGCGGCGCGGGCGTTGGTGGCCTCGACAAGCTGACGGACGCGGGACTGAGCGGTCGCGGGGATGGAAAACCGCATGGCTGCGCTGGTCATCGTGGTTGCTCCTGCTGGTGAGAGAGGAATCGCGGGCCCGGCCGGGCGGGTTGCCCTCCGCGTACGGCCGGTCTCGGGCCGGCTGGCGGCCCGTCGTCTCGGAGGGGGTTGCCCTCCCCCTCCGACACCATTAATTAAACCATGTTTTGAGGTGTGGGGCAAGCATCCCGGCCGGGGATATCGAGTGCGGCGCGGTCGCGGAGGAACGCGGCGAACAGGGCGGCGGTGTAGCTGTCGGCGGTGCCGTAGGTGCGGCGGCAGTCCAGTGCTCCGATGCGCTCGCCACGGTGGCGGACGGGGAACGGCTGGCCGGGGGCCGGGATGGCGAGCGCGTACAGTCCGCGCGGGGTGTCCACGCGCAGGACGACGGCGGCGGCCTGGTGGTCGTAGGCGGCCGACCAGCGGCGGAGCCCGATGCCGAACTCCGCGAGTCCGCCCGCGATGGCGCGGGCCTGCATGATGTCGGCGATGGTGCCGGGGTCGGGCTCGGCAGGGGCGGGAACGCATCCGCAACCGTGGTCGTCGGCGTGGGTCTCGAACAGAGCTGTACGGGTCACTGTGGGGCTCCTGGGGTGGCCGGGGGCGGGAGGGCTCCCGCCCCCGGCGTCGGGCGACTGAGGCGGTTAGGCGGCGGCTTCGTCGTCACTGGCCGGGTCGTCGGCCTCCTCGGCCTCCGGCTCGCCCTGCTCCTCGTCGGTGCCGGGCTCCTGCTCGGTCTCCGGCTCGCTGCCGGACGTGATCGCGCGGGGCTTCTTCTTCGACGGGTCGTACGGCTCGTCATCCACGACCGACTGTTCAATGGGCGTGAGCGGGTACCCGAGGGAAGCGAGCACCTGGAACCACCGGCCGGTGGGCGTCCGCGTCCACGGGGCGCGCTGGCTGTCCGTCCTCCACGCGGACCGGTTCGCGCACTTCTCCCGTACAGCGGCGATGGCGGCGAACTGGAGCTGCGGGGCCCTGCGGGGGTCCTTGGCGACGTGCCCGGCGAAGCTGCCCCGGTCCTTGGCCTGCTCGGTGCTCAGACCCAGGAATGCGGCCAGGATCTCCGTCGTCGGCTCCTTGTTCAGGTCGTCGCAGATTCCCCAACTTCCGTTTAGCAGAGCGTTGTTCACGTGCCCGATCAGGGTGTTCGTCGTGGCCTTCGGCAGGTTGCGCCGCTTGATCAGGTCGGTGATCCACTTCCGGCGCAGGGCCTCGGCCGCGTCCCAGTCGATGTTCCCCTTCTTGACGGCGGCGCGGGCCGCGCGCTCGGCCTCCACCTCGGCGGCGGTCTTCGTGCCGCCGCCGCTGCCGCTGCTGCCCTCGGGCACCGTGTGCCCGTACAGGCCGGGGGCGGAGCAGTAGGGCTCGTACCGGTCTGCCCGGCGCTCGTCGAACACCCACACCAGCCCCTTGCAGTCGGCGTGCTCCTCGGTGCTGATGCCGCGCAGTCGCCACACGGGCATGGCGCGCTCGGACAGCTCCTCGGCGTCCCGGATCTTCTGCCCGGCCGCCTCCAGCTCCGCGCGGTGGGCCTCGGCCTTGGTCCGCTTGTCGCGCTTGGTCCGTTCGACCGCGATGGCCCAGTCAACGTCTCCCTCGTCGGCGTCGTCGTCGGCGGCGGCCTCGCTGATCGCGGCGAGCGCTTCGGCGTCGTCCGCGAACTCCGACAGCGCGGCCAGGTGCTCGAACGTCCACTCGTAGCTGCTCGCGCCGCTGACGGCGGCCGACAGCTTCTCGTCGGACCGGACCTTGACCAGCGTCTTGACGTCCTTCTGCCGCACGCCTGCGGCCTTGGCGATGCGGCCCACCTGCGCGCCCGCCTTGGCCGCGCTGAACATGGCCTGGTTCATCTCGGTCTTGGTGAGGCTCTTGCGGTGCTGAGCGGTCGTGATCATGTCGAGGAACTGTCCGGCCGCGTCGCGGTCGTCGTCCTCCCACTCGTACGGCAGGTGGGTAAGTCCCGCGTCCTGCCCGCCGTAGTAGCGGCGATTCCCGTCGTTGACCTGGAGGACTCCGCCGTCAAGGCGCTGGACCTTGACGGGGATACGGCACCCCTCGGCGCGGAGCGATTCCACGAACGGCGCGTTGAGGTCCAGGTCTTCGCGGGCGTTCTTCGGGTGCGGGGTGAGCGCGTCGATCCGGATCACCGGGCGCGGGGTGACCGGCACGGACTCCAGCCCTGCGGCGACGGCGGCGGCCAGTCGCTGGAACCCGTCGATGACCTGCGGCACGTCGCCGTTGGTGCGCACGACGTATAGCGGCTCCACGACGCCGTTGTCCTTCACGTCGGCCAGCAGATCGGCCGGGACCTCGATGTCGTCGCGGACGTTGCCGGGGTGCGCGGCCAGCTCGGCGACCGTGAGGGTCGGCCACGGGGCAGGGGCGGCCTGGACGCCGGCCTGGGTCTTGGTGTTCGTCATCGGTCCTTCTCTTTCTGGTGAGAGTTCGTCGGGCCGTTCGGCCCGGTGGGGTGCCGGTCGGGGGGTTGCCCTCCCCCTTCCGACACCATTAATTAAACCATGTTCTTGAGAGTGGGGCAACCGGGGATGCTGTGATCGCCGTCACTCGGGTGAAGGGCTGCGGCGGTGCGGATCATGGCGGTGGCCTCGGCGGTGGTCCGCTCGGGCTCGTCCCCCCAGCACCACAGGAGGGTGCGCCGGTAGGCGTCCTCCGTGAGCCGCAGCCTTCGCCACCGAACCCCGGACACGGGACGGCCGTTGACCTGGTTGCTGAGCACCACAAGGGAGTCGAACAGGGCGCGTTGGAAGATGTCCCACGGTTCACCGCGTACGGACCAGCGGGGCCGGACGGAGCGCACCCCGCGCTCCCATGCGTGCAGCACGGTGCACGGGGCAGTGTCGCCCATCCGGCCGGGCTGCCAGAGGTGGTCACCCTGGTAGAGCCCGACGCGTTCGATGTGGTCGGCGGCGGCGGTAAGGATGCGGGCGGGGGTGGCGTGCGGCTTCCGGGACGGCATCGTGTCCTCTTGGCGGTGGTCGGCGGCGGTCAAGTGGTTGCGCGCTGGGCGGACTTGGCCGTGACGGTGCACTCGACGCAGTGACACGGCGTCTGCCACTGCCACCCGGCCGCGCAGATGATCGAGTAGGCAAGGGCGGCGGCTTCGCTGATCCGGCCGGTGCCGGGCTCCTTCGGCGTCGCGGCGGCCCACGTGTAGGGGAAGCTGTAGGTCTGGAAGTAGTGGCGACCGCTCTCGTCGGTCTTGTGGAATCGGGCCCATTCCATGTACATGCGGGGGCTCCTCGGCGCTTCGAGCGGGGGGCCGGGGCGGCGGGCTGCCGCCCCGGCCGGGACGGGCGGTCAGGCTGCGAGCGCTCCGGCGGTCTGGGCACCGATGCGGCGGGTGCCTCCGATGTCGGCGCGGTTGCCTGCGGCGGCTCCGTCGCCGTATCCGCTGCCGCTGTACGAGCCGCGCGAAGTCCTAACGTGCGGGTGCTCCTTGCGGTAGGCGGCCTCCACCATCGCGTCGCGGTCGGCCAGCACGAGTTCACCGCTGCGGCCCGTGGCCGACGTTTCCCCGCTGGCGGCGGCGCGGGCGGCCTGCTCGATCGCCTTGAGCCGTTCTATGACCCGCTCGATGAACCCAATGGTCCACGAGTTGCGCCAGGCTCGCGCACTGCGGACGCCGTACGGGACAACCTGCGCGTTGAGCCCGCCGAGCATCTGGATCAGGAGAGAGGCGTACAGGACTTCGGCGCGCTGGATGTCGGACTCGTGGCCGACGACGTGAACACGGCGCACGCTGCCCCGCACGCCCATGTGCACGGCCTTGCAGCCGACGTTCTGAGCGATGAAGCAGATGAGGCGGACGCGGGACATGGACCACGGGTTGGGGAGGTCGATGTACCGCGCGGTGACCGCATCTCGCGACGGCTGCCCGTCGCTCAACATGGCCTCTTCGACGCCGTACTTCGCCATCATTTCGAACGCCCGCTTCCGGGCCAACTCCGCCTCCGACTCCGGCGTACGGGGGTCCTCCGCCGTGGCGAGCAGGGCGCGAATGGTGTCGAGCTTTCCGGGGGCCTTCGTAGTGCTCACGTGCGTTCTCCTGGTGAGAGTGGGTGTCGGCGGCCGGTCGGCCTGCCGTTCGCCGGCCGGGGGTTGCCCTCCCCTTCCGACATCACTAATTAAACCATGTTCTAGGGGTTGGGTCAACC
>NZ_JBEOXT010000078.1:0-5216 GCF_040296685.1 Streptomyces sp. NPDC002054
GGAGCCCCGAAACGGGGTGCGGGCAGAGCGCGGGCAACCCGGCGGGGTCCGGGGCGGAGCCCCGGTTTCGGGGAGGGGCGGGGTGGGGGAAAGGCCCCGCGCAGCGGGTGCGCGGGGCCCCGGCGGGTCAGGTGCGGCGGGGGCGGCGCAGGGTGAGGAGGGCGGTGGCCAGCGCCAGCGTCAGCGCGCCGGCGCCTAGCCCGACCACCGCGAAGCCCGAGGCGGAGCCGGCCGCGGGGGTCGGCGCGTAGCCGCCCGCCTTGCCTCCCTTCGCGTACGCCGACCCCGGCAGCTTGTCCCCGTACGCCTTCGCCACCCTGGCCCGGTACGCCCCCAGCGTCGTCCCGTCCCCGCCGACCGCGGCGACCGCGTCCTCGTCCAGCGGCAGCACCCGCTCGCCCCCGGCCACGTACCACGCGTCGATCTGCGGTTCCCGGAACACCGTCCCGCCGGGCAGCTTGGCCGCGCCCAGCCCGGCGTACCGGAACTCGTCGTCCCCGGTCGCGATGTTCACGACCTGCCAGCCGGCCGCGGTCTTCGCGGTCCACAGCGCGGCCTGCTGCCCGTCCGAGGACACCGCCCTGCTGGCCAGGAACTCCAGCCGGGCCACCGGCGCGCCCGCCTTGCCCGCGACGAACTCCGCGGACAGGTGGTGGACGGGTATCGTCTCGCCCTCGATTCTGGGCTGTGCGGCGGCGAGCGAAACCTTGCCTTCGCGGGCGAAGAACCGGGACAGGGTGGCGAGGGTGTCGGGCGTACCGGCCGCCTGCCGGGCTGCGGCCGTGACCTCCGCCGTGGCGGCCGGCGGCTGCGGGGCTGCGGAGGCGGAGGCCTGCGGGGCCAGGCCGAGGACAGCAGCGGCAAGGGCGCCGGTAACGGCGGCTTCGCGGAAGCGGAGGCTCATGGCGGTCACGCCCCGATCCGGTAGAGCGAGTGGGTCCAGGAGAAGGAGCTGTTGTCCACGTACCAGGCGTGCGAGGCCCAGTTGTAGCGGTCGCTGGAGGGCCACGGGTCGCCCCAGTAGACCCAGCTGTTGGCGGTGTCGTAGCCGTAGATGACGTGCATGTGGCCGCCGCCGTTGGACCACTGGATCCGGGTCTCGATCGGCCGGTTCGCGTCGATCTCGGTCTGCACGGTGCTGTACCGCAGCCATCCGGTCACGTACGAGCCGGGGTTGATGCCGGCCCAGCTGAGCCCGTTCTGGACGTTGCCGAGGGTGGCCTGGTTGTTGGGGCACTCGGTGCCCTGCTGGCGGTTGAAGGCGGCGTTGCAGAACTGGTTCTGGTTGTAGCTGCGGCCGAACCAGGTGGCAATGGTGTTCCCGCCGGCGGCCCAGCACCAGTTGGTCTTCTGCTGGGCCTGCATGGTGATGTTCAGCCGCTTGGAGGCGAGGGCGCCATTCGGGTTCGGGTTCGTGTCCGCGGCCCCGGCATTGGCAGCGGCGGCGGTTGCCGTGCCGGCGGGCAGGGTGAACAGCAGGGCGGTGGCGAAGGCGGCCAGGGAAAGCCGCCCCTTTCGGTTGCGCATCGCGTTCCTCCCAGTGGGGAGTGGGGGTGGAGGAGCGCGTCCGGACGCTGTGCAGGAGCATCAGGCTGTTGTCGCGATCAGGTCAACAGGCTTCCCTGCGCGGTGACATTGCCGTGTGAACGGGGAGACTGCGGTGTGAACGGCCATCGCGCTGTCACCTTGACCACAGGAGTCACCGGCGCACTCTCCCGTCCCGTCCCGCGTGAACGTTCACGCAAGGACACGTAAGGAGCCGTCATTGCGCACGTCCGGAAAGCGCGCCGCGGACCCCGCGGACCGAACGGATTCCGCCGAACTCGCGCAGCTGCTCCGGTCCGGCCCCTTCCACCTGGCGCTGCGCGCCGCCCTCGCCGCCCGCGGTCTGCCGCTGCACCGGGTCCAGCACCGGCTCGCCGCCCGCGGCATCAAGCTCGGGGTGACCAGCCTCAGTTACTGGCAGCAGGGCGCCCGGCGGCCCCGGCGGCCGGAGTCCCTGAAGGCGGTACGGGCCCTGGAGCAGATCCTGGAGCTGCCGGACGGCACGCTGACCCGGCTGCTGGTCCCGGCGGACGGCACGGCGGAACCGGCCCGGCCGGCCGCGCGCCCGTACCGCGCGCTGGCCGCAGTCGGGGCGGCTGTGGAGGAGCTGCTGGCCGGTCTGGAGGTACCGGCGGACGGCGGTCTGCACACGCTGGGGCACCACGAGCGGGTACGCATCGGGCCCGGCCGCGAGCTCCAGGACCGCGACTCCCAGCACGTCGTACGGGCCCACCGGGACGGCGTGGACCGCTACCTGGCCATCCACCACGGCGACCCGGGCTGCGATCCGGCCCGCGTGCGGGTACGGGCCGGGGAGAACTGCCGGACCGGACGGGTCCGCTGGCACCGGGCGGCGGGGGTGGTGGTGGCGGAGCTGCTCTTCGACGCCCGGCTGCGCAGCGGTGACACGTATGTCTTCGGCTACGGCTTCGAGGACGGCACCGCGGGCATGAGCAGCGAGTACATCCGGGGCTTCAGCTACGCGGGCGGCCAGTACATGCTCCAGGTCCGCTTCGACGAGGCGGCCCTGCCGGTGCGCTGCACCCGGTTCGGGCAGGCCGGGCCGGGGGCTCCGCGGACCGGCCTGGCGGATCTGACGCCGAACGGCCGGCACCGCAGCGTGCACCTGGTGGAGCAGGGGGTCCGGCGGGGGATCCTGGGCATCGGCTGGGACTGGGAGTGAGCACCCGCCCAGCCCTGCCCCCTGGCCTCCGGCCTCAGCCGGCGATGAGCTTGCCGCCCTCGGCCCGGACCGGCACCGCGGGCAGCGGGGTCTCGGCCGGGCCCTTGAGCACCTTGCCGGTGGTGACGTCGAAGCGGCTGCCGTGGCAGGGACAGTTCCCCTCGTTCTCGACGATCTTGTCGAGGACGCAGCCGGCGTGCGTGCACTGGGCGCTGAACGCCTTGTACTGGCCCGCGGCCGGGCAGCTGACCAGCAGCTTCTCCTCCCGGTAGAGCTTGGCGCCGCCGACCGGGACCTCGGCCGCGGCACCCAGCTCCACGGGGGCGGTGGGGGTGGCGGGGGTGTTGCCGCCGCTGTTGGTGGCGGTGGAGCAGGCGGAGAGGCCCAATCCGGCACCGGCGGCCCCGGCGAGGGCGGCGGCGCCCTTGAGCACGGTACGGCGGGCGGCGGGCTGCGCGGACATGGCTTCTCTCCAGAGCGGTGCAGGTGGTGCGGGCAGTGCGGGCGGTACTGGCGGTACTGGCGGTACGAAGGATTCCGACCCTACCGGTGGGCGTCCGGCCGGCCCCGGCCGGTATAGGTTCCCGAGTGTGATCGTCGTCGGTGGAGAAGCCCTGATCGACCTGGTGCCCGTGGCACGGCCGCCGGGCGCACTGCTGCCCCGGCCGGGCGGTGGACCGTACAACACGGCCCTGGCGCTGGGGCGGCTGGGTGCCGAGGTGGCCTTCTGCTCGCGGGTGTCCACCGATGCGTTCGGCGAGACCCTGCTGTCCGGGCTGCGGGCGGCCGGAGTGGACCTGTCGCTGGTCCAGCGCGGGCCCGAACCGACCACCCTGGCGGTGCCCTCGCTGGCCGCCGACGGCTCGGCCGCGTACGAGTTCTACACCGAGGGCACCGCCGACCGGCTGTTCGCCCTGCCGGACCGCCTGCCCGGCCGGGCGCGGGCACTCGCCCTGGGCACCTGCTCGCTGGTCCTGGAGCCGGGCGCGAGCGCGTACGAGGCCCTGCTGCGCCGGGAGTCGGCGCGCGGGCTGCTCACCCTGCTGGACCCGAACATCCGGCCCGCACTGATCCCGGACGCCCGGGCGTACCGTTCCCGCTTCCGGTCGTGGCTGCCGTACGTGTCCGTGCTCAAGCTGTCGGAGGAGGACGCGGAGTGGCTGGGCGGCCGGCCGGAGGACTGGCTGGCGGCCGGGGCCTCGGCGGTCGTCCTGACCCATGGCGCGGCGGGCCTCACCGTCCGCACCCGGGCGGGCGGGGAGCATTCCGTCCCGGGGGTGCAGGTGCGGGTGGCGGACACGATCGGGGCGGGCGACACGGTCAACGCGGCGCTGCTGCACCGGCTTTCCGAGCCGGACGGCTCGGTGGACTGGCCGGCCGCCCTGTCGTACGCGGCCCGGGCCGCCGCCCTCACCTGTACTCGCGCGGGGGCGGAGCCTCCGCATGCGGCCGAGCTGTAGCGGATCTCCAGCAGATCTGCAGCGGCCCGCAGGCGATCCCGGAGCGCGGCATGAGTGAATGCAGCCATTCCACGCTCGCTCTCACTGCTGCCCTGGAGGGCCCATGAAACTCACGGTGTTCGGTGCCAGCGGCGGAGTCGGCCGCGAGGTCGTCCGGCAGGCACTGCACGCGGATCACGAGGTGACGGCCGTGGTGCGCGATCCGGCGCGGCTGGGTGTGCCGGCGCATCCGCGGCTGCTGGTCGCCACGGTCGGCGACCTCGGCGACGCGGACGCGCTGGAGCCGGTACTGGCCGGCCGGGACGCGGTGCTGTCGGCTTTGGGCGCCGGCACGAACAAGAAAGCCAAGGCGGCGCCGGTCACCGGCCCCGCGGCGCACGCGATCCTGACCGCGATGGGGCGGGTCGGGGTGCGCCGGCTGTCGGTGGTGAGCGCGGCCCCGGTCGGTCCGGACGTACCGGAGGACGGGGTGCTCACCCGGGCGGTGGTGCTGCCGTTGCTGCGGCGGGCGCTGCGTGATCTGTACGCGGATCTGGCGGTGATGGAGGCGGCGATCGCCGCGAGTGACGCGGACTGGACGGTCATCCGGCCGCCGCGGCTGCTGAACCGGCCGCGGACGGGGCGGTACCGGCGGGTGTTCGGCGGCAATGTGCCGGGCGGGCGGTCGATCGGGCGGGGGGACGTCGCGGATGCGCTACTGGCCAGCCTGGCGGACCCCGCGTACGCGTGCCGCGCGGTAGGCATCGCCACGTAGCCGCTCCGCGCGGCGGGCGTTCCGCTGCGCGGAGCTGTCCCCCACCCCGCCCCTTCTCCCCCAGCTACCGCTGGGAGGTGCCCCCAGAAACCGGGGCCTGCGGCCCCGGACCCCGCTGGGGGGGCTCCGCCCCACGCCCCGCCGGTGCACCGGCTTCGCCGGGCGCGTCCGGGGGTGCCGGGCGGAGCCCGGGCACCCGGCGGGGTCCGGGGCGGAGCCCCGGTTTCGGGAAGGGGCGGGGTGGGGGAAAGGCCCCGCGCAGCGGACGCCCCGC
>NZ_JBEOXT010000079.1:0-4795 GCF_040296685.1 Streptomyces sp. NPDC002054
CAGCCCTACACCCCCGAAGAAGTCCGCGAAGCACTCCAGATCGGCCCCGACGCACCCATCATCACCACCGACGCACGCCACCGCGCCGACGCCAAATCAGCACTCATCACGCTCGTCGAACACGCACTGATGGCACGACTGAAGTAACAGCTCCACCTCGCCGCGGGCGGACTGTGTCCTGGGACACGGTCCGCCCGTGGCGTTCATAACGTTTCAAACAGAAAATTGGCGGTGAGCGGACACACGGTGCATGCACCCGGTGTCACAGCGCGCACAACGGCCTTCATTTTTGCTGCGACTCGGTCTTTATGTCCGTTTTACGTGAGGCATAAGTCTCGAGGAATGGCCAGATTCAACTGTTTGGAACACGGCCGTTACTCATGCTGGAATTCAACGAACTAGCTAGTAGCACCGCCGAGAGGTTGTTGGTCGAGTGAGGCGAAGCAACTCGAGCCCCGCGAATGAACCCGCGCGCGGCAACTTCACCCCGCCGCCGCGTGCGGCCACGTCGCCCGTAGACGTGCCCGTGGAGCCATCCGCGAGCGGCAGCACCAGCAGGTTCTCGCCGCGCAACTGGCGCGTGCCGACCCGCCTGAACGCCATCCTGCTCGTGCCCGTCCTCGTCGGACTGGTCATGGGCGGCTTCCAGGTGAAGGGCGCCATCGACACCTGGAACGAGGCGAAGGACGCCGAGAAGACGGCCCGCATCGTCCAGGCGGCAGCGGAATACGGCCAGGCCCTCCTCAACGAGCGCGACGTGAGCGTCGCGCCGATCCTCGCCGGCAAGCGCGACGACGAGGCCGTCACCAAGGCGTACGCCGCAACGGACGCGGCCAAGGCCAAGTTCGCCGAGGCCACGAAGGACCTGCCGGAGAAGCAGGGCCTGGAACGCCGGCTCCAGCTCTTCCAGCAGGAGGAGCCCAAGCTGCAGAAGGTCCGCGAGACGGCCTACTCCGCGGAGATGGAGTCGGCCAAGAAGGACCTCCCCAACGGCGTGCTCGGTCCCATCCCGACCGAAGAGGGGTATGTGCAGGTCCAGCACTACCTCATGCAGTTCGCCAACGAGCTGGGTCTGGGCACCGGAAACGTGACCAGCTACGGCCGCATGGTGTACGCGGTCCAGCTCGCCAAGGCCGCCAACTCCCTGCAGCGTTCGGTCGGCACCCACCTGCTGGTCCGCCCGAACCCCAAGGAAGAGATCCACAAGGCCCAGCTGGTCGCCTTCTCCTCCTACGCCTACCTCGAGGAAATCGCCATCGGCGAGTACGTCGCGGGCGGCACCGAAGCCGAGACGGAGCGGCTGAAGGAGGTCATGGGCAAGAAGACCTCCGAGGGCACCGCCAGGCTGGAAGAGGCCAAGAACCAGGCCCTGCAGGCCGGCAAGCCCTTCAAGGCTCCGCCGAACGTGGGCGGCTCGTACCTCACCGGCATGACCGATGCGATAGCCACCGGCCAGTCCAAGGACAAGCTGGCCGCAGCCGGCACCAACGCGCTGTTCTGGCAGGCCGCCTCGACCGCCAAGTTCGAGGGCTACTCGGAGATCGAGAAGGAACTCCTCGACAAGGCCGTCAACGACGCCGTGGCCGTCTCCGACGACGCCCGCACCGACGCCATCACCATGGGCGCCATCGTGGTCGTGGCCCTGCTCGCCGCCTTCATCCTGGCCGCGATGATGGCCCGCCAGATGAGCCGCTCCATGATCCGGCTGCGCACCGCCGCCTTCGACATCGCCGAGCAGCGCCTTCCGATGCTCGTCGACCAGCTCTCGCGCACCGACCCCGGCAAGGTCGACACCCGGGTGCTGCCCATCCCGATCAACTCCCAGGACGAGATCGGCGAGGTCGCCCGCGCCTTCGACCAGGTGCACCGCGAGGCCGTCCGGCTCGCCGCCGAGCAGGCGCTCCTGCGAGGGAACGTCAACGCGATCTTCACGAACCTCTCCATGCGCAACCAGTCGCTGATCGAGGGCCAGCTGACCCTCATCACCGACCTGGAGAACAACGAGGCGGACCCGGATCAGCTGGAGAACCTCTTCCGGCTGGACCACCTCGCCACCCGTATGCGTCGCAACGGCGAGAACCTCCTCATCCTCGCGGGTGAGGAGCCGGGCCGCCGCTGGGACCAGCCGGTGCCCCTCGTCGACGTGCTGCGGGCCTCCTCCTCCGAGGTGGAGCAGTACGAGCGCATCGAGCTCTCCGGCGTCTCCGAGGCCGAGATCCACGGCCAGGCCGTGACCGACCTCGTGCACCTGCTGGCCGAGCTGCTGGAGAACGCCACCACGTTCTCCTCCCCGCAGACCAAGGTCCGGGTCAACGCGACCCGTCTGCCCGACGGCCGCGTGATGGTCGAGATCCACGACAAGGGCATCGGCCTCACCGCCGAGGACTTCGCGGACATCAACCACAAGCTGGCCAACCCGCCGACCGTGGACGCCGCGATCTCGCAGCGCATGGGCCTCTTCGTGGTCGGCCGGCTGGCCGACCGGCACGGCATCCGCGTCCAGCTGCGCCCCTCGGGCGAGCAGGCCGGCACCACCTCGCTGGTCATGCTCCCGGACGCGATCACCCACGGTGGTGGTGGCGAGGGCATACCGGACGACGACTTCACCGTCTCCTCGATGATCCCGGAGCAGCGCCCGCAGCAGCAGGCCTTCGAGGCCCCTCCGATGCGTACGGCCGCCGAGCTCGGCTTCGACGACTCCCGGTACGACAACCAGGGCCAGGGCGGCGCCGAAGGGCGCGATCTGGACCCGGTGGGACGCTCGCTGGTCCGCGAGGAGCGGCGGGCCGCGCTGGAGGCCCAGGTGGGCTTCCAGCAGGACCAGGAGCAGGCCGGCTTCCCGCAGGACGGGGAGTACGCGCAGGATTATCCGGAACCTCAACCGGAACACGGGTACCAGTCGTACCAGGGGTATGAGCAGCAGCCCGAGCAGGGCTATGAGCCCGGCTACGACGCTCAGCCGAACCAGCCCGGCTATGAGTCCTACCCGCAGGACGGGTATACCTATCCGGAGGGCTCGTACCAGGACCGGCAGCAGGCCGAGCAGGGCTACGACTCCGGCTTCGAGAACCAGTCCCACCAGGCAGGGTGGCCGGAGCAGAGCTCCTACCAGGCTCCCTACCAGCAGGACTACGGAACCGAATCGGAACCCCCGGCCGCTCCCGAACGGGCCCAGGACCGCGTAGGCTTCGACCGTCCGGATGCCGCTGCCGACACCGGTCACCAGCTGACCGGCGCGGGTCTGCCGCGTCGCGGCAGCCAGCAGCAGTGGCAGCCGGCACAGCAGGAAGCGGAGCCCACCAAGTCCCTCTTCGAGCAGCGGTCCCCCGCGGCACCGGAGCAGGATCAGAACGGTCCGGGCTGGCGCTCGGCCAACGACGAGCGCTGGCAGCAGGCCGGCAAGCTCCGTGAGCCGAAGGCGGGCGGGGTCACCCCGTCCGGTCTCCCTCGGCGGGTGCCCAAGGCCAACCTGGTCGAGGGTGCAGCGGAGTCGACCCCGCAGGGCGGCCCACAGGTCTCCCGCGCCCCGGAGGACGTTCGTGGCAGGCTGAGTAACCTGCGACGCGGTGTCCAGCAGGGACGCAGTGCGGGTTCGGAGCAGTCAAGTAACAGCTATGACCAGGAGCGTTAGTGTGAGCGCGATGAGCCAGGCGGCGCAGAACCTGAACTGGTTGATCACAAACTTTGTGGACAACACCCCCGGGGTGTCCCACACAGTGGTGGTCTCCGCCGACGGCCTTCTTCTGGCGATGTCCGAAGGGTTTCCGCGCGACCGCGCCGACCAGCTGGCGGCCGTGGCCTCCGGACTGACCTCGCTGACCGCCGGTGCCTCCCGGATCTTCGAGGGTGGGGCCGTCAACCAGACCGTGGTCGAGATGGACCGAGGGTTCCTTTTCCTCATGTCCGTCTCCGATGGATCCTCGCTGGCCGTACTGGCGCACCCCGAGTGCGACATCGGCCTTGTGGGGTACGAGATGGCTCTTCTGGTGGATCGTGCGGGCAGTGTCCTCACCCCGGACCTGCGCGCCGAACTCCAGGGAAGTCTTCTCAGCTAGCAGACAGGCAGTGCGTTTCGCGTCATCGCGCCTTAAGGTGCGGTGGCGCGGTTCCAACGGGAGTACTGCGTTTTGGAGTCGGAGGAGGAAACGTGACAACACCCCCAGGAGGACATCCTTATGGCGGCGCGCAACAGCCGCAGGGTGGGCACGACCAGAACCGCTTCAACTTCCCCTCCGCTCCCAGCCGTCCCGTGCCGGAGCAGAACCCGTACCAGAACCAGCCGTACGGCCAGCAGCCCCAGCAGCCCTACGCGCCGGCCCAGCGAGCCCCTCGGGCCTCGCAGCCGCAGGCGCCGAAGGCGCACAACCCGCTGGTGCGCCCGTACGCAATGACCGGCGGCCGGACCCGGCCGCGCTACCAGCTCGCCATCGAGGCACTGGTCAGCACCACGGCGGATCCCGCCCGGCTGCAAGGGCAGTTGCCCGAGCACCAGCGCATCTGCCGCCTGTGCCAGGAGATCAAATCCGTCGCGGAGATCTCGGCACTTCTCTCCATTCCTCTCGGCGTTGCCCGAATCCTCGTCGCCGACCTGGCAGAGGCGGGCCTTGTCGCCATTCATCAGCCCGGCGGCGACGAGTCCGCCGGCGGCCAGCCAGATGTGACACTGCTCGAAAGGGTGCTCAGTGGACTTCGCAAGCTCTAACGGCGGAGCGGCTCGCTCCACCACCTCCGCGAAGATCGTGGTGGCGGGCGGCTTCGGCGTGGGCAAGACCACGTTCGTCGGCGCGGTCTCCGA
>NZ_JBEOXT010000080.1:1806-3182 GCF_040296685.1 Streptomyces sp. NPDC002054
GGGCGAGTCAGAAACCGTTGATGTAGTCGAAGGACATGCGAAAGGTCCGGCGTAGAGGGTAAGACCCCCGTAGACGAAACATCAGCGGCTTGCTTGCTCATCTCCCAAGTAGCACGGGGCCCGAGAAATCCCGTGTGAATCTGGCGGGACCACCCGCTAAGCCTAAATATTCCCTGGTGACCGATAGCGGATAGTACCGTGAGGGAATGGTGAAAAGTACCGCGGGAGCGGAGTGAAATAGTACCTGAAACCGTGTGCCTACAAGCCGTGGGAGCGTCGGACATCAAGCTTGCTTGGTGTCTCGTGACTGCGTGCCTTTTGAAGAATGAGCCTGCGAGTTAGCGGTGTGTAGCGAGGTTAACCCGTGTGGGGAAGCCGTAGCGAAAGCGAGTCCGAATAGGGCGATTGAGTTGCACGCTCTAGACCCGAAGCGGAGTGATCTAGCCATGGGCAGGTTGAAGCGGAGGTAAGACTTCGTGGAGGACCGAACCCACCAGGGTTGAAAACCTGGGGGATGACCTGTGGTTAGGGGTGAAAGGCCAATCAAACTCCGTGATAGCTGGTTCTCCCCGAAATGCATTTAGGTGCAGCGTCGTGTGTTTCTTGCCGGAGGTAGAGCACTGGATAGGCGATGGGCCCTACCGGGTTACTGACCTTAGCCAAACTCCGAATGCCGGTAAGTGAGAGCACGGCAGTGAGACTGTGGGGGATAAGCTCCATGGTCGAGAGGGAAACAGCCCAGAGCATCGACTAAGGCCCCTAAGCGTACGCTAAGTGGGAAAGGATGTGGAGTCGCAGAGACAACCAGGAGGTTGGCTTAGAAGCAGCCACCCTTGAAAGAGTGCGTAATAGCTCACTGGTCAAGTGATTCCGCGCCGACAATGTAGCGGGGCTCAAGCGTACCGCCGAAGTCGTGTCATTGCAGCAATAGCCCCAACGGGCGCTGTGATGGGTAGGGGAGCGTCGTGTGCCGGGTGAAGCAGCGCCGGAAGGCAGTTGTGGACGGTTCACGAGTGAGAATGCAGGCATGAGTAGCGATACACACGTGAGAAACGTGTGCGCCGATTGACTAAGGGTTCCTGGGTCAAGCTGATCTGCCCAGGGTAAGTCGGGACCTAAGGCGAGGCCGACAGGCGTAGTCGATGGACAACCGGTTGATATTCCGGTACCCGCTTTGAAACGCCCAATATCGAATCAGGCGATGCTAAGTCCGTGAAGCCGTTCCGGACCCTTCGGGGAAAGGAAAGTGGTGGAGCCGACGAACCAGACTTGTAGTAGGTAAGCGATGGGGTGACGCAGGAAGGTAGTCCAGCCCGGGCGGTGGTTGTCCCGGGGTAAGGGTGTAGGCCGAGGGGTAGGCAAATCCGTCCCTCATA
>NZ_JBEOXT010000080.1:3277-4710 GCF_040296685.1 Streptomyces sp. NPDC002054
CATATAAGGCTGAGACCTGATGCCGAGCCGATTGTGGTGAAGTGGATGATCCTATGCTGTCGAGAAAAGCCTCTAGCGAGTTTCATGGCGGCCCGTACCCTAAACCGACTCAGGTGGTCAGGTAGAGAATACCGAGGCGTTCGGGTGAACTATGGTTAAGGAACTCGGCAAAATGCCCCCGTAACTTCGGGAGAAGGGGGGCCATCACTGGTGAGAGGACTTGCTCCTTGAGCTGGGGGTGGCCGCAGAGACCAGCGAGAAGCGACTGTTTACTAAAAACACAGGTCCGTGCGAAGCCGTAAGGCGATGTATACGGACTGACGCCTGCCCGGTGCTGGAACGTTAAGGGGACCGGTTAGTGACCTTTCGGGGTTGCGAAGCTGAGAACTTAAGCGCCAGTAAACGGCGGTGGTAACTATAACCATCCTAAGGTAGCGAAATTCCTTGTCGGGTAAGTTCCGACCTGCACGAATGGCGTAACGACTTCTCGACTGTCTCAACCATAGGCCCGGTGAAATTGCACTACGAGTAAAGATGCTCGTTTCGCGCAGCAGGACGGAAAGACCCCGGGACCTTTACTACAGTTTGATATTGGTGTTCGGTTCGGCTTGTGTAGGATAGGTGGGAGACTTTGAAGCAGCCACGCCAGTGGTTGTGGAGTCGCCGTTGAAATACCACTCTGGTCGTGCTGGATGTCTAACCTCGGTCCGTGATCCGGATCAGGGACAGTGTCTGATGGGTAGTTTAACTGGGGCGGTTGCCTCCCAAAGGGTAACGGAGGCGCCCAAAGGTTCCCTCAGCCTGGTTGGCAATCAGGTGTTGAGTGTAAGTGCACAAGGGAGCTTGACTGTGAGACCGACGGGTCGAGCAGGGACGAAAGTCGGGACTAGTGATCCGGCGGTGGCTTGTGGAAGCGCCGTCGCTCAACGGATAAAAGGTACCCCGGGGATAACAGGCTGATCTTCCCCAAGAGTCCATATCGACGGGATGGTTTGGCACCTCGATGTCGGCTCGTCGCATCCTGGGGCTGGAGTCGGTCCCAAGGGTTGGGCTGTTCGCCCATTAAAGCGGTACGCGAGCTGGGTTTAGAACGTCGTGAGACAGTTCGGTCCCTATCCGCTGTGCGCGTAGGAATATTGAGAAGGGCTGTCCCTAGTACGAGAGGACCGGGACGGACGAACCTCTGGTGTGCCAGTTGTCCTGCCAAGGGCATGGCTGGTTGGCTACGTTCGGGAGGGATAACCGCTGAAAGCATCTAAGCGGGAAGCCTGCTTCAAGATGAGTATTCCCACCTCCTTGAGAGGGTAAGGCTCCCAGTAGACGACTGGGTTGATAGGCCAGATGTGGAAGCCCGGTAACGGGTGGAGCTGACTGGTACTAATAGGCCGAGGGCTTGTCCTCAGTTGCTCGCGTCCACTGTGTTAGTTCTGAAG
>NZ_JBEOXT010000081.1:0-2561 GCF_040296685.1 Streptomyces sp. NPDC002054
GACGTGTCCCAGATGCGGCCACGCGAGGGTGCCTGAGCAGCGGCTCCCGCCCGACCGGCCGCCCTGTCGGGCGGAGAGCTCCATTTCCCCGAAGCCCCAGCTCAATTGGCCATGCCAGACCATGAGGCGCCCCAAATCGCTACGCGCTCCGGCCGGTTTAGCGTCTCCAGACCGTCCGTGGCCGGACATAGGCCGCCACCGACCACTATGCGCTCCTGCCGTCAGGCGACAGGCGGACCGCCCGTGGCCGGGCATAGGCCGCCACCAACCGCTGCGCGCTCCGGTGGTCTCAGCGGCTGCAGACCGTCCGTGGCCGGGCATAGGCCGCCAACGACCACCACACCCACCGGGCCGGATGGCGTCCGAGGACCGTCTGTGGTCGGACACGGGCGGCCACCAACCGCTACGGGCTCCGGGCGGGGACCGCCATGGCAGGAATTGAATCCACGGTGGGACGGTCTGGACCGGCAGGGATAACGTGCTCGCATGACGTGGCGGGGACCTATGTACCGGGTTGTCGACGGGGAGAGAATCGACGGGGTGTGGCGCCATGTGTGGCGTCGAGGGTGGAGCGGTTCCTACTACATCGAGGATCTGCTCGTCTATGCGGACGGAGCGATCGGTTCCCCCGAACTCACCGACATGGCAGGCTTGAAACGCGAGTTGGCCTCCGGCCGGATCTCGGCGACGGATCCCACCACGCACGACCTGCCGGTCGAACCGTCCAAATGGCGGTCCCGCCGAGGTGAGCCCCTGACACGCGAAGGGTTCATGTCCGAGATCGCCGACCAGATCGAGGCCCTCAACAGCCGCCCGACCAGCACGGACCGCTGCTGGGACGCGATCCGTCGCTACCGGGACGCCCCTTCGGAGCCCCACCGCATCGCGTTGCGCGAGGCGTATCTGAAGGTCCCGCCACACCGCCGTATCCACGTCCTTGGCGATATGGACCGCCAGGACCGCCCGCTGCGCGTCCTCTCGACGGACATCGGGCAGCCCGTGGACGGCGACGGCCCGGTGGTCACGGCCTTCATGCACCAGCAGACGCTGGACTACTTCATCTGCGCCGACGAAGCAGCGGCGGACGAGCGGATCCGATACGCCAACGATCCGGTCGCCACCATCACTCTCAACGAGCAGGACGGCTGGCCCGAGACGCTCGGCCTGTTCGTCCTCCGCAACGAATATCCCTCACCAGTCGCTATCGACGGACGGACACATCCGTCCGTCGACGAGGCCTACACCGCCCTCACCGCCGGACCGTCCCAACCGTCGGCCGTGCAGCTCGCCGTCATGACGGATCTCCTCCGGGCGAAGTTCGCCCAGCACGCGGACCTCGCGGAGGTCCTTCTCTCCACCGGAGAGGCGAGGTTGAGCTACACCGGCCTCTCGATCTCCCCCTTCTGGCGAGACGCCCCCGACGGCCGCAACTGGCTGGGCCGCCTCCTCGAACTCGTCCGCTCCGAGCTGTTCACCAGCGCAGATGCTCAATATTCGGTGGCGGGCAGTGTCGACGCTCGCGACCATGCCCGCATGGACTTGAGTGAGCACGGCAATGAACCAGCAGTGACCCGGTGGACGCAGTCAACCGTCTATGCCGACATGTGGGTTGATCCGGCCGACGACCCGCGCGAGACCGATACCGCGATCACCGACGAACGCGGCATGCTGCTCGACCACCTGCGTGGCCACCGACTCACTCTGGAAATGAAGTGCGCGGGCCTGGACGCCGAACAGATGGCGTTGCGCTCCGTACCGCCGTCCACGATGTCCCTGCTCGGGCTGGTGCGGCACATGACCGAGGAGGAGCGGCGCTTTCGCCGGGTGATGGCCGGTGAGAACGCGCCGATGCTGTACCGCACCGAAGAGGACCGCGACGGCGACTGGAACGGCGCGATCGCCGACCCGGCGGTCGTGGAGGACGCCTGGCGGCAGTGGCGCGCAGAGATCGAACTCACCGACCGCTACCTGGCCAACGTCACCGACCTCGACACCCGAAACGCCGGCTTCAACGAACTCGGCCCCGAACCCGGCGGGGAGGAGAAGCTCCGCGACGTCCTGGTGGCACAGATCGCGGAGTACGCACGACACTGCGGCCACGCCGACCTCCTGCGCGAGCGAGTCGACGGCCGAGTAGGCCAGTGATCACCCACCCGTAGCCGTCGGTGGCGGCCCGTATCCGGCCACGGCCGGTCCGTCTGCCGCCTGACGGCAGAAGCCCGTAGCGATCGTTGGCGGCTTGTGTCCGCCCACAGACGGTCCTCGGACGCCAAACCGGCCGGAGGGTGTAGTGGTCGTTGGCGGCCTGTGCCCGGCCACAGACGGGACGAGGCCGCTGAGACGGCCGGAACGGATAACGGTCATTGGCGGCTTATGCCCAGCCACGGGCGGTCCGGGGACGCTATGCCGACCGGAGCGCGTAGCGATCGGTGGCGCCCATGGCCTGGCCTCGCCAAATAGGTCCGGGCTTCGGGGAAATGGAGCTTTCCGCCCGACAGGGCGGCCGGTCGGGCGGCAGCCGCTGCTCAGGCACCCTTGCAGGGCCGCATCTGGGACACGTT
>NZ_JBEOXT010000082.1:0-1612 GCF_040296685.1 Streptomyces sp. NPDC002054
CCTTAGCTTGATCTTTAACGTCCGGCGTCGAACGGTGCGTCGTACTTGATCACTCGGTTCGGTAACCGCCGTACACGGAAGCGGCCTTCGACTGGATCATGTGCTCCGACCAAGGAACACACATGTCCAGCGCGAAGGCCGTGAGGATGAGTCTGCTGCATCGTGATGCCCGGCGGGAGCCGCTGGCGGAACTGTCACGCTTCCGAGGCGAGTTCTACTCCTGTCTCACCGCTCGTTCGGATGCACTGTTCGAGCTGGCTGACGCGGTTCTGTGCGGTGACGGGCCGGTGAGATCGCTGGCCGAGCTGTCGCTGGTTGGCGAACACCGTCGTGGTCACGGAGGGCTCTACGCCGCTGTCGCACAGGGCCGGGTCGACGCGGACCGGATGCGGCGGGCCCTGGCCTCGGTGTCGCTGCCGCGGGCTGTCGACGGCCGGCTGGTCCTGGCCGTCGATGTCACGTGCTGGCTGCGGCCCGACGCCCACACCTCACCCCAGCGGATCCTGTGCCACACCTACGGACGAGGGAAGGACCAGCACATCCCCGTTCCGGGCTGGCCATACTCGATCATCTGCGCGCTGGAGCCGGGCCGCAGCTCGTGGACCGCCCCGCTGGACGCGCTGCGGCTGGCACCTGGGGACGACACAGCCACCGTCACCTCCCGGCAGCTGCGCGAACTCATCGAGCGGCTGATCGCCACCGGGCAGTGGCAGACCGGCGACCCGGAAGTCCTCGTCATCGCGGACGCCGGATACGACGCACCCCGCCTGGCCCACCTCCTGCGGGACCTGCCGGTCCAGGTCCTGGCCCGGATGCGTTCGGACCGCGTCCTGCGCCGGCCCGCACCGCAGCGGCAGCCCCACACCATGGGCCGTCCGCTGCGGCACGGCGGCGAGTTCGTGTTCGGGCAGCCTGACACCTGGGGCACCCCAGACACCGAGACCGCCACTGACACACGCCTCTATGGCACCGCCCGAGCCCGCTCGTGGGACCGACTCCACCCCAAACTCACCCACCGCTCTTCCTGGGCCGCAGCCGACGGCACCCTCCCGATCGTCGAGGGGACGGTGATCCGCCTGGACATCGACCACCTGCCCAGCGGAGCCACCCCCAAGCCGGTCTGGCTGTGGTGGTCCGGCTCTGGCGCCGACCCCGTCGGCGTCGACCGGCTCTGGCAGGCCTACCTGCGGCGTTTCGACATCGAGCACACCTTCCGCCTGTTCAAACAGACCCTCGGCTGGACCTGCCCGAAGATCCGCACACCCGAGGCGGCGGACCGCTGGACCTGGCTGATCCTCGCGGTCTACACCCAACTGCGACTGGCCCGGCCACTGGCAGCCGACCGACACCGTCCATGGGAGAAACCCACGCCCTCCGACCGCCTCACCCCAGCCCGAGTCCGTCGCGACTTCCGGCACATCCGCCCCAACACCGCCTGCCCAGCCCGAGCACCGAAACCCACCCTCCCTGGACCTGGACGTCCGCCAGGGCGCAAGAACAGGCGACCCACCCCACGTCATGACGTCCACACACCCCGCAAGACGGGCACTGCAACGTCCCAGAAGGCTAAGTCGACGACCCCACGGCCCCGCCGCACAGGTTAAAGATCAAG
>NZ_JBEOXT010000083.1:0-1445 GCF_040296685.1 Streptomyces sp. NPDC002054
AGGAGACTTCCCAATGACATTGTCAAGCTCGCGCCGTGACCGGTGGTGCGGCTTGGTAGCACGCTCCGTCGCGGATCATGGCCCACAGGACGTTGGCCCGGCGTCTGGCGAGCGCCAGCAGCGCTTGCTTGTGGCCCTTGCCCTCGGCCCGCTTGCGTTCGTAGAACCGCTTCGAGGCCGGGCAGCCTCGGAGACTGGCGAACGCGGAAAGGTAGAAGGCGCGGAGCAGGCCGCGGTGGTAGCGGCGAGGGCGGTGGAGGTTTCCGCTGACGCGCCCGGAGTCGCGGGGGACGGGCGCGAGGCCGGCGTAGCCGGCGAGGCGGTCGACGTTACCGAAGGCATCCATGTCACCGCCGGTCGCGGCGAGGAATTCCGCGCTCAGCAGAGTGCCCATGCCGGGCAGGCTCTGGATCACTTCGGCGTGTGGGTGCTCGCGGAACCGGGCCTCGATGAGAGCTTCGAGCTCGGCGATCTCGGCATCGAGGGCAATCACCCCCTTCGCGAGTCGGGCCACCATGTCGGCCGCGAGTTTCTCGCCGGGCAGCGCGGTGAACTGTGCCTCGGCCGCCTCCACGGCGGCCCGGGCCAGGGCCGCGCTGCCGTAGACCTTGCGGTTCTTCAGCCACGTCGCGATGCGCGAGGTGCCGGCGCGGCGGATCGCGGCCGGGGTCTGGTAGCCGGTCAGCAGCATGACCGGCCCCTTCTTCGTCATCTCCAGACAGCGTTCCAACGCCGGCGCTATTTCCAGGAGTTGGGCACGCAGTCGGTTGATCTGCCGGGTCCGGTCACAGACCAGATCGGTGCGGCGGGTGACCAGAGTACGCAGATCGACCGATATCTCGTCGCCGGGCCGCAGGACGCCGAGGTCGGTGCGCATGCGGGCTTGGTCGGCGATGACGAAGGCGTCCTTCGCATCAGTCTTGGCCTGGCTCCGGTAGCCGGCCGAGGCACGGTGGACGGCCAGGCCGGTGATGTAGGTGATGTGCTGGTCGTGGCTGACCAGCAGGCCGAGCAGGAGCGCGGCCCCACCGTGGTTGATGTCCACCGCCCACAGCACGTCCTGCGACAGCTCCAGCACGTCGGCCACGAGTCTGAGCAGTTCGCTCTCGTCGTTCAGTACCCGCCGTGACAGCAGCCGCTTGCCATGGGTGTCGATCACCACGCAATGGTGATGTTCCTTGCCGATGTCCACTCCGGCCCAGATCTCGGGCACGGCCACCTCCGCCAGCTCGTCGTACATGAACCCAGCAGACGACCTCGCCGACGTTGTCCTACACAGCGATCGGGTCGCGTCTCCCAATTAGCGGTCGAGTCGTCGCGGGGCCCCGGGCGGCCAAGTCTCCTAAGCCATCCAACGGCGTCACAGTGACAGCCATACCCGGGACCCCTGGGCCCCACCGATCTTACGAATGACCAGTTCAGGCCCACATCAAGAAAGGTAGGAC
>NZ_JBEOXT010000084.1:0-1153 GCF_040296685.1 Streptomyces sp. NPDC002054
CTACTCAGTTTGTAGTCGTGGTGTCGTTGGTGTGAGTCCGGTTCCGGTGAGGCATCCGTCGATGATGTCGCTGCGGTATTGAATCTGGCGAAGGCCGTGTCGGAGTCGGCGCATGAGGTGGCTCGGGTCGGTGAAGGCGGTGTTGGCCTGGGTGGTGCGGCGGAGGATTGACCAGATGCCTTCGACGGGGTTGAGGTCGGGCGCGTAAGACGGCAGGTGGTAGGCGGTGATCCAGTCTTGTGCGTCGATGAAGGCCCTCATTCGGCGGTCTTTGTGGACGTTCAAGTTGTCCCAGACGAGGACGATGGGTCCGCCGAGTTGCTGGTGGGCGGCGATGAGGAGGTCGCGGTACTCAGTCCACGCGAAGCTCTTGCGACTCCCGGCCTTGTGGCCGGCATGTTGTTTGGGCCGGTAGACGAGGCGGGAGCGTTCGCCGGGTTTGTAGCAGCACAGGGCTGCGATGGAGAAGCGGCGCTGGGAACGGCCGCGGACTCGGATCACGGGTGTGGTGCCGCGCCGGCTCCAGGTGCGGGTGGTCGGCGGCGTCATCGAGAATCCGGCTTCGTCCTCGAAGACGATCCAGGCCCCGAGCGCCGCCGCGGTGTTTCCACGTGCGGCCATACGTCCTTCACCCAGCCGGCCACCGCCGCCTCGTCACGCTCGACCGCACGACGGGCAGGAACCTGATGACTCCAGCGATGCCGCCGCAGCATCTGCGAGACCCCCGACAGCGTCATCGACTTGTGGAACCGCCGGCCGATCAGGGTCTTGATCCTGGCCAGCGTCCATCGCTGGTCCGGCCAGCCATGCGCGACCGGTCCCTTGGCCAGCTCCTCCTCGAGCACGGCGAACAGGGCGTCGCTCAGCTTCGGCCTGGACGCCGGGCCGCGGGATCGAACCCCTTTCCGGCCGTCCGCCTTCCAGGCCTGCCGCCATCGCTGGACCGACCGGACACTGACCCGTAACTCCTTCGCGATGTCCGTACTGCCCCGCCCGGCGGCGAACATCGCCGCTGCCTCCATCCGGATCCGCTCGCGGAAGGCTTGCCTCTCCGCGGTCAGACCACCACCCTGCGGATACCTCATATACCCGGCATACCGCGACGATCACCGCTCGTCAGCCCCTGCGACAACCCGCCTTCAAGGTCAGTAAC
>NZ_JBEOXT010000085.1:0-1139 GCF_040296685.1 Streptomyces sp. NPDC002054
CTAGTCTTCTGAGTCGGGAATTCTGTTCAGATATGAGGCGAGGCGTTCGAGGATCTCGTCCGCGGTCCTGGTCCAGACGTAGGGCCTGGGGTCGGTGTTCCAGGCTGCGATCCATGTCCGGATGTCCTTCTCCAGGGCCTGGACGGTCTTGTGGACGCCTCGTCGTATCTGCTTGTTCGTCAGCTCGGCGAACCATCGCTCCACAAGATTGAGCCAGGACGATCCGGTGGGTGTGAAGTGCAGGTGGAACCGGGGGTGGGCCAGCAGCCAGGTCTTGATGGCCGGGGTCTTGTGGGTGGCGTAGTTGTCCAGCACGAGGTGGATGTCGAGGCCGTCCGGCACTTCCCGGTCGAGCTTGATGAGGAACTTCTTGAACTCCTCGGCGCGGTGGCGGCGGTGCAGGGAACCGATGACCTTGCCAGTGGCCACCTCGAGAGCGGCGAACAGAGTGGTGGTCCCGGCGCGGACGTAGTCATGCGTGACGCGTTGCGGCACTCCGGGCATCATCGGCAACACCGGCTGCGAGCGGTCCAATGCCTGGATCTGAGACTTCTCGTCCACGCAGAAGACCAGGGCCCGCTCGGGCGGGTCCAGATAGAGGCCGACGACGTCGTGGACCTTGTCGACGAAGTAAGGGTCTGTCGACAGTTTGAACGTCTCCGAGCGATGTGGCTGCAGGCCGAACGCCCGCCAGACCCGTGACACGGTCGACTGCGAAAGACCCACTTCCTTCGCCATCGAGCGAGTCGACCAGTGGGTCGCGTTCTTCGGAGCCGACTCCAGTGTCCTGGTGACCAGCGAGGCCACCTGCTCGTCGGTCACCGTCCGGGGACCGCCCGAGCGGGGCATGTCGCCCAAGCCGGCGATCCGATGCTCGACGAAACGCGCCCGCCAGCGGCCCACCGCATGCGGCGTCGAGTCGAGCCGGGCAGCAACGTCCTTGTTGGAAGCACCTTCCGCGCAGGCCAGGATGATCCGACAGCGCAAGGCCCACGCCTGCGGCGTGGAACGGCGCCGCACCCACCCCTCGAGCGCAGCCCGCTCCTCACCCGACAGGATCAACTCGGCCTTCGGCCGCCCAGTACGCGCCACAGGCCAAGCCTACACATCTGAACGGAATTCCTGACTCAGAAGACTAG
>NZ_JBEOXT010000086.1:0-1093 GCF_040296685.1 Streptomyces sp. NPDC002054
TTCGACCTGGTCGAGGCCGCGAAGAAGCCGGTGATCACCTTCTCCGGCGGTATGAAGCGGCGTCTGGACCTGGCGATGACCCTGGTCGGCCGCCCGCAGGTGATCTTCCTGGACGAGCCCACCACCGGTCTGGACCCGCGGGTGCGGCGCTCGATGTGGGAGATGATCCGCGGCCTGGTCGCCGACGGCGTCACCATCTTCCTCACCACCCAGTACCTGGAAGAGGCCGACCAGCTCGCCGAGCAGATCGCTGTCCTCGACGGTGGCCGGCTGGTCGCCCAGGGCACTCCCGAGGAGCTGAAGCGGAAGGTTCCCGGCGGCAGCATCGACCTGCAGTTCACCACCGCCTACGCCCTCGACCTCGCCGCCCGGACCCTGACGGTCCCCTTCACCCGCAACGACGAGGACCTCAAGCTCCGCATCCCCTCCGACGGCAGCGCCCAGAACGTCCAGTCCGTCCTGAACCGCCTCGACACCACCACCATCCACGAGATGTCCCTGCACACCCCCGACCTCGACGACGTCTTCCTCGCCCTCACCGGCCAGACCAAGACCGGCACCGAGACCACCACGCCCGCCGACACCGAGAAGAAGGTCCAGGTATGAGCACCGTCACCTACGCCGTAGCCGACTCCGTCACCCTGCTGCGCCGCAACGTCAAGAACCAGCTCCGCTACCCGACAACGACCATCTCGATCATCGGTATCCCGGTCCTGTTCCTCCTGCTCTTCGTCTACGTCTTCGGCGGGGTCCTGGGCACCGGTGTCGGCCCAAGCGGCGGCCGTGCCGAATACGTCAACTACGTCCTGCCCGGCCTGATCATCATGACCGCCGCCACCGGAATGCTCGGCACCGCCGTCTCCACCAGCGTCGACATGACCGAAGGCATCATCGCCCGGTTCAAGACCATGGCGATCTTCCGCCCCTCCATCCTCATCGCCCGCGTCATCTCCTCCGTCGTCCAGACCCTGGCCTCCATGGCCTTCGTCTTCGGAGTCGCCTGGCTGATGGGCTTCGACCCCTCCGCCTCCGCCGTCGAATGGCTCGCCGCCATCGGCCTCCTGGCCGGCATCAGCTTCGCCCTCACCTGGCT